>JBGGNG010000149.1:0-67542 GCA_041287635.1 Actinomycetota bacterium | reverse complement strand
GTGCGGGAGCCGACGACCTCGGTGCCGTCCTTGAGATTCTCGATCTTGCGCACGTCGAGTCGGACCGAGGAGTAGAACTTGAGCGCCCGCCCGCCGGGGGTGGTCTCGGGAGAACCGAACATCACGCCGATCTTCTCGCGGAGCTGGTTGATGAAGATGGCCGTGGTGTCGAACTTCGAGCGCGATCCGGAGAGCTTGCGCATCGCCTGGCTCATGAGCCTCGCCTGCAGGCCGACATGGGTGTCACCCATCTCGCCCTCGATCTCGGCGCGAGGGACCAGCGCCGCGACCGAGTCGATGACCACGAGGTCGAGCGCGGCCGAACGAACGAGCATGTCGGCGATCTCGAGGGCCTGCTCGCCCGAGTCGGGTTGTGAGACCAACAGCTCGTCGATGTTCACGCCCAGCTCTCGCGCGTAGGTCGGGTCGAGCGCGTGCTCGGCGTCGATGAAGGCCGCGATGCCGCCGTTGGCCTGTGCCTCCGCGATGATGTGCAGGCAGACGGTGGTCTTGCCCGAGCCCTCGGGTCCGAAGACCTCCATCACACGGCCTCGGGGAACCCCCCCGATGCCGAGCGCGAGGTCGAGCGCGAGCGACCCCGTGGGGATCACCGACACGCCCGCCCCCGCCGGGTGCTCCCCGAGCTTCATGACGGCGCCCTTGCCGAACTGCTTCTCGATCTGCTGGAGCGTGACGTCGAGCATCTTGTCGCGGTCCACCCTGGCCTCCTTCTCCCTGGCCCTCTGGCCCCTCGGCCCACCGGCGAGGAGGTGCCGTGCGAGCTCATCTCCTGTTGGAACGCGCACGCTATCGAGCGGGTCTGACATAAGTTACACCTCTGTGATCCGGTCGGCGCTCTCGGCACGCTACCCGAACACCTGTTCGGATGCAACTATCCGGATCAGACGGGAGACGTCATCGCCTTCCCAGAGGGAAGGTCGCGACCCGTTCGTAGAGGGGCGCGGTTCGCCGTCCCTGGCTGCTCATCAGCTCGAGCGCGTCGATCTCGAACCGGTCGCTCTCGAGGGGGGTCTGGGCGAACGCAGGTGGCAACGCGAGCGCGTGGTTGCTCCTGGCGACGGTCAGGTGGGCGAGGAACGGTCGAGGCTCGGGGGGGAACTCGTGGGCCAACGCGCTTTGCACGGCGGCGGCCAGTCCCCCGATCGTTCCGGGATCGTCGTCGAGACCGGCCCACAGCACCCGCGCTCGATCCGTCGAAGGGAAAGCGCCGAGCCCCAGCACGCACGCCTCGAACGCCGGGGTCCGATCCGCGACCACGGCGAGCTGCTCCCGGACCCACGGGACCAGTCGGGGAGACGTCGACCCCAGGAACACGAGGGTGACGTGCCAGTTCTCCCGCGGCACCCATCGAGCCCGCGGGAACGCCTCGCGCCAGGCTGCGATCGCCGCCTCGACGGCGTCGGCAGCCCCCGCCGGAATCGCGACGGCGGCGAAGAGGCGTTGCGGCTTCGTCTCCCGTCCCGACGATCTCTCGGTCGCCACGGCCGCCGTCGCCGGCCTCAGACGATGCGGTCGCCGTCAGGCAGCGACCCGCCCTCGAGGAAGCGACGCACGAGGTCGAGCCCCGCCTGCTCGGCCGAGCGACGCACCCGTACCCGGTCGCCCGATGCGACATAGCCGCGAGCGTGCGTGACGCCATCGGCGTCGAGGCCGATCCACACCGTCCCCGGCTCGGCGCCGTCATGTGGTTCCGGACCTGCGGCGCCGGTGAGCGAGACGGCCACGTCGGCCTCGTACAGGCGCCGGGCGCCGGCCGCCATCTCGAGCGCGCACTCGCGACTCACGACGCCGGGTCCCTCGATCGTCTCGCGCGACACACCGAGCACTCGCTGCTTCGCCTCAGGTGTGTACACGACCGCCGACCCGACGAAGACCTTCGAGGCGCCTTCGGCGGCGGTCAGACGGGCCCCGACGCTGCCCCCGGTGAGCGACTCGGCGCACGCGAGGCGTCGGCCGGACGCCAGCAATAGACGCGAGACCGCTTGCTCGAGCGTCTCGTCGTCGAGCGTGAAGACCAGGTCGCCGAGTCGACGATGCACCTCGGCCGCGAGCGGGGCGATCATCGATTCGGCGTCCTCGACCGTGTCGGCCTTGGCCGTGAGCCGCACCTTCACCTCGCCCGCCGAAGCGAGGTAGGCCAGGCTCGGGTTCGTCGACGACGGAAAGAGGTCCGCCAGCATCTCCGCGACCTTCGATTCCCCGATGCCCACGCACCGCAGCGTGCGGGACCGCACCACCGCCGCGCCGATCGTGGCGCCGAGGTCGGGGAGCACTCTGCTGCGCATCATCGCGGTCATCTCCGTCGGCACGCCCGGCAGCGCATAGACCCGAACGCGGCCCGGCAGATCCGCGACGAGCCCGGGGGCGGAGCCGCGGTCGTTCTCGATCGTGCCAGCTCCTCGCGGGACATCGGCCTGGCGCAGGTTGTTCTCGGGCATCGGACCGGCGCCGAACCCCGCGAACCGCGCGCGCAGCCACCGCTCGAGCTCGGGATCGCGTGCCAGCGGCACGCCCATCACCCGCGCGAGCGCATCGCGCGTGATGTCGTCCTCGGTGGGCCCGAGCCCGCCCGTGGTGATCACGACGTCGGATCGGGAGGCGGCAAGCTCCAACACCGAGACGATGCGGTCGAGGTTGTCGCCCACCACCTGGTGGAACAGAACGTCGGCACCGACCTCCGCGAGTCGCTCACCGATCCAGCGGGCGTTGGTGTTCACGATCTGGCCGAGCAGCAACTCGGTGCCCACACCGACGACCTCGACCCGCACCGAACGGCTCACGGCGACGGCGATCCGGTCGTCGCGTCGGGTGACTCGCGCACGTCGAACGTGAACGTGTCGGTCCATGCCGTGCCGGGCTCTCCGGGTGCTCCCAGGTCCCTCCCGGCGACCGTCACCTGCACCGCGCCACCGTCGGCGACGGCGAGCACGAGTTCCTCGTCGGCGGAGAACGAGAGGGTCTCGCCCTCCTCCATGTCGTGGATCTCGGGGGCGCCGTCGACGGTCACCGTGACCTCGACGGGACGCAGCGCGACGAGCACGGCGTCGATCGTCGACGACGCGGTCGCCGCCGGCGGAGCGGTCGTCGGGATCGCAGCCGGGGCCGGGGCGCCACGGTCACGGGCGACGAGCCCGAAGAGCAGCAGCAGGATGACGAGCGTCGCCGCCCCGAACAGCAGGAACCGCTGGTTGTCGCGGATGCGCGTGGCCGCGATCGCTCGCTCGATGCGTCCGAGTCCCTCGGGAGGCGCCGGGGCCTCGGGCTCGGCGGCGTGCTTCGCATACGCGCCGAGGACCTTGTCAGGGTTGACGCCCAGGTACTGGGCGTAGGTGCGCAGGGCTCCCCGGACGAAGGCGTCGTTGGGCAGCGCCGCGAAGTCCTCGGTTTCGAGGGCGGTGAGTTGGTCGATCCGGAGCCTCGTGTCGCGCGAAGCAGCATCGAGCGAGAGCCCGCGGATGCGTCGTGCCTTCTCGAGCGCCGGGCCGACCCCGATGGGTCGTTGCAGCGATGTGCCGGCCATGTGAACCCCGGGATGATAGCGCCGGTACACTCCCCCGCATGGTCGAGGACTCGCTCACCGTGTTCGTGGAGATCCCGAAGGGCTCCCGCAACAAGTACGAGATGGACCACGTGACGGGCGAGATCGTGCTCGACCGCATGCTCTTCACCTCGATGCAGTATCCGGCCGACTACGGGTTCATCGACGGCACCCTCGGCGGTGACGGCGATCCGCTCGATGCCCTCGTGTTCGTGGGCGAGCCGACGTTCCCGGGATGTCGCATCAACGTGCGTCCGATCGGGTTGTTCCGGATGACCGACGAGAAGGGCGAGGACGAGAAGATCCTGTGTGTGCCGCTGCGCGACCCGATCTGGTCACACGTCGGCGATCTCGCCGGCCTGCCGATGACGCTGCTGAACGAGATCGAGCACTTCTTCCAGGTCTACAAGGACCTCGAAGGGCACAAGGTGAGCACCGAGGGGTTCGAGGACCGGGCATCGGCCGAGCGTGTGATCGCCGAGGCGAAGGCGCGCGCGCACGACGCATGACCCCCCGGGTCGTGCTGCGCCCGCCGGTCGAGGGCGACCGGACGGAGTTCATCGAGCGCCTCCTGGGGTCGGGCGAGCTGCACGACCCCTGGCTGGAGCCGGGCGATCCAGCGCCCTGGTTCGAGCGCCTGCTGACACGCAACCGTACCGAGACCGACCGCTCGCTCCTGGTCTGCGACGCCGAGAACGGTTCGATCGCGGGGGTGATGAACCTGTCGCAGATCGTGATGGGTCCGTTCCGGAATGCGTTCCTCGGCTACTACGCGTTCGAGCCGTTCGCCGGGCAGGGATACATGCGCGCGGCGATGCCGCTGCTACTGCGGTACGCGTTCGAGGATCTCGGTCTGCATCGCGTGCAGGCGAACGTGCAGCCGGGCAATGAGGCCTCGATCGCGCTGGTGCGGGGAGCGGGGTTCCATCGAGAGGGCTTCTCGCCTAGGTACCTGTTCATCCGGGGAGCCTGGCGTGATCACGAACAGTGGGTGAAGCTCGCCGACGGCACGCCTGCTGTACGCGACCCCGCCTAGGCCAGGAGACGCAGAACTACCGACTTCCGACGGCCCCCGCGCCGGAAAACACCGACTTTCGCCGGGCGCATCGGCCCCGTTCGGGGGATTAGTGTGCGCTCGGAGGGGGAGGGAACCCGTGCTGATGGAGCCTGACATGAACGACACGACCTGGAAGTCCTCGCCGCTCTCGGCGATCCGCGAACCCGTGACCGCGCCCGACACGCTCTCGGAGGGCCCGGTGAAGTTCCTGTTGGTCTCGGGCCAGCTCGACGATGGCCGATGGGGGCTGGTCGGGGCCTACTGGGTCTCGATCGATGGGGCCCGGGGTGGCTTCATCGTCGCTCCCCCGGCGATCTGGAGCGGCAGCGAGCTCGTCCGGAGCTTCCGCAGCGGTGCCGAACGAGGGTGGAACGCCGAGCGCATCTACGCTTACTGGCAGGGCCAGGTGGGCATGGCCGGCAGATTCATGATCGACCCGCAGCAGCACGCCGACACCCTCTTCCAGGTGGCCCGGCGCGTCGGCGCCCTCTGAGCGGCCTTCAGGCGCTGCGCCGCTCCTCCCACTCTTCCCAGGTCACGAGCACGTCTCTGGCCTTCGAGCCCTGGCTCGGGCCGACCACGCCCTGCTCCTCGAGCAGGTCCATGATGCGCCCGGCTCGCGCGAAGCCCACCTTCAGCTTGCGCTGGAGCATGCTGGTCGAGCCGAGCTGGGAGCGGACGATCAGCTCGGCGGCCTGGTTGACCAGATCGTCGTCGCTGTCGCCCGCGCCGCTCGAGCCCGCGGAGAGCTCGGCCTCGGTCGGCGGGATGCCGAGCCCCTCGATGTGCTGCTCGTAGACGACCTCGCGCTGGGTCCGGATGAATTCCGAGATGCTGTGGATCTCCGCCTCGGTCACCCAGGCGCCCTGCAGCCTCGTTGGCTTCGACGCGTTGGCGGGAGCGAAGAGCATGTCGCCGTGACCGACGAGCTTCTCGGCGCCGTTCTGGTCGAGCACCACGCGTGAGTCTGCCTGGCTCGACGTCATCAGGGCGATCCGGCTCGGGATGTTCGCCTTGATCAACCCGGTGACGACGTCCACGCTCGGGCGCTGGGTCGCCACGACGAGATGGATGCCCACCGCGCGGGCCATCTGGGCGATGCGGCAGATCGCGTCCTCGACCGCGCGGGGCGCCACCATCATCAGGTCGGCGAGTTCGTCGATCACGACCACGATGTAACTCATGTGCTGGTACTCGTGCTCGCGCCCGACCGGCAGCCGCAGCGTGCCCTCGCGCAGGCCTTCCTCGTACCCGTCGATGTCGCGCACGCCGACTGTCGCGAGCATCTCGTAGCGCATCTCCATCTCGCGCACGATCCACTCGAGGGCCTCGGTGGCCCGCTTCGGGTGCACGATCACCGGACTCAGCAGGTGCGGCACGTCGGCGAAGTGACTGAGCTCCACCCGTTTGGGGTCGACCAAGACGAGCCGGACGTCGTCCGGGCTCGTGCGCATCAGGATCGACGTGATGAAGCTGTTCACCAGGCTCGACTTGCCGGCACCGGTCGCCCCCGCGATCAACACGTGCGGCATCGTCGCCAGGTTCACCATCTGCGCCTCGCCGTGGATGTCCTTGCCGAGGGCGACCGTGAGCGGATGGGTCGCCTGCTTCGCGGCCTTCGAACGCAGGATGTCGCCGAGCATCACGAAGTCGCGGTGGCGGTTCGGCACCTCGATACCGATCGCCGACTTGCCCGGGATCGGGGCGATGATGCGGACATCCGGTGTGGCGAGCGCGTAGGCGATATCGCTCGAGAGGTTCAGCACCTTGTTGACCTTCGTGCCCGAGGCGACCGCGACCTCGTACATCGTCACTGTAGGGCCACGGTGGGCCGCGGTCACCTTCGCATCGACGCCGAACGTGGAGAGCGTGTGCCCGAGCGCCTCCATGATGTCCTTCTCGTGCACACCGTCGTTCGTGGACGGCGGCGCCGTGCGCAGTAGGTCGAGCGAAGGAAGCTGGTAGGGCCCGTCGGCCGTCGCGATCGTCCGCCCGCGCGGCTTCGAAGGAACCGGTGCGTCCTCGGCCTCGGAAGCCTCGGGAGGGAGGTCCAGCGCCCCGAGCGCCTCGGAGTCCGGCAGCACCACGACCGGCTCGGTGAGACCGAGCCGTTCGGTGAGCTTGGCCTTGGTGCCCTTCTCGGCCTGCTTCGCGGCCTTCTCGACGGCACGCTCGTCCTTCAGACGTTGCTTCTCGATGGCTGCCTCCGCCTTCGCCTGCTCGTCGACCGCCTTGGTCGCACGCTTCTCGGCGAGCGACGCACGGGTCGCGGCGAACTTCCGGCCGAGCTCGGCGAACGACGTGCCCGTCATGATCAGCGTGCCGATCACGGCGAGACCCAGGTCCACGAGGAAGGCGCCGGCCGGCGAAACGACCTTCGAGAGCGGATATGCGCCGAGCGTGCCGAAGAACCCGCCGGCGTCGGAGAAGCCCTGCGTCACGCCGGCGCCGCGAACCTTCGTGTCGACGGCGGGAGCGAACACCCCCGGGTTGCCCCGCAGGATCGAAACGAGCCCCAGCACCCCGAGTCCCATGATCACGAACCCGATGAACATGCGCATGCGCTCCTCGGGCGAGCGGTCCCGGAGCAGCGCGATGCCCCAGCCCAACCCGACGAGCGGGAACAGCACGGCGGCGAGCCCGAACCCGGTGTGCAACAGACGTGAGAACGCGTCGCCCATCGGGCCGGCGGCGTCGAACCACATGGACAACACCGCGAGGCCGGCGAGCACCATGAGCCCGATGCCCAGGGTGTCGCGCGCGAACGGCGAAAGGATCTGGGTCGCGGGCGCGCGCTGGGGCTTCTTCTTCGGCGCCGGCTTCTTCGCGGCCGGGCGCTTCGAAGACGCCTTCTTGCCTGCTGGACGGCTGGATGCACGCGACGACGAACGCCGCGACGGGGAAGTCTTCGTCGCCATAAGGGCCTTAGTTTGACGGGTTCCCGGACATCTTCAAGCAACAACCAAGGCCCGCTCACACCTCCATCACGACCGGCAGGATCACCGGCTTGCGCTGCGTCACCTCGTTGAAGTAGCGGCCCAGGGTGCGGCGGATGTCCTGCTGGAGCGCCGAGGGGTCAGTGACCTGCGCGTCGGCGGTCTCGCCGATCGCGGCGACCACGCGCTCGCGCGCCTCATCGAGGATGTCCTGCGACGCTTCCTCGTAGACGAAGCCACGGTTCACGATGTCGGGGCCCCCGATGAGCTCGCCCGTCTGCGAATCGATCGTGACCACGACGACGACCACACCGTCGCCCGCCAACTTGCGACGGTCGCGCAGCACCTCGCCCCCGACGTCGCCGATGCCGAGGCCGTCGACGAACGTCATGCCGGCCTGGACGCGCTCGACGATCTCGACCCGCTCCCCCACCTCGACGAGATCGCCGTCCTCGCAGATCACGATGTGGTCGCGCGGGATGCCGACCTCCTCCGCGAGGCGCGCGTGATGCTGCAGGTGGCGGCGTTCCCCGTGGATCGGGATGAACCAGCGAGGGCGCACGAGGGAAAGCATCAGACGCAGCTCCTCGGCAGCGGCGTGACCGCTGGAGTGCACCGGGTCCGCGGGCATGTGGTAGACGTCGGCGCCCGTTCGGTAGACGGCGTCGACCACGCGGTGGATCGCCGGCTCGTTGCCGGGGATCAGCGACGACGACAGCACGACCGTGTCGCCCTCGTCGAGCTTCACCCACTTGTGCTGGCGCTGAGCCATGAGCGAGAGCGCCGAGAACGGCTCGCCCTGGCTGCCGGTGCAGATCACGACGACGCGTCCGGGATCGAGGGCGGCGACCTCCGCGATGTCGATCACGTCGCGGTCGTCGATCTGCAGGTAGCCGAGGCGGCGTGCGGCGGCCACCGAGTTCAGCATCGACCGTCCGAGGAACGCGACGACACGCTCGTTCGCCCGAGCGGCGTTCACGATCTGCTGCACCCGGTGGATGTGGCTCGAGAAGCACGCCGCCACCACGATCTTCGGTGCGTTCTCGACGATGCGTTGCAGTACGGGACCGACCGCGCGCTCGCTGTCGGTGTAACCGGCTTCCTCGGCGTTCGTGGAGTCGCTGAGCAGCAGGTGCACGCCTCGGCCGCTCGCTTCCTCCGCGAGTCCGTGCAGGTCGGTGGGGCGTCCGTCGAGGGGAGTCTGGTCGATCTTGAAGTCGCCGGTATGCAGGATCGCGCCGTGCGGCGTGTCGATGACGACCGCCATCCCGTCGGGGATCGAGTGCGTGACGCGCAGGAACCGCATCACGAACGGCCCGATGCTCGCGCCCTCGCCGGGGGCCGCGGTCCGCAGCTCGCACCGGTCGCTCACCTGGTGTTCCTCGAGCTTGCCCTTCAGCAGCTCGAGCGTGAAGGGTGTGCCGTAGACGGGCACGTCGGCGATCTCGCGCAGCAGGTACGGCAACGCACCGATGTGGTCCTCGTGCCCGTGCGTGAGCACGATCGCCTCGATACGGCCGGCGTGCTTCCGCACGTAGTCGAAGTCGGGGAGCACCAGGTCGATGCCCGGCATGTCGCCCGACGGGAACGAGAGCCCGACGTCGATGATCAGGATGCGCCCGTCGAGCTCGACGCATGCCATGTTGCGACCGACCTCCCCGACCCCTCCGAGGAAGACGACGCGACAGTCGCTCTCGCTAGAGGAGACCGGCGTCCTCCAGTGCTGCGCGGATCCTGGCCTGCTCCTCGCTCGTTGCCGGGACGAGCGGCAGCCGCGGCACCCCGGCCGGGCGGCCGAGCATGTTCAGGGCGGCCTTGACCGGGATCGGGTTCGACGTGATGAACAGCGCGTTGAACAGCGGCGAGAGCTGCTCATGGATCTTGCGGGCTGCGGGCACGTCGCCCGTGCCCACCAGCTCGAGCATCTGATGGATCTGCGGGCCGACGAGGTGGCTCGCGACGCTCACCACCCCGACGGAGCCGAGACAGGCGTACCCGAAGGCAGCCCAGTCGTCCCCCGAGTAGACCTCGAAGCCACTCGGCGCCTCGGCGATCAGTCGTGAGACCGCCTGGAAGTCGCCGGTCGAGTCCTTGACCGCCACGATGTTGGGGCGCTCGGCGAGTGTGAGGAGCGTGTCGTGCTCGATCCGGATCGCCGTGCGGCCCGGGATGTTGTAAGCGATGATCGGCAGCTCGGTCGCGTCGGCCACGCGCTCGAAGTGCGCGATCAGACCGCGCTGCGGGGGCTTGTTGTAGTAGGGCGTGACGACGAGCAGCCCGTCGGCGCCGGCGTCCTCGGCTGCCTCCGTGAGCTCGAGCGTCTCGGCCGTCGAGTACGTGCCGGTCCCGCAGATCAGCTTGGCGCGCCCGCGGATCGCCTCGCCCACGGCGCGGAACAACTCCGCCTTCTCTTTGGCGCTGAGGGTCGGCGACTCGCCCGTGGAGCCGGCGGCGACGATCGCGTCGGAGCCGTTGTCGACGAGCCACGATGCGAGCTGCTGCGCGCCGTCGAGGTCGACCGCGTGGTCGTCGTCGCGGAACGGCGTGACCATGGCGGTCACGACCGAGCCGAACCTACCCGCTTCTCCGGTCATCGGAGCCTCTCCTCGTGCCGGGCGCCGCCTGGGGGGCGGCAGCGATGCGCCCTATGCTAGCGGGCCATGCCGCGCATCTACACGAAGACCGTGGACGACGGCACGACGGGGCTGCTCTACGGGGGCCGCGTACCGAAGGACGACCCGGTCACCGAGGCCTACGGCACCACCGACGAGGCGGTCGCGGTCCTGGGTCTGGCACGGTCGCTCACGGGCGACCCGTCGATGGCCGACGAGATCCTCGAGCTGCAGCGGGAGCTGTTCATCGTCGGAGCCGACCTCGCGACGAACCCGGACCAACGGGCCAAGCTGACGGCGGGGGTCTCCCTCGTGACGCAGGAGATGACGGAGCGTCTCGAGGCGCGCATCGACGAACTGGTGGCCGATCGACCGCTGCCCGAGGTCTTCATCGTGCCGGGAGCCGACCCCGTGAGCGCGGCTCTCGACGTCGCGAGGAGCACGATCCGTCGCGCCGAGCGCGCGACGATCTCCCTCGCGCGATACGGGCGCACGACCAACCCCGAGGTTCGCCGCTACCTCAACCGACTGAGCGACCTGCTGTTCGTGCTGGCTCGACGGGCCGCCGGCGAGGGCGAGCCACCCAGTCACGACTGAAGTCGGCGTCGTCAGCGCGCTCGGAAATATGACCAGCCCGACCGTTCAGCCCTGTGTTCCTGCGTCGCCTCGATCCGGACCCTGATCCTGAAGCTGAATCCCTCGGGGACCCTGCGGACCTCGAACATCGCCCGGCTGTCGCGGTTCAGGGAGGCGCCCGAGCGGTCGAGCAGACGCCACGAACGCCCCTGACCTCGCCACTCGAGGCGAGCCCGCACGGTCTCTCCTGCGAAGGATGGCCACACGCCGACCTGCAGGCGCGCGGTGGCCCCCGGTCGGTAGATGTGGAACCCACCCGTCCTCGACACCCATCCGGTCATGCGGTTCCTGATGACGGGGTCGACGCGGCTGCCGGCGACGCCCGGTTCGGCGAGGAACCCGAGCACGCTCAACACGAGCGCCACGACGAGCGCCACGCGGATCGGTCGGGGCATCGGGGGGACGTCCTTCCGGGCGGGGTCGGGCCCGAGTCTATCCCGCGACGGTCCGCCGGGTTCAGGCGTTCGGTCTCGGCACCGGAGCCATGGCCCCGACGTTGTCGTCGCCGAACGACAGGATCACGAGCCCGATCGTCTGCGGCGTCACCGGCTCCGGGAACGTGAACTCGAGGGTCACCTGGTCGCCATCGGCGACAGGAGCTGCACCCTCGACCATCCCGTCATAGCGTCGGTCGTCCGTTCCGACCACGTACAGGGACGGTGCACCGAGGTCCGATCCCGTCCCGTTACGGATGTTCATCGTCGCGACGTTGCCCTCGAACGCTGCCTGAGCCGTGATGCTGTTGAACTGGTAGATGAACCGCCCGGGAAGGAACTCCGTCTCGCCCGTGTCCTCGCTCACCACCCCCCCGCTGAGCGAGGGGGCGGTCGGCACGGCGCTCGCTCCCCCGTCGCCCTCGGTGCAGGCCGACCCGATGAGCGCGAGCGAGAGCGCGAGGAGCGGCACGGAGATGCGGCGCAGGGGGGTCACGGCGCGGCATGATACGCGAACCTCCAGGAGGCTCGATCCACATGGAACAGCTCGAACTTCGTCGACACTCACGCCGCGACCCGCACGCGGATGCCCTCTCGGCCGAGGGACGAGTCGCGGCCGAGGAGATCGGCCGCACCACGCCTCGCAGCTACGACCGGGTGTTCGTCTCCCCGGCCGCGCGGGCGGCCGAGACCGCGGCGTGGTTCCTACGAGGCGCCATGCAGCAGCTTCCCGACCATGCCGTGGTGCCGGGGCTGGGAGGGCACGATGCGAGCGGCGGCAGCCCGGAGGGGATGGCCGCGGGAGTGGTGGCCCTGCTCGACCAGCTCCCCGAGGGCGGGACCGGCCTCGCGATCAGTCACACCCCGCTGGTGGAGCGCGCCGCGTTCGGCCTGACCGGCGACGAGGTCGCGCCGTTCCGCGAATGCGAGGGGATCTTGGTGCGCCGCGACGCCGACGGCACGATCACGGTCGATGAGCTTCGTCTCGCCCAGGACGGCGAGATCGGTCCGTGAGCGCGTGGGGCGAGCACCTCGTGCCGGCCTTCGCGCTCGGCGCTGCCCTCGGTGCAGCGCCCGGACCGGTCCAGCTGCTGATCCTCAACGAGACCGCTCGCCACGGCATCGGTCAGGGGTTCCGGGTGATGCTCGGCGCCAACGGCATGCTGTTCGTCGTGCTGGCGACGCTGGCGCTCGGGTTCTCGACGATGGAGCCTCGCCCGAGCTTGTGCGGGGTCTCCGCATCGTCGGGGGACTCTTCCTCGTGTATCTCGCGCTGAACGAGCTGCGCACGCTCCGGCGGGAGGCGGTCGGCGTGCCGGTCGTCGGCAGGACCGGCGCTCGCCTCGGTCCCACCGCGCGGGGCGTGCTCCTCGTGATCGTGAACCCAGGCGCCTGGATCTTCTTCGCCACCACAGCGGCGGCCGTGATGGCCGAGGCCAGCGCCGATGGAGGTCGTGACGTCGCGCTGCTCACCGCGGTCGCGATGACGCTCGGCGTGTCGCTCACCGACTTCGGGTCGGCGCTCATGGGCACCGGCAGCCGGGCGCTGCTCGGCGAGTGGGCGCTCGCATGGGTGCGGATCGGGCTGTCGGTACTGCTGCTCGGGATCGGCGTCGCGTTCGTGGTGCAGGGCGTAGGGGGCTAGTTGAGTCCGTCGACGAGATCGGTAAGCACGCGGTCGATGGTCCGACGAGGTCCTCGAACGGCAGTGCGAGAGCGAGTCGGGCCGGCGACGACGACCGCCAGCCGCTTGCTCACGAGAGTCCCAGAAGGGGCTCCAACCCGATCGTGAGTCCCGGCCGCGTGGGTGCGGCCTTGATCGCGAGCAGCACACCGGGCATGAAGGACGTCCGATCGGTGGAGTCGTGGCGGAGCGTCAACGTCTGGCCCTGTCCGCCGAAGATCACCTCTTCGTGCGCGACGAGCCCCGGCAGTCGCACCGAGTGGACCCGCACACCGTCGACGTCGGCTCCCCGCGCCCCGGGGAACGCGCCGTCACCACCCGGCGCACCAGCGCCGTCGCCACGGGCGGCTGCGATGAGCCTGGCTGTGAGCAGCGCGGTGCCGCTCGGCGCGTCAGCCTTCCCCTCGTGATGAAGCTCGATCACCTCTGCGGACGACATGGTGCGTGCGGCCTGCTCGGCGAACCGCATCAGCAGCACCGCGCCGATCGCGAAGTTGGGAGCCACGATCACCCCCACGGGAGCCTCACGCCACGCCTCGTCGAGCTCGAACCCGGTCGTCCCGACAACGACGTGCACGCCGTTGGCGATGCCCCATGCCACGTGCTCCGAGGCGTGTGCAGGCGACGTGAAGTCGACGAGCACCTCGGCGCCGGCGTCGCGGACGCCCTCAAGGTGCTCGGCGAGCACGAGGGAGCGGGCCTCGCCGTCGAGCCCGATCGCGTCGGCGAGCGTGACGCCCGGTGCGGAGCGCGACACTGCGGCCACGAGGACCAGCTCGGGGTCGGCCGCGACGGCCCGGCAGACCTCGCGGCCCATGCGGCCCGTGGCGCCGACGACCCCGACGCGGATCACGCCATGACCTCCCGAAACGCGGAGGCGGTGAAGGGCCCGAGGACGGTGAGCGTCATCGGTTGCGACAGTACCCGTTCGGCCACGCGATGCGCATCGTCGAGGGTAACGTGGTCGATGCGACGCAGCGCCTGGTCGACCGAGAGGATCTCGCCGTGGGCGATTTCGGACTTCCCGAGTCGGCTCATGCGGCCGCCGGGGTCCTCGAGGGAGAGCACCATCGAGCCCTTGACGTGTCCCTTCGCCCGCTCGAACTCCTCCTCGGTCAAACCCCCGTCGCGCACGAGCTCGAGCTCGCGACGGAGCAGCGACACGACCTCCTGCGCGCGGCTCGGTGTCGTGCCCGCGTAGGCTGAGAAGAGCCCCGCCTCGGTGTACTGCGCGTGATAGCTGTAGACGGTGTAGGCCAGGCCGCGTTTCTCGCGCACCTCTTGGAACAGCCTCGAGGACATGCCGCCCCCGAGGGCGGTGTTCACGACGAGGAACGCGAATCGATCGGGGTCGTTGCGCGCCAGCCCGTTCGTGCCGAGGCAGATGTGCGCCTGCTCGGTCTTGCGTCGCTTCACGAGATGCTTGCCCGACGGCCTCGGAGCCCGCCCGGGCGCCCGCAGGTTCCACACGGAGGTGTCACGGGCCGAGAGGCGCCGCCCGGTGTCCATGCGTTGCTTCAGCAGCCGGACGAGGTCGTCGTGACGCAGGTTGCCGGCGGCGGCGACGACGAGGTTGCCCGGCACGTAGTGTCGCCCGTAGAAGCGGCGCACCGAGGCTCGGTTCGCGGCGAGGATCGTCTCCACCGTGCCGAGGATCGGTCGGCCGAGCGGGTGCTCGGGCCACAGGGTCTGCGTGTAGAGGTCGTGCACGACGTCCTCGGGCGAGTCCTCGTGCATGTTGATCTCCTCGAGGATCACCTGGCGCTCGGCATCGAGGTCGTCGGCCCTGATCACCGAGTGCTGCACCATGTCGGCCAGGTGATCGACGGCCATCTCGAGGTCACCGTCGAGCACGCGCGCGTAGTAGCACGTGTACTCGCGGGCGGTGAACGCGTTCACGTCACCCCCGACGGCGTCGAAGTTCTCCGCGATGTCGAGGGCGCTGCGACGATCGGTGCCCTTGAACAGCAGGTGCTCGAGGAAGTGGCTCGAGCCGCTGACCTGGGGTCGCTCGTCTCGGGAACCGGCGAGCACCCAGAAGCCGAGCGACACGGAGCGGACGCCGGGCATCCGCTCCGTGACGACTCGCAGGCCCGAGCTGAACTCGGTCCGTTCGATGGGCATCGGAGTGTGACCGGGGCGCCTACTCGCCGGCGGGCGCGTCCGCGGGAGCCTCGGCCGCCGCGGGAGCGTCGCCTTGACCACCGCCCTGATCGTCCCGGAAACGCCGGCCTCGACGGTCGCCGCGGTCACCCCGGTCGCCTCCACGGTCGCGGTCACGACCGCCACGGTCTCCCCGATCCCTGCCGCCGCCGCGGTTGCGATCACGGCCGCCGCCGGACTCGTCGGCCTGGCCCTCGGGGATCGCCCATTCCTCGCCGACCGGCTTCAGGCTGATCTTGCCCTGAGTGTCGATGTCCTCGACGAGCACGGTCAGCGTGTCGCCTTCCTTCACGGCTTCCTCGACGCTGCTGAGGCGCTTGCCCTTGCCCAGCTTCGAGATGTGCACCAGGCCGTCTCGACCAGGCACGAGGTTCACGAAGGCGCCGAACGTCGTGGTCTTCACCACCGTGCCTTCGTACTGCTCCCCCACGAGCACCGGACGCGGGTTCGCGATCTCGTCGATCATGTGGGCCGCCTCGTCGGCGCCCTCTGCGCCGAGCGTGGAGCCGATCAGCACCGTGCCGTCGTCCTGGATGTCGATGTCGGCGCCGGTCAGCGCGATGATCTCGTTGATGCGCTTGCCCTTGGGGCCGATCACCTCGCCGATCTTGTCGACCGGGATCTGGATCGAGATGATGCGCGGCGCCTTGGCGTTGACCTCCTCGCGTGGCGCCGGGATCGCGGCCTCCATCACGTCGAGGATCTGGAAGCGAGCCTCGCGAGCCTGCTTCAGCGCATCGGCCAGCACCGAGCCGGGCAGGCCGGTGACCTTCATGTCGAGCTGGATCGCGGTGACGAACTCACGCGTGCCGGCGACCTTGAAGTCCATGTCGCCGAGCGCGTCTTCGGCGCCGAGGATGTCGGTGAGCGTCACGAACGCGCCGTCGTCGGCGATCATGCCCATCGCGATGCCCGCGACGGGAGCCTTGATCGGCACGCCGGCGTCCATCAGCGACAGGGTCGAGCCGCAGACGCTCGCCATCGACGTGGAGCCGTTCGAGCTCAGCACGTCACTCACGAGGCGCAGCGCGTAGGGGAACTCGTCCTCGTGCGGCACCACCGGGATCAGGGCACGCTCGGCGAGCGCGCCGTGTCCGATCTCGCGCCGGCGGGGCGAACCCACGCGGCCCGTCTCGCCGGTCGAGAACGGCGGGAAGTTGTAGTGGTGCATGTACCGCTTGGTGTCCTCGAGGTCGAGCGTGTCGATCATCTGGGTCATACGCAGCATGCCGAGCGTGGTGATGTTCAACACCTGGGTGTCGCCGCGGCTGAACAGCGCCGAGCCGTGCGCGCGCTTCAGCACGCCGACCTCGGCCGACAACGGTCGGATCTCGGTGGGCGTGCGACCGTCGAGTCGGATGCCCTCCTTGATCACGCGGGCCCGCATGACCTTCTTCTGCACCTGCTTCCACGCGGCGCCGAACTCGCCAAGACGATCCGTGCCCTCGGCTCCGAGCTGCGCGGCGACGTGCTCCTTCGTCTCGGCCTTCAGCGCGTCGAGCTTCGCCTCGCGCTCGGCCTTGTCGGGCACGATCGCCTCGGCGAGGCGGCCGGCCGAGAACGACGAGACGATCTCGTAGACGTCGTCGCCGTAGAGCGGACGCGGGGTCCAGTCCTGCTCGCTGACGCCGGCCTCGTCGATGAAGGCACGCTGGAAGCCGATCTGCTCGTCGATCGCGCGCTTCGCGGCCTCGAGCCCCTCGGCCACGGTCTCCTCGGTCGGCGCGGGCGCGCCGCCGGCGAGCAGGTCCCAGGTGTTGTCGGGCGCCTCGCCCTCGATCATCAGCACGTCGATCTCACCGGCGTCATTCTTGCGGCCGGCCACGACCACGTCGAACGTCGCCTCCTCGACCTGCTGGAACGTCGGGTTGATGACCCACTGCCCGTCGATCAGGCCCATCCGCACCGAGGCGACAGGGCCGTCGAACGGCAGGCCGGCAAGGCACGTGGCGACCGAGGCGGCGTTCATCGCGGGGATGTCGTAGGGGTTCTCCCCGTCGACGCCGAGCACGGTGATGACGACCTGCACCTCGTCGCGGAACCCGTCCTTGAACGTGGGCCGCAGCGGGCGGTCGATCAGCCGGCAGGTCAGGATCGCCGTCTCCGAGGGCCGTCCCTCACGGCGGAAGAAGCTGCCTGGGATCTTGCCCGCGGCGTACATGCGCTCTTCCACATCGATCGTGAGCGGGAAGAAGTCGATTCCCTCGCGGGGGTTGCTGCTGACGCAGGTGGCGAGCACCTGGGTCTCGCCGTAGGTGACGACGACGGCGCCGTCGGCGAGCTTGGCCATGCGGCCGGTCTCGAGCGCGATGTCCCGATCGCCGAACGCGTGGGACTTGGTGATGGTGGCCATGTGGCCTTCCTCCTTGGTGTGGCGCACGCATCGTGCGTGCGCGGTTCGAGAAGGAGGCGGGTCGGCCGATCCTCAGTGGTGGGCCGCCGGGCACTCCGGCCGAAGCCGGGAAGCCGTCCGGAAGCTCGCTACTGATTACCGACCTGGATCCCGCCTCCGGCGGATCCGGTGGGTCGTTCGCATCACTCCTTCGTGCCGTCCGGCCCCGCGAGAGCGCGCCGGACGGGGTGCGCGAGCCTCAGCGACGCAGGCCCAGACGCGCGATCACGTCGCGGTACCGCTCGATGTCCTCGTTGCGGAGGTAGTCGAGGAGGCGACGCCGACGACCGACCATCTTCAGCAGGCCGCGGCGCGACGCGTGGTCGTGCTTGTGGGTCTTGAGATGCTCGGTCAGCTCGGCGATGCGGGTCGTCAGCACCGCGATCTGCACCTCGGCCGAGCCGGTATCGCCGTCGGAACGCGCGTACTCGGCGATGATCTGGGACTTCGATTCCTTGGTCAACGTCATGGTCAGTCGCCAAGCCTACCAGCGGGCACGCCGGCCTGACCGAACCGATCTTCGGCCGTGACGACGCCAACCGCCTCCACGACGCGGTCACGCCGGGCACGGAGGTCGTCGAGGGAGGCACCCGCCCCGGCGAGTCGGCGCAGGTTGACGCGGGCCCGTCGGGCGCGCTGCAGGCGCGCCACGAACCACGCAGCCGCGAGACCACAGACGGGGCCGATCAGCGTCGCGATCAACCACGGGTGCGCCGAATCGCGCACCGGCGGGAGGTAGCGGACGACGAGCCAGGTCAGCGGGAAGCAGACGAACGCGACCAGGAACTTCACGGTCGCCCGTGTCACTGGAGCCATCGATCGCCGTCCTACGAGCCAGGTGAGTGTGCCCGGCACGGCGTTGACCAGCACACCCACCACGGCCGGCGCAGCGGCCAGCACCGCGACCGCCACTCCCGCGAGATGCACCCGTCGGTGCCGTCGCGAGTCGGTCGCGACGGCGGCGTCGGTGATCGCGTTGGCTTCCAACCCGGCCCGATAGGCGTCGGCGGCGACGCGGACCGCGGACTGCTGTACCTCGGGCGCGTCGCCCAGCCGGGTCGTGAGATCCTCGCGAGCCGAGAACGTGGGTCGCCAGCCGGGGTCGGCATCGATGGGTCGCAGGGCGATCGTGGCGGCGAGCCCGAGCGACGACATCTGCGCCGCGCTCTCGAAGTCCAAGGCGACCGCGGCGAGGCGTTCTCGGATCGTCGCAGTGAGCGCCGCGACCGTGTGCCGATCGTCCTCGTCGGCAGCGCCTCCGGTCGACACGAGCGACGGAAGCTCGGCGTCGAGATCGATCGGAACGCCGACGCGCACGTAGACGCGGGCACGCGCTGTCGACTTGTCCTCGTAGATCAGCCCGACCGGCACGATGAGAAGACCTTCGGCGCCGGCGGCATGCGAGCCGAGAGCGATCCGGGCGGCCCCGGTCTTCACGGGCAGCAGCCGCACCTCGTCGCTCGCCCGCCCCTCAGGGAAGATCGCCACGATGCCCTGCTTGGACAGGACGTCGTGGCAGGCGGCGAACGCCCGGGAGTTCTCCGACGTCGTGCCGTCGGATGCGCGGACCACCGGGATCGCTCCGGCGAGCCACAGGAACGGCCGAGCCGGGGTCCGCCAGAGACCGGCCATCGCAAGGAATCGAGGAAACCGCGGCAGCGTCGAGGCGAGGAGGACGGGATCGACGAACCCCCCGTCGTGGTTGGCGACCACGAGCGTCGGCCCTCGCAACGGGACCCGCTCGACCCCGCCCGTCTCGACCGAGCGGAACCACCCCAGGGCGGCGAGCCGAGCGATCGAGCGCATCACCATGTCACGTGCCCGCACGGGCGGATCCTCCCACGATCTCGTCCGCGCAGCGGCCCGCCGCCGAGAGCGTGGCTACGATGGCGACGATGCCTTCGCTCGGTGACCGCCTCCTCCAGTCGTGTGGCCTGGTCGGCCCCGTCCTGTTCACGACCGCGTGGATCGGGGCGAGCCGGCGTCAGCCCGGCTACGCGCTCGCGAACGAGCACATCAGCGGGCTGGCCGCGCCGGACGCCCGGGTCCCGGGCGTGATGACCGCCGGCTTCTGGGCACTCGGCCTCGGCACGATCGGCTTCGCCGCCTCGCTCGAGCGCCGCCTCGGCGACGGCGGGCCGGGACCCGCCCTGCTCGGTGCGTCGGGGATCGCGATCTGCGCCGCCGGTCTCATGCGACGCGACCGGATGTCGAACTGGCCGATGCCGGGCGAACCCCTGGAACGCCAGTCATGGGTGAACGACGCCCACGATCTCGCCTCGGTCGGTGGCCATATCTGCGCGACGGCGGGGCTCCTCGCGCTCGCTGCCCGCTTGCGCATCGAGCCCGGCTTGCAGGACATGGCCCTGCCGGCCGCGGGAGCGTCGATCGCGTCGAGCGGCGTGATGTCGTATTTCGCCCGCGACGTCGTGCGGCCGGGGAACGGCATCGTGCAGCGGATCGGCATCACGATCCCGTTGGTGTTCACGACGCGTCTCGCGTGGCGACTGTTGCGGGAGGGTCGGGCTGGTCGCCGCGCAGAAGCCGGTCATCGGCCGATTTGATCGTCGGGCACGATGGCCCGCGTGCGGTCGACGTCGTCGGCGATCGCCGCGATCAGCTCGTCGATCGAGTCGTAGCGGATCTCGTCGCGCAGGCGTTCCCAGAACTCGATCGCGAGCGGCTCGCCTTGGAGCTCGTCGCCCTCGAAGTCGAGCAGGAACGCCTCCACGTGCAAGGGTTCGACGCCGAACGTGGGGTTCGTGCCGACATCGATCGCGGTCCTGTAGCGCCGCCCATGGAGTTCAGCCACGCCCGCGTAGATCCCCTGTCCGGGCAGGAGCAGCCGAGGCCACGTGCGCAGGTTGGCGGTCGGGTAGCCGAGCCCCTTCCCCCGGCCGTGCCCCGAGGTCACCTCGCCGTCGAGCACGAAGCGCCGCCCGAGCGCCTTCGCCGGCCACGTCAGATCGCCCCCAGCGAGGGCGTCACGGATCGACGACGACGACACCGTCCGGCCGCCGAGCTCGAACAAGGGCACCCCTTCCGCGGTCAGGCCGTACGGGGCGCCCATCTCGGGCAGCGTCGCCACCGTGCCCTCGGCCTTGAAGCCGAACGTGAAGTTCGCACCCATCGCTGCATGACGTGCGTGGACGCCTTGGACGAGCACGGTCCGAACGAAGTCCTCGGCCGGGATCCGCGAGAACGCCTGGGTGAACTCGAGCACGACCAGCACGTCGAGCCCGCTCGCTTCGATGAGGCCCGCTTTCCGATCCACCGTGGTCAGTAGGCGAGGCTCGCTGCCCGGCGTGAGAATCTCTCGAGGATGACGGTCGAACGTGATCCCGATCGACGGGATCCCGCGATCGCGTGCCCGGGAGACGGTCGTATCGATCACCGATCGGTGTCCGAGGTGGACGCCGTCGAAGAACCCGACCGTCACGACGGAAGCCTTCTCGGGCAACGGCAACGCATCGAACCCGTGCACGATCCGCATCGCGCGAGAGCCTAGCCGACGCGATCCGCCCGTCCCACGCGACGCCACAACGACCCCCCGCCGGTCGCTGGAGTACCGTTCTCGGCATGGGCGGGAAGGCTTTGGGCGTGCTCCTGATCGTGATCGCGGCGTCGATCGCCGCGTGTGGGTCGAGCGCACCCGTGGACCACACGCTCGACGACGACGCGATCACGATCGCCTCGTTCGACTTCGACGAGAGCGAGACGCTCGCCGAGGTCTACGCCGGCGCACTGCGTTCGCAGGGCTTCGAGGTTCGACACGCCCGTCGCGTCGGGACGCGCGAGGTGGTGCTGCCGGCGCTCGAGCGTGGATTGATCGAGGTCGTGCCCGACTACGCGGGGAGCGCCGTCGCCTTCCTGGGCGGCCAGCCTTCGGTTGACCCAGACTCGTCGCTGGCGACGCTGCGAGTCTCGCTCGGCTCGCGCGGTATCGAAGCGCTCGAGCCAGCTCCCGCGCAGAGCAGGAACGGGCTCGTGGTCACGACCCGGACCGCGACGGAGCATGGGCTGCGCAGCGTGAGCGACCTGCGGAGCGTCGCGTCCGCGATGACGATCGGTGGTCCCCCTGAATGCCCGGAGCGCGAACTCTGCCTGCTGGGCTTCGCCAAGACCTACGGGCTGGAATTCGCGTCGTTCCTGCCCCTCGACGCGGGTGGACCGGTCACGGCAGCGGCGGTCCAGCAGGGAACGGTGGACGTCGGGGTGCTCTTCACGAGCGACGGCAGCCTCGCCCAGCATGGGCTCGTGCTGCTGCGGGACGATCGACGACTACAGCCCGCGGAGAACGTGACGCCGCTCGTGCGACGTGACGCTATCGAGCGCTTCGGTCCCGGACTGACAGAGGCGATCGACGCGGTATCGGCCGAGCTGACCACGACCGAGCTCCGAGCGCTCAACGCCCTCGTCAGCTCGGGCGTCGCTCCGGCGGTCGCTGCGGCCAGATGGCTGGACGATCACCACCTCGGGAACACCGCCGAGTAGCATCGCGCGAACGAGGGAAGAGAGCGACGAGATGGACACCGCCGAGCCGACGAACGAGACCACGCACGAGCGCCGGCGCCGCCTGCTCGGCCCCGACGTCCGACGGCGCCCCTCCGGCGAGGCGCCGCCCCTGCCGCGGGAGCTCGGGCGGAGCGGGAAGTTCTGGCTGTTCATGGCCGCCTACTTCGTGGCCACGGTGATCGGTGTCGTCTTGTTCGAGCCGTCGGAACGCCTCTTCCATCGGATCGACACGGCGGTCCTCCGGTGGTTCGCATCGTGGCGCACCGCTCCCCTCACCGACGTCATGGAGACGATCGCGCTCCTCACCTCACGGTGGATCATCCGCTTCCTGCGATGGGGAACGATCGCGACCTTGATCGTCGTCCGCCGATGGCGGCACCTGCTGGTGTTCCTCGGTGCCTTGATCGTCGAGGCTTTCGTGACGTACGGACTCACGCTGGGGATCCACCGGCCTCGGCCGCTCGACGTGGTCACGATCGGACCGTGGCAGGACTTCTCGATGCCCTCGAGGGGACTCGCCGCTCTCGCGGTCACGCTGGTCGGCATCACGTTTTCGTTGATCCCACACGGGCGCTGGCGGGATGCCGCGAAATGGGCGACCGGGGGTCTGCTCGTCGTCGTCGGCCTCGCCCGGGTGTACCTGGCGATCGATCACCCGACCGATGCGATCTTCGGCGCCGTGCTCGGCGTCGCGATCGGGCTCACGGCGTTCCGCTGGTTCGCGCCCAACGACGTCTTCCCCGTGACCTATCGGCGCGGGAAGGCGGCGCATCTGGACGTCGGTGGGCGACGGGGCGAGGCCATCGCCACCGCCGTCCGCGACCAGCTCGGATACCGCGTCCTCGACGTACAACCCGTGGGGTTGGAAGGATCGGGCGGCTCGACGCCGTTGCGGCTGCGGGTGCGCGAGGAGGGATCCGGCACGGAGCGGGTGCTGTTCGCGAAGCTGTACGCGAAGAGCCACGTGCGAGCCGACCGCTGGTACAAGCTCGGACGCACGATCCTGTACGGCAAGCTCGAGGACGAGTCGCCCTTCCAGACCGTGCGCCGGTTCGTGGAGTACGAGGACTACACCCTCAGGCTGATGGAGGATCTCGACCTGCCCGTGCCGCGCCCTTACGGCGTCGTCGAGATCACCCCCGAACGCGAATACATGATCGTGATGGAGTTCTTCGACGGCGCCGTGGAGATCGGCGAGGCGGAGATCGACGACCGCGTGATCGATCAAGGGCTGCAGCTCGTGCGCGAGATGTGGGACGAGGGCCTGGCCCACCGTGACATCAAGCCAGCCAACCTCATGGTGCTCGACGGAGACCTGAAACTGATCGACGTCTTCTTCGTGCAGGTGCGCCCCTCCCCCTGGCGTCAGGCCGTCGACCTCGCGAACATGATGATGGTCCTCGGCCTGCGCTCCGACGCACAGCGCGTGTACGAGCACGCCTTGCGCCTGTTCTCCCCCGACGAGATCGCGGAGGCCTTCTCGGCGACGCGAGGCGTGGCGAGCCCCACCCAACTGCGCACGATGATGAAGGAGGACGGCCGCGACCTCTTGACCGAGTTCCAGGCGCTCGCTCCCGAGCGTGCGCCGATGAAGATCCAGCGGTGGAGCGTCCGGCGCATCCTGCTCACGATCGGGGTGGTGCTCGTGGCGTTCATCGTGCTCGGGCTGATCGCATCGAACTGGGCGGTATTTGCATGAGGTGGCCCGCGATCGCGCTCTCGATCACGCTGATGTCCGTGACCGTGGCGTGTTCGGCGGACAACCCCCAACAGCCGGTCTGTGCCCATCTCGATGGCTCGATCCTCGTCCTGGAGGCACAGTCGGTGCCCTCGGCCACTCGGATCCCTTGCATCGCGGAGCTGCCGATCGGGTGGCGGTTCGCCGGGTCGCTCGTGCGCGACAGCGGGACCACGCTCTGGCTCGACCACGATCGGGCCGGGGTCCATGCCGTCGAGGTCGAGCTGATGGCTCGCTGCGACGTCAGCCAAGCTGTGGAGGTTCCCCCGGCGCCGGACGAGATCGGCATGCGCACGTTCCAGTTGCCCGAGAGCCTCGATCCGTTCGTCGGATCGCGGATGCTCGTGTTCGACGGAGGGTGCATCGTCTCCCGCTATCGGTTCGCCGGGGGGTCGGAGCCCGCCCTCGTGATCGAGGCCGACCGCGCGGTGTCGACGCTGCCCCGGGCGGCGATCGTCGCCGAGGTCCGCCGCGAGCTCGACCTCACGGTCTGCGGGGCCGGAGCGCCACCGTGCGCCGGATAGGCTCACCACGATGCTGACCGATCACCGGCGCGCCTTCAGGTTCTCCCTGGGGCTGCTCGCGTGTCTCGTGTTCATGCTCGTCGCCGTGGGTCGTCATCCCGAGGAGCTGGCGCCGCTGACCACGGTGCCGTTCATCGGCGAGTTCGACGCCACGGTCGAGCGCTGGGCCGACGACGTGCGGGTCGGCACGCTGACAGGCCTCTTCACGTTCCTGAGCATCGTCGGCGGCGGCCTCGTCACGATCCCCCTGAGGATCCTGGTCGCGGGGTGGCTGCTCCTCCGCCGGCGCTGGGTTGCCCTCTCCACCTTCGTGCTGGTCTGGGTCGCGTCCGAAGCCCTGCTCACGTGGCTGAAGATCTTCTTCCACCGCGGGCGTCCCCCGAACCCCCTCGTGGAGACGAACGGGTTCTCCTTCCCGTCGGGGCATGCCGTCGCCGGCGCCGCGCTGGCCGTCGCCTTGGTGCTCGTGTTCTTCCCCCCCGGGCCACGGCGTCGGGAGTGGGAGCTACTCGCGATCGGGTTCACGTACGTGATGGCGCTCTCGCGCGTGTACCTGTCGGCTCACTGGTTCTCCGACGTGTTGACCGGGGTGCTGCTCGGCACCGGCATCGCGCTCGGGTCGGCCGCCCTGGTGACAGAGGTGACGAACGCGCTCAGTGCTCGCGGGGTGATCGCTCGGCCTCAGGCCCCCCCCGGAGACCCTCTCGATCCTCGACTGTCCTGACCAGGACGGGCGACCTAGGCGGGGGAGGGTTCCGACTCGACGTCGGTCGGCGACTCGCGCCGCCAATCCTTCTTCCCCTTCCAGATCAGGTAGGTGAACGCACCGAGCGGTATCTGGATGCCGTAGGTCAGTGCGCGGAACATCAGTACGGCGGCGACGATCGCCGCCTTCTCACCATCCGGCGCGGCGGCCGCGAGGCCACCGATGTAGCCGAGGTCGATCACCCCGACCCCACCCGGCGTGATCGGCACAGCCGAGAGCAAGCGGCTGAACGAGAACACCGCGAACACCTGGGCGGCGCTCACCTCTTGCTCGGACACCCCCATGTTCCGCAGGGAGAGCAGCAGCACGAAGTAGAGGGCGACCTGGCTCAGGATCGTCGTGAGGCTCAGACGCACCCACCGACGCTCCACCAGCCCGATCGTGTCGGCCCGGAACTGTACGGCTCGATCTCCCGTGTCGGTCCTCGGGGGCTTGCGGAACAGCTTCATGAAGAACGAGAGGACCCGGCCGAACCCATCACCGATGCGGCGGGCGAACCGCTCGCTCACGAAGAGCGCCGAGAGCAGGCCCACCGCGATCGCCAGCACGATCACGCCGACGATGGCCGCGACCACGTACGCAGATCCACTCTCGCCGGCGATCACGAGGAAGACGAGTGAGATCACCGGGAGCGCGAGCTTAACGAAGATGTTCCAGATGCCGGTCACGCCGACGTACAGCGCGACGTCGGTGCCCGTGAACCCCCACGACTTCAAGATCGTGTACGTGAGGCCGACGGCGATCGCGCCGCCGCCCGGCAACGTGTTCGCGACCGAGGTGGTCGTCTGGGTGAGCACCGCCGCCCGACTCAGCTTCAGCCCGGGCAGCGCCGCCATGTTCGCCCACCAGTAGGTGAACAGGTTGAAGACCGTGGCGGCGAACAGGGAGAGCAGCTCGAGGCCCGTGAGCGACTCGAACGCCTTCCAGACCGCGGAGTAGTCGGCCACCTTCGGGATCGCGAAGACGAAGATGCCGCCGACGATGAGGAGGGAGATGACCCCCGAGACGATCCGGCGGGTCGGCGAGTGCTTCTTCGCGGCGGGGTCGGCCGTCGGGTCCTCCACGACGGCAGCAGGTGGCTCGGTCATCGGGTGAGGATAGCCTGCTCCACGAGGAAGGACCTCGACATGGCGTGCGCGGACGGCTGGCCCAGCCTCGCTCCGGTAGGCTCGGCCGGATGGAGCCGCCCGCCACGACCTCGATCGCCCCTCCGACCGCCGGTCGCGTGCATCGCCAGCGTCGGCCCTCGGGCGAGCCACCACCTCTCCCGCGCCCATCGGGGTCGACCCGTTGGTGGTGGGCGCTGGTGGGCGTGGTGCTGCTCGGCGTCGCGATCGAGGTCTGGGTCGCCAACTCCGACCAACCGCACGCGTTCGGCGATGCGGTCCTCCGCGCCTTCGAGGACATCCGTACCCCGGTCCTCACCGACATCGCCACGTCGATCGCCATGCTCACCGCGTTCGGTGCCGTCCAGCTCCTTCGGGTCGTGCTGGCGGGCGTGTTGATCGTAACGAAGCGGTTCCGCCACCTGGTCGTGGCGCTCGCGACGTTCGTGGTCAGCGACTGGCTGGTCCTGACCTTCCTCGATGTGCAGCGCCCCCCCGGCGACGTCGCTCCCCTGATCGACGCGACCGACTTCCGGTTCCCGTCGTGGCCGATGACCGCCTTCGCGATCACCGTGTTCGCGATGCCGTTCGTGCTGGCCCCGGCCGGCCGGCTGAGGAAGCGGGCGATGACCGCGGCGTGGATCGTGGTGGTCCTGGTGGCGCTCTCGCGGCTGTATCTCGCGGCGGACTACCCGTCGAACGTCGCCTACGCGGCGCTCCTCAGCTGGGTGCTGTCCGAGACGTTGTTCCGATGGTTCGTTCCCGACGAGTCGTTCCCCGTGAGCTATCAGCGTGGCGGGAATGCCGCGCACCTCGACCTCGGAGGGGCGCGAGCCGAGGCCGTGAAGCATGCCATGGCCGACCAGGTCGGGCTCGAGGTCACCGAGGTGGAACCGTTCGGTCTCGAGGGCTCGGGGGGATCGTCTCCGCTGCGCATGACGCTCGCCGACGGATCGCGCGTCTTCGGCAAGATCTACGCGACCAGCCACGTGCGCGCCGACCGCTGGTATCGCGTGGGGCGCACGATCCTCTACGGCAAGCTCGAGGACGAGACCCCCTTCGGATCGGTACGCAGGCTGGCCGAGTACGAGGACTACGCATTGCGATACCTCGCGATGAACGACGTCACGGTCGCTCGTACGTGGGGCATCGTCGAGCTCACGCCGAACCGCGAGTACATGCTCGTGACGGAGTTCTTCGAGGACTCGAAGAACCTCGGCGACTCCGATATCGACGACGTCGTGATCGACGAGGGCCTGCGGCTGATCCGCCAGTTCTGGGACATCGGTGTCGCCCACCGCGACATCAAGCCGGCGAACCTACTGGTGCAACGCGGGCACCTGCAGCTGGTCGACGTCTCGGGCCTCGAGGTGCGTCCGACGCCCTGGCGGCAGGCGGTCGATCTCGCGAACATGATGCTCACCCTCGCCCTGCAGACCGACCCCGACCGCGTCTACGAGCGCGCCACCGCCCTGTTCACCCCCGACGAGATCGCCGAGGGCTTCGCCTGCGCCGTCGGCATGGCGGTGCCGACCGAGCTCTCCGGCCGGCTGAAGGAGGATCCTCGGCCGATCATGGATCGGTTCCGGGGGCTCGCACCCCCGCACGAGCCGGTCTCGATCCAGACCTGGGATCTGCAACGGATCGCCCTCACGGCCTCCGTCGTGGTCGGCGGCCTCGTCCTCGTCGCCATGGCGATCGACTCGCTCTTCGCAGGCTTGGAGTGAGGGGTCCCGCTCGGCCGGGCCTCGGCTCAGTCGGCTGCCAACACGACCAGCGGCTTCGACCGGGGACCCTCGTCCTGGAAGACCCCGACCAGCCGCTCGTCGGGGGAGAGGATCGCGTACGGACCGTCGATCCCTGCGGGCGCGAGCACGCGGCCGTGCCCCGCGGCGACGGCTTCCTCGGAATCGAGCCGCACGGAAGGCAGATGGGAGACCGTACGCTCGATCGGCAGCGGTGATCCTGGGTCGTCCGGGTCGGTCGCGATGGCGACCTCGAACGGCCCGATCGCGGTCCGTCGCAGCGCCCTGAGGTGAGCCCCACACCCGAGAGCCGTCCCCACGTCGGCCGCGAGCGCCCGGACGTACGTGCCGCCGCCGCAGGTGATCACCACGTCGACGTCGTCGTGGCGACGAGCGAGCACCTCGAAGCGGTCGACCATGATCGGGCGGGGGGGCGCCTCGAGCACCTCCCCCTTCCGGGCGGCTTCGTAGAGCTTGCGACCCCCCACCTTGACGGCCGAGAACGCGGGCGGCCGCTGCATCGACTCCCCGACGAGCGCTCCGACGACCTCCGCCAGTCGGTCGTCGTCGACCGCGACCGGCGCCGACCGGACCACCTCTCCGTCGGAATCGAGGGTCGTGGTCTCGACGCCGAGGCGCATCGTGGCCTCGTACGTCTTCGGCAGCTCCCCGAGGAAACGCAGGAGCCGTGTGGCCCTGCCGACACCCATGACGAGCAGTCCGGTCGCCATCGGGTCGAGGGTGCCCGCATGGCCCACCTTCTTGGTGCCGAGCGCCCGGCGAACCTTCGCCACGGCGTCGTGCGACGTGATGCCACCCGGCTTGTCGACGAGCACCAACCCCTCGGGTCCGCGCCCGGGCGTGGCGGGGCCAGTACTCACGCGGTCACGGGCTCGCCCCGGAGGGCCTTTGCGAGGCGTTCGACGGTCTCGGCCGGCCCATGGGCCGAGGTGTACCCGGCGGCGAGCCGGTGCCCGCCGCCGCCGAAGGCAGCTGCGACCCTCGCGAGATCGTGGTCGCCTCGCGAACGCACGCTCACCTTGAAGCGGCCGTCCTTCTGTTGCTTCACGATCGCAGCCACGTCGACATCGCGCGCCGTTCGGATCACGTCGATCAGGTCGTCGGTCTCGGCCGGGTGCACGCCCGCGTCCAGCAGGTCGGCCTGGGTGAGGTAGGTCCAGACCAGGTCGGCGTCTGCGACGTGCTCGAGCCGCCCCAACGCCACGCCGACGAGCGTCAGGTAGGTGGGGGGATTGTCCTCGTAGAGGGCCTGCACAAGCCGGGCGTGATCGAAGGGGTGTTCTCGGAGCCGGGCAGCGATGCGCAACGTCTCGGGGGTGGTGGCCTCGTACTGGAACTTGCCCGTGTCGGTGACGAGGCCCGCGTACAGGCAGACCGCCGTCTCGTCGGGCATCTCGCCACCCATCGTTTCGATCAGCCGGAAGACCATCTCGCAGGTCGACGAGGCCTGCGGATCGTTCAGAGGGATCGAGCCGAGGCCCTCGTTCGACCGATGGTGGTCGATCCAGATCACCTCACCCGCCCGGTTCGCGACGTGCCCCAGCTGTCCGAGCCGGTCGAACGCGGCGCAGTCGCACGTGACCATCACCGCGGGCTCCTTCGGGAACGCCTTCGCCGGCACCAACCGGTCGGCCCCGGGCAACAGCTCGGCCCACCGTGGTGGTTCGAGCGGCTCGTTCGGGTAGGAGCAGACGGTCTCGACCCCTCGCGATCGCAGGAAGGCGGCGAGGCCCAGCATCGACCCGAGGGCGTCCGCATCGGGATTCACGTGACACGCGAGCGCGACCTCGGTCGCGTCGGCGAGCACCTGGGCGGCCCGCGCGAAATCGGGTGTCATAGATCGTCCTCCAGGCGACGCAGACCGGCGATCAACTCGTCGATCCGCTGCCCCTGCTCGTACGTCGTGTCTTCCTCGAAGTCGAGCTCCGGCAGGTACTTGAGGCGCACCTGCCGCCCGATCACGGCCCGCAGATGCGCTCGAGCCGAACGCAGGGCTGCACGCGTGCCGGCCTTCGCCTTGTCGTCGCCCATCGACGTGTACGCGACCCACGCGTGACGGAGGTCGGGTGAGACCTTCACGCCGACGACGGTCACGAACCCCACGCGAGGGTCCTTCAACTTCGGGATCTCCTCGGCGAGGATCTCGCGGAACTCCTCGCCGACCCGCTGCATGCGCGCTCCTTGGCTCATGGCATCAGACTACGGCTCTCGGTCGTCGGGGGTGTGCACGGTCAGGTCGACATGCAGCATCTCGACCGCTGGCCAGGTCTCGACGAACCGTTCGATCTCGCTCGTGACGTGCCGCAGGTGATACTCCTGGCCTCCGACCGCGGCGACCGCGATCGTGGCGCGCTGCCAGAGGTCTTGGTGGTCCACCTCCGCGACGCCCACGTTGAAGCGCTGGCGGATCGCGGCGGTCAGCGCCTTCACGACGTGACGCTTCTGCTTCAGGGAGTGGCTCTCGCGGATGCGCAGGTCGAACCGTTGCAGCGCCACGAACATCAGATCGAGCGGGCGACCTCGCGGACCTCGTAGGCCTCGATCACGTCGCGTTCCTTGACGTCCTGGTAGCCCTCGATGCCGATGCCGCACTCGTAGCCCGACGCGACTTCCTTCACGTCGTCCTTGAACCGGCGCAGCGACCCCAGTCTGCCGTGATAGACCACGATGCCGTCGCGCACGAGCCGGACCCGCGCGTCGCGCGGGATCGTGCCCTGGGTGACGTAGCACCCCGCCACGACCCCGAGCTTGGGGACGCGGAAGATCTGCCGCACCTCGGCCTGTCCGAGCTCGTGCTCCTGCTTCTCGGGTGGGAGCAGGCCGGACAGCGCCAGCTTGATGTCGTCGATCGCATCGTAGATCACGCGATAGGTACGGATGTCGACGCCTTCCCGATCGGCGAGATCGACGGCCTGCTTGTCGGGGCGCACGTTGAACCCGATCACGATCGCGTCCGAGGCCATCGCGAGGGAGACGTCGTTCTCGGTGATGCCGCCCGCAGCACTGCGCACGATGTTCACACGCACCTCGTCCTGGGGCAGCTTCAGGAACGCGTCGGTCAGGGCGCCCAGCGAGCCCTGCACGTCGGCCTTGACCACGAGGTTGAGCTCAGGGATCTCGGCGCGCTCGGCTTGGCGCAGCAGATCGGAGAGGGTCGGCGGCCGGCTGATCACGAGTTCGGCCGCACGAGCCTTCGCTTCGCGCTCGCTGGCGACGTGACGCGCCTCGCGCTCGTCGGCGACCTCGCGGAACTCGTCGCCCGACGCGGGAACGGCCTCCCACCCCAGCAGCTGCACCGGCTTCGACGGTCCCGCCACATCGAGGGTGACGCCGTTCTCATCCTGCATCGCCCGGATCTTGCAGTAGGTCGTGCCGGAGACCAGCGCGTCGCCGATGTCGAGGCTGCCACGCTGCACGAGCACGGTCGCCACAGGGCCCCGACCCTTGTCGAGGTGAGCCTCGATCACGGTGCCGCGCGCGCGGCCGGTCGGGACGCCCTTGAGCTCCTCGAGGTCGGCGACCAGCAGGATCGTCTCGAGCAGCGTGTCGAGGTTCGTCTTCGCCTTGGCGGAGACATCCACGAACTCGGTGTCACCGCCCCACTCCGACGGCACGAGCCCGCGCTCGACGAGTTGCTGACGCACGCGCGTCGGGTCGGCGGACTCCTTGTCGACCTTGTTCACGGCGACGACGATCGGTACTTCGGCCGCCTTCGCGTGGTCGAGGGCCTCGATCGTCTGCGGCATCACCCCGTCGTCGGCTGCCACCACCAGCACCGCGATGTCGGTCACTTGCGCACCCCGGGCACGCATCGCGGTGAAGGCCTCGTGGCCGGGGGTGTCGATGAACGTGATGTCGCGCTCGCCCACGTGCGCCTGGTAGGCGCCGATGTGCTGCGTGATGCCGCCGAACTCGCCGGCCACCACATCGGTCTCCCGGATCGAGTCGAGCAGCTTCGTCTTCCCGTGGTCGACGTGGCCCATGACCGTGACCACCGGGGGTCTCGGCACGAGCAGCGACTCGTCGATCTCCTCCTCCAGCTCCTCGGCCACGATCTCGTCCTCGAGCCCGACGATCTCGGGTTCCATGCCGAGCTCGTTCGCCACGAGCGCGATCCCCTCGTCGGACAATGACGTCGTGGCCGTGGCCATCTCGCCTGCGAGGAAGAGGATCTTCACGATGTCAGCAGGTCCCTTGCCGAGCTTCTCGGCGATCTCCTGCGGGGTGGCGCCTCGGACGACGCGAAGCGTCGGGACCTCCGGCTCGGCGGGGGTCCGTGCGACACGGGGAGGCCGACGCGACCCAGGCGGAGCTGTCGTGGATGCCGCCGCCGGAGCGGACGCGGGCGTCGAGGGGCCGGGTCCGCCTGACGTTGGCGCGGTCGTAACGGGAGAAGCGGTCGAGGCGGTTGCCGGAGTCGGCTCGGCCGCAGCCGGGGTCGGCTCGGCCGCAGCCGGCGACTCCTGCTCGGGAGCGGCCGGCCCGATCGTGAGTGCTTCCTTCGTGGGTGCGGCTTCCTTCTTCGGCCTGGCCCTGGGCTTGCGTGGGGCCGGAGCCGGCTCGAGCACCTCGCGACGCTTCGGCGCCTCTGTGGCTTTGCCACCCGAGGCCCGCAACCTCGGCACCAGGTCCTCGGGCACGCTGGACGAGGCGGACTTCCCCGCCACCCCCATCTGCTCCAACGTCACCAGCAACTCCTTGCTGGTGACCCCGAGTTCCTTCGCTAGTTCGTGGACCCTCACGCCGCTCCCATCCGCTCGATCTCGTCCATCACCCTACCGACTTCGTCACCGTCCAGACCCGTGCGCAACGCCCTGCCAAGCACCCCGGGCTGGCCCGCGGCCGCGACGCACGACGGGTCGGGATGCACGTGCGCGCCACGACCCGGCGCCGTCCCGGAACAATCGATCTCCAGCCCCTCGGCCGAGGCGACGAGCCGCACCAGCGTCGATTTGCGCCCCCGCTCGCGGCACCCCACACAGGTGCGGATCGGCTCGTGCGCCACCACGTTCACTCCGTGACCGGCGCCTCCTCGGCTGCCTCGGGAGAGGCGGCGTCCGACTCGACAAGCTCGGGCTCGGGCCTGGCCTCCACCGTCGCTTCGGCAGGCTCGGAGACCGTTTCGTCGGGAACCGGAACGGTCGGTGTGACCGGTTCGGTCGGTGTGACCGGTTCGGTCGGTGTGACCGGTTCGGTCGGTGCGGCAGCCGCGGCCGTCGCCGCGCGCGCCTCATCGGCTACCTGGGTCTCCGACTTGATGTCGATGCGCCAGCCGGTGAGCCGAGCTGCGAGCCGGGCGTTCTGCCCTTCCTTCCCGATCGCGAGCGAGAGCTGGTAATCGGGCACGATCACCATGGCGGTGCCCGTGCTCTCGTCGATGCGAACCTCCTTCACCTTGGCCGGCTGCAACGCGTTCGCCACGAACTCGGCCGAGTTGTCGGACCAGGGCACGACGTCGATCTTCTCGCCGCGAAGCTCGTTGACCACCATGCGAACGCGCGAGCCCTTTGGGCCGACGCACGCTCCCACGGGGTCGACCCCCGGCTCGTTCGAAAGGACGCCGATCTTCGATCGGTGTCCGGGCTCGCGCGCGACGGCCTTGATCACGACGATGCCCTCCTCGACCTCGGGCACCTCCATCGCGAACAGGGCCTTCAGCAGCCCCGGATGCGACCGGCTCACGACGATCTGCGGGCCCTTCGTACCCTTGCGCACCTCGGTGATGTACGCCTTGAGACGCTCGCCGTGACGGTACGGCTCAGTGGGCACCTGCTCGGCCTGCGGCAGGAGGGCCTCGACCTTCCCGAGGTCGAGCAACGTGTACCGGCGCTCTTGCTGCTGCACGATGCCGGTAACGACGTCGCCCTCGCGGCCCGCGAACTCCTCGTAGGTCATCTCGCGCTCCGCGTCGCGAAGTTTCTGGAAGATCACCTGCTTCGCGGTCTGCGCGCCGATGCGGCCCTTGAAGTCGTCGGTGACTTCCACCTCTTCCTCGCCGAGCACCTTCATCTCGAGGGTCGGCTCGGCGCCTTCCTCGGTCGGCGGCACCTCGATCTCCTCGAGGTCCTGCTTCCACATGCGCAGGTCACCGCTCTCGGAGTCGATCTCGGCCCGGAAGCCGACGAAGTCGTCGTCGGCGTCGGGGTTCTCCTGCTTCCACCATGTCTTGTAGGCGGAGGCCATCGCCTCCTCGAGTCCCTGCAGGATCGTCTCGAAGGCGACGCCCTTCTCTCGTTCCAGTTCCCGCAATGCGGCGATCATCTCGGCGTTCATGCGTTGCTCCTCTTCAGTTCGGCGCTCCAGTCGACGACCGTGCGCGCCGACGCGATGTCGGCGTGCCGCACGCGGAGTTCGTCGTCGCCGACGACGAGCGTGATGCCCTCGTCGTCGGCGGCGGACAGCGTGCCGGTGTGGGTCCTCGACCCGGCCAAGGGCGCCGTCGTTCTCACCTTCACCTGCTCGCCCACCGTCGCGCGGAAGTGCTCGGGCCGTTTCAGCGGCCGTTCGAGACCCGGCGTCGAGACCTGCAGGTCGTACGGGCCCGTCTCGTACCCCTCGTCGTCGAGATGGCGCGAGACGCGCTCGGAGAGCCGGCTCAACGTGTCGATATCGACGCCGTTGGGACCGTCGACGATCACCCGGAGGACCTTCCGTCCCCCCTCACGACCCTGGGTCACGTCGTAGAGCTCGAGGCCCTCGGCCTCGATCACGGGCCTGAGCAGCGCGTCGACTTCCACCGCTCGACCCTCCCCTACGAACGAGAAGGTGGGCGCGAGCCCACCTCCGGCAAACACGTCTGAAAGCTCCTGTACCCGACGAGTATAGCCCACGACCTGCGGGAACGGCCGGGTGCACCGCAGACGGCCCTACGGGGCCCTCGCGAGCAGATCGACGGCCGCCTGCACGGCGCCCTCGACGGTTGCGCTGGAACGCTCCCCCGAGGCCCGCAGCTTCAGGTCGACCGAGCCGTCCGCCAGTCCGCGCTTGCCCACGGTGACCTGCACCGGGTACCCGATCAGGTCGGCGTCGGCGAACTTGACGCCGGCTCGTTCGTCGCGATCGTCGAGCAGCGCCTCGACGCCGCGCTCGCCGAGCTCGACGTAGATCCGCTCGGCCGTTCCACGAACCCGCTCGTCATCGGTGCCGGCCATGATGACGACGACCTGGAAGGGGGCGAGGTGCGCGGGCCAGACGATGCCCTCGTCATCGTGGTTCTGTTCGACGACGGCCGCGAGGATCCGGCTGATGCCGATCCCGTAGCACCCCATCTCGTAGGGCCTCTGCGTGCCGTCCTCGTCCTGGAACGTCGCCTCGAGGGGGGCGGAGTACTTCGTGCCCAGCTGGTAGATGTGAGCGACCACGATCGACCGCCCGAGGCGCAGCCGTCCGCCGTCGATCGGGCACGCGTCGCCGTCACGGAACTCGACCAGGTCCTCCCAGCGATCGATGCGGAAGTCGCGATCGATGTTGGCGCCCGTGACGTGTCGGTCCGCGGTGTTCGAACCGGTGACCCAGTCGTTGCCACCGCGCACGAGGTGGTCGGCGAACACCTCGACGGCGTCGCCGAAGCCCTGCGGCACCACGTAGCCCTTCACGAAGCCGCGCGCCCCGAAGTCCTTGTCGTCGAGCGGCCGGACCTGCTCGGGGAAGACGAGCCGCTCGAGCTTGTTCACGTTGACCTCGCGGTCGCCGGGGACTAGGACGGCCACCGTGCGGCCACCCACGTCGAACAGCACGCACTTGAGCGTGCGCGAGGCCTCGATGCCGAGGAAGGTCGCGAGCGTTTCGATCGTCGGCGTTTCGGGAGTGTCGACCTCGGTCAGCGGCTGCGTCCCAGGCGGGGCGGGCTCGGGCATCATCGGCCTGGCGGCCTCGGTATCGGCGAGGTAGTCGCCGTTCTCACACTCCACGAACAGGTCCTCGCCGACCTGCGCTCGCGCCATGTACTCGTGGTTCACGCCGCCGCCGATCTGGCCGGGGTCCGCCTCCACGACCGCGAGATCGAGTCCGATACGGTCGAAGATGCGTTCGTACGCCTCGTACATCACCCGGTAGCTCTCCCGCAGACCCTCCTCGTCGCGATCGAAGGAGTAGGCGTCCTTCATCAGGAACTCCCGAACGCGGAGCAACCCGAACCGGGGGCGGAACTCGTCGCGGTACTTCCATTCCACCTGGTAGAGGTTGACGGGCAGATCACGGTAGGAGGGCAGATCCCCCGCGACCAGGGGGGTCACGACTTCCTCCTCGGTCGGCCCGAGCACCAGTTGCCGGTCATGGCGGTCGGTGAACTTGAACAATGTGTCGCCGTACAGGTCGTAGCGACCCGTCGCCTGCCACGGAGCCGCAGGAAGCACGATCGGCATGCGGATCTCGCACGCGCCCGATGCGTCCATCTCTTCGCGGACGATGGTCTCGATCGTGCGCATCGTGCGCAGCCCGAGCGGCAGCGTGACGTAGACGCCTGCCATCACCTGACGCACGAAGCCGGCTCGCAGCAGCAGTCGGTGCGAGGCGATCTCGGCGTCGGCGGGATCGTCACGCAGGGTCGGGACGAAGAGCTTCGACAGGCGCATAGGTCGCACAGGATACCGGTGAACGCGAGAGGGCCCCGGGCGAAGCCCAGGGCCCTCTCGCTCGAGTCGGTGCCGCGCCTCAGACGGCGCACCCCGGCAGCTGGAAGCTGACGATGCGGGTCGCCCACTTCCACTGACCGGTCTTCTTGTAGTACTGCTGCGTGTAGTAGAAGGTGCAGCCGTCCTCGGCCACCGTCATGTCGGAGTAGTCACCCCAGCGCCCGTACCGGCCGTCCTCGGACCCTAGGCCCGTGAACACCTTCCGTTCGGTGAGGTCGAACGTGTTCGCCGCGGCGCCCGCGGTTCGGCCGGCGATCGCGATCGACGGGAAGATCTTCCCGCTCGACAGGGAGTACCCGGCGGCGATGTTGCCCGCCTCGTCCATCGCGACGCTGCCCATCCACCGGCTCTTCGTGTCGTCGGGCGAGTAGGTGCCCTGGTTCTGGATCGCCCAGCCGGTGCCGTCGTCCATCAGCTCGTACCAGCGCAGGCCGGCCTGGCCTTTGGAAGCCCGGACCGTGTGGGTGACGACCATGCGCTCGTCGGCCGCTCCGAACCGCCGGTACTGCAGCCGGAACATCAGGCGATCGTTCAGCGCGTCGACCTTGGTCTTCGTGCCCTTCTGGGGCACGCAGTAGGTCTTGTTGGTTCCGCAGATCCACGGGTTGAAGTTCGCCGTCGGCAGGAGCGTCGGACCGTCGAACGTCGCCGTGTCCGTGTCCCAGTCGACCGTGAACTCGAAGAGCTCGAGCTGGTCCTCGGGGTAACCCCATTCGTCGGCGTCGAACTGCATGAAGACGTTCGGCTGGTTGGCCCCCGGCGTCGACGGGCCGTCGGCGTCGGTCGGCAGCTGGCCGCCGAGGTTCGGGTCGGTCCCGTAGAGGTTCACGTAGACCTGCCCGGCCGGAACGCCGGCGATCATCGCATCACGCTCGTACGCAACGGCCCCGGCACCACGCCAGGCGAAGTCGCACACGCTCGAGCTGCAGCGGAACTGGTTGTACGAGGCGAAGTACGCCGAGTTGTTGGCGGCCGGCCACACCCCGAACTTGGGGTAGTCGTTCAGCACGTTCTCGTTCGGGTAGTCGAACTGGTAGGCGAACCACGCTCCTGTCGGATCGCTGGTGTCGGAGACAGCGATGCACTCCGCGAACTTCGGCTTGTTGAGGTTTAGGGCGAACTGCGAGATCACCCAGACGTCCGCGTACTCGTCGTAGACGACGATCGGGTCGCCGTCGTCGTGCGTGGCGCAGAGTTTCTGGGAGCCCTGGTCGAAGAGCGACGACATGAAGATCGGCCCGTCGACCTTGGCGCCCGTGCCGGCGTCGTAGATCGCGAACGCGACGTTGACCATCTGCAGGTAGTAGCCGCCGCCCACGTCGCCGTTCGTATCAGGCGGCACGAGCGTGAACGGGTTCGCCGCTGCGCCGAGGCCGGCGACCTCGAGGTCGGGCACGGGCATCGGTTCCGTCCCGCGATCGGCCTGCAGCGCCTCGTCGGCCTGGTCCAGGGACGTCGACGACCCGAGCACGGGGCGAGCCTCCTCGCTCTCGGCGCCCTCCTCGTCACCCTCGAGCCGCAGCTCCTTCTTCACCCACGGCACCCTGGTCGGCGGGCGTTGAGGGAGAGCCGCAAGCGAGGCCGTGCGGTGCGGCGTTGCGACCTTCCCCGAGACCGGCGAGACCTTCGCGCCGCCTTCGCCTTCCGCGAGCCCGACGTCGCCGTCACCGTTCGCACCGAGCGCACGCACGGGCCTGTTTGGCGCCGTCGTGGTGCCGGTCGCGGCGAGGGCGACGGCCCCGGCGACGAGACCCAACGCCGTCGCGGTCGCGACGGCCCGAACCCACATCTTCTTCACTGAGCCCCTCCACGTTCGCGGCCATCCAGGCGATGGCACCGCTGCCGGCACAGGATAGCCGCCGTTGCCCCGGACGCTCGTCAGCCGACCGGGTGATTCTGGTGAGCACCGCCGACCGACACCTCGTTGACGGACCAGTGGCCGTGCGGTCACAATCGCCGCATGTCGACGCGTGCGATCCGTTGGTCCTGGCGCCGGGACGCTCTCGACCCGGCGCTCGCGCTCGTCTGACGATCACCGCTCCACATCGATGACCGCGAACCCCGGGCGACCCCCGGGGTCGTTCGTTCTCATGAGGAGGCGCCGCACCGTGGAACTGCAGATCCAACCCGACCGCGCGACGTTCGACTCCCTGGCGGCCGACTGGCCGCTCGTGCCGGTCTGGGCCGAGCTGCTCTCCGATGTCTCCACCCCGGTGGGGCTGTTCCCGGGGCTCGCCGGCGTCGGCCCGGGCCTGCTGCTCGAGTCGGTGGAACGCTCCGAGCGATGGGGCCGGTACTCGTTCGTGGCCGGCGACCCGGCCGCCACAGTCGTGGGGGATCACGAGGGGCTGCGGATCGTCGACGTGAGCCGCGAGCTTCCGATCGCCTCGGCGGCCGGGCCGCCCCGACAGGCGCTGATCGAGATCGCGAGGTCGCTGGGAGCCCCCCGGCTGCCCGATCTTCCGGCCCTGACCGGGGGACTGATGGGGTACGTGGCGTTCGAAGCCGCGACGCTGCTCGACGGCCACCCCGTCCCCGATCCATCGTCGGCTCCGGTGCCGCCGATCGCCCTGCTCGTCGTCGATCGGGCCGTCGTGTTCGACCACTGGAAGCAGCGCCTCATGCTCGTCGCACACGTGCCGGCCGGTCGCTACGACGAGGGGGTCGCGGCCGTGCACGAGTTGGCGGGTCGCATCCAGCACGCGACGCCGCCCGAGCTGGCGCCGATGCCGGAGGGCGCGTCCGACGTCGTCGGCGAACCCAACATGTCCGACGAGCGGTACCGCGAGATCGTCGCCTCGTTCCAGGAGCACATCCTGGCCGGCGACATCTTCCAGGGGGTGGCCTCTCGCCGGGTCACGTTCCCGGCGCCCGACGGCGGCTCCGCGATCTATCGACGCCTGCGGGTCGCGAACCCGGCGCCCTACATGTTCTTCGTGAGGATGATGGGCATCGAGCTCGCGGGTTCGTCACCGGAACCGTTGGTCCGCGTCGAGCAGGGCCGGGTCTCGACCCGCCCGATCGCGGGCACTCGTCCGCGGGGCGAGACCGAGGTCCGCGACCACGAGCTCGAACTGGAGCTGCTCGCCGACCCGAAGGAGCGGGCCGAGCACGCGATGCTCGTGGACCTCGCCCGCAACGACCTCGGCCGGGTGTGCACGGCCGGCAGCGTCGTCCCGACCCAGCTCATGGAGGTCGAGCGGTTCACGAAGGTGATGCACATCGTCTCGACGGTGGAGGGCGACCTGCGAGACGACATGCACCCGTTCGATGCCCTGTCGGTCACGTTCCCGGCCGGAACCCTGAGCGGCGCGCCGAAGCGCCGCGCGATGGAACTGATCGCCTCGCACGAGCCCGATGCACGTGGGCCGTACGGCGGCGCCGTGGGCTACTGCACGTTCCAGGGTGACCTCGACTTCTGCATCACGATCCGCACCGCGGTCGTGAAGGACGGGAAGGCGCATCTGCAGTCGGGCGCCGGCGTCGTCGCCGATTCCGATCCGCAGACCGAGCTCGACGAGACGAAGGCCAAGGCGTCGGCCCTGCTGCCCGCGGTGGCGCCTCGCGCCGCTCGAGGTACGACCGAGGAGGCGCTCCGATGATCCTGGTCGTCGACCACTACGACTCGTTCACCTACAACCTCGTGCAGCTGATCGAGAGCCTCGGGCACGAGACGGAGGTCGTGAAGAGCGATGCCGAGTCTGCCGAGGCATTGGTCGCACGTGCCCCCGCGGGGGTGATCCTCTCGCCGGGCCCGGGACGCCCCGAGTCGGCGGGATGCTTCACCGACCTGCTCGAGGTCTTGCCGGACACCGTCCCCGTGCTCGGCGTGTGCCTCGGGCACCAGGCGATCGGCATCGAGTACGGCGGCTCGGTCGACCGCACCGAGCCCGTCCACGGCAAGGCCTCGTCGGTGCGACACGTCGGCAGCGGCATCTTCGGAGGCGTGCACGACCCCTTCGAGGCCGGGCGCTACCACTCCCTGGTCGTGGAACGCGATCACCTGCCCGAGGAGCTGCGCCTCACGGCCTGGACCGAGGACGGTCTCGTGATGGGCACCCAGCATCGCGAGCTGCCGAGGTACGGGGTGCAGTTCCATCCCGAGAGCATCCTGACACCCGAGGGTCCGACGATCGTGCGGAACTTCCTCGCGCTCACCGGCTGAGCCGCGCTCTGCGAGGGCACGGTGGTAGCGTCCGCGGAACCGGACGGGAGGAGTGGGATGCAGGACGTGGCAGCCCGGTATCTGGGGGCGCTCGACGAGGTGGACCGACACGTGCGAAGGATCACATCCGGCCGGTGGAGCGACCCTACCCCGTGCACCGAGTGGGACCTTCGGATGCTCCTGGATCACCTCGTCTACGAGACCCTGTGGGTGCCCGACCTCGTCGCGGGCGCGACCCTCACGGAGATCGGCAGCAGGTACGAGGGTGACCGGCTCGGCGACGACCCGATCGGGGCATGGGGATCCGCGAAGGTGGCGGCCATCGACGGCGTGCGATCGTCGAACCTCGACGCACCGGTGCATACGTCGGGCGGCGAGCTCACCGCCGACGAGTACCTGACGCAGATGCTGTTCGACGCCTCGATCCACGGATGGGACGTGGCTCAGAGCATCGGGGTCGAGCACACGATCCCCGACGACGTCGCTCGCGACCTGTGCGCCTGGTTCGCGCCGCAGGCGGCGGGATGGGTCGAGGCGGGCATCCTCGCCCCGCCGGTCGAGGTGCCCGAGGACGCCGACCCCTCAACCCGCCTGGTCGCGCTGTCGGGCCGCAACCCGGCCGCGCCGCTCGGCTGAGGACGAGGACGGAGATCAGTTCGAGGCCGGGCAGTCCGGGCCGTAGGCGAACGCCGCGCTGTCTTTCGACACGCGGCATCCCCTCGCGTCGACGGCGACGAACGCGCCCCCAGGCACCTGCTTCAGCTGATCGAGCAGGCCGTTCGTCCACCCGTCGTCGACCGTGCCCTGGAAGTACCAGTCGCTCCGGTTGTCGGCGACGATCATGCCGAAGCGCTGCATCGCGAGCAGCACGACCTGCGCGTTCTCGCCGAACCCGCTGATGTCGAAGCCACGCTTCAAGCGGAAGCGAGCACCCATCGGCGGACACCGGCGGTCGCTCACCCCGGCCTGGTGCCGCGCCGGCCACACGTAGCGCCGGGTGGTGCACGCGACCGTGAACCGGATCGCGTGGTCGATCTCGCCGGCCTGCACCTCGTCCCATCGCACGAGCCCCGGGAAGATCGGCAGCCCGGCCGCGTCGGCGCTCGTCCACCCCGCCGGCCGCAGGGCGTTCGAGCCGAGATCGAAGATCGCGCCGCTGCCGGCCGCCGGGTCGCCACCGCTCCACCGAGCGTTGAAGAGCTCGTAGAGGGTGCAGGTGTCCTCGTCGACCATGAGCGCGTGCCGGTCCGAACCGCCCTCGACCGTGGTGTCCGGACCGTAGGGGTAGGGACCGGCGTCGCTCTCGTCCTCGTACTGGAAGTCGACGCTCACGTCGTCGTGCGCGGCACCGACCACGTCATACGGGATCCCGTAGTCGGGCGGGCCGAAGTCGGGATGCAGATCGGTCGAGCTGGCGTGGCTCGAGCGCTTCCATACCGCGCTCTTCGGATGTTTCGGCAGGCCCGAGACCTCGAGTCGCCACACGTTGTCGGCAGGGAAGACCTCGCACGCGGTCCCCGGAACCGGCCCGCGAGTGATCAGGCCCGCCGACGACGGCACGACGATCGCGACGACGGCGGCGATCGCGACGACGACGGCGCTCGCGACGACGACGGCCGCACTCGCTCGGGATGCCCTCATGGTGGGTGTATCGGCCGCGGACGGTGGCCGGATTGCGCCCGGAGCTCGCGCTTATCCTGACGCAGGATCGTTCGGGTTCTCGCCGGCTGCGATCTTCTCGGCGGCGACCGAACGCGCCTCGGCGAGCAGCGCGTCGACGAGCTCGTCCTCAGGCACCTTGGACACGACCTCACCCTGGCGGATGATGAATCCGAGGCCGTTGCCGCTCGCGATACCGACATCGGCCTCGCGGGCCTCTCCCGGTCCGTTCACGACGCACCCCATCACAGCGACGCGCATCGGCACGGTGAACCTCTCGTTCTCGATCGCGGCGTTCACCTTCTGCGTCAGCTCGAGCACGTTGACCTCGGCCCGACCGCACGAGGGGCACGCGACCAGGTCCAGCCCGCGCGTGCGGAGCCCCAGCGACCGCAGGATCGACGTCCCGACCTTGACCTCGTCCACCGGATCGTCGGTGAGCGAGACCCGGATCGTGTCGCCGATGCCCTCGGCGAGCAGCGCGCCGATGCCGACCGCGCTCTTCACGCCGCCGAGCGGCATCGGACCCGCCTCGGTCACGCCGAGATGCAAGGGGTAGTCGCACGCCTCGGCGAGCTGCCGGTAGCTCTCGATCATCACGAGGGGGTTCGAGTGCTTCACGCTGATCTTGATGTCGAGGAAGTCCTCGTCCTCGAGGATGCGCGCCTCGTTCAGCGCGCTCTCGACCAACGCGTCGGGAGTGGGCTTCCCGTACTTCGCGAGCAGCTCTGGCTCGAGCGATCCGGCGTTCACCCCGATGCGGATCGGCACGCCTCGGTCCTTGGCCTCGCGCGCGATCAGCCGCACCTTGTCTTGGTACTTGATGTTCCCCGGGTTGATGCGTAGACCCTGGATGCCGGCTTCCAGCGCGGCCATCGCGTACTTCCACTGGAAGTGGATGTCGGCGACCACCGGCACGGTGGACTTCGCCGCGATCGCGACGAGCGCCTCCGCGTCCTCCCAGTGCGGCACCGCGACGCGCACGATGTCGACGCCCGCCGCGACGAGCGAGGCGATCTGCTGCAGCGTGGCGTTGATGTCGGCGGTCTTCGTCGTGGTCATCGACTGGATCGACACGGGCGCGTCGCCGCCGATCGCGACGCCGCCGAGGTCGATCTGCCGGCTCTTCCTGCGCTCGATGCCCACGTCCGTCAGTCTCCCAGGCTCCTGCGTTGCGCCGGCCGCGATCAGCCGCCGAACACCTGGAACGTGATCGTTCGGTCCTTGGGCTCGTCCATCTCGAAGAGGATCAGACGCTGCCACGTGCCGAAGGCGGGCTCGCCGGCGACCACGGGGATCGCGTGCGAGGTCGCGGAGAGCAGCATCGCCTTCACGTGCGCATGCCCGTTCTCGCGCTCGTCGGGGTTCATGTTCTGCGTGCGGACCTCGAAGTCGTCGTGCTGGTAGTAGATGCCCTCATGCGGTACGAGGTCGGTGAGGTGGCGGCGGAAGTCGGCCATCGCCCCGTCCTCCCATTCGTTGATCAGCAGGGCACACGTCGTGTGTGCACAGAAAACGATCGCTGCGCCCTCGGTCACCCCGGAGTCCTTGACCGCTCGGCGCAGGTCGTCGGTGAGGTCGAGGAACGCGTACCGCTCGGGGGCGGAGATCGTGACGGTGGTGGTGACGGACTTCACGGATCCCTCCTGTTCGTGCCAGCGGGCGCCGCCGGACGAGCGACCGGCAGATCGAAGGTGAAGGTGCTGCCGTGGCCCGGCTGGCTCTCGGCTCGGATCGTGCCGCCGTGTGCCTCCACGACGGATCGCGCGATCGCGAGCCCGATGCCGGTGCCGCCGCCTTCGCGAGCTCGCGCGGGGTCGACGCGGTAGAAGCGCTCGAAGAGCCGCGGCAGTGCCTCGGGCGGGATGCCCATCCCGGTGTCGGCCACGCTCACCTCGACCGATCCGTTGTGCCGGTGCGCCTCGATGCGCACCTCGCCGCCCTCGGGGGTGAACCTCACGGCGTTGTCGACGAGGTTGAAGATCACCTGATGCACGCGCTCGGGATCGGCCTCGATCGGCGGAAGATCGTCGGGCAGGTCGCTGCGAACGTCGACGTCGCGATCGGCGCTGGCCACCTCGATCTCCGACATCACCTGCGTCACCAGCGGGCCCAACGAGACCTCTTCGCGGCGCAGGGGCACCTCGCCTGACTCCAGCTTCGAGAGATCGAGCAGTTGCTCCACGAGGCGGCCGAGGCGCTCGGACTGCGCCAGCATCACCTCGAGCGTCTCGGCGTTCGGCTCCTCGACGCCATCGAGCAGGTTCTCCAGGTGCGCCCGGATCGCGGTGATCGGCGTCTTGAGCTCGTGGGAGACGTTGGCCACGAGGTCGCGACGCGACGTCTCAAGGAGCTCGAGCTCCGCGCTCATGCGGTTGAAGGCGACCGCGAGCTGTCCGACCTCATCCCGCGAGTTCGTGTGGACGCGGGTCGAGTAGTCGCCGGTCTCCATGCGGCGCGCCGCCTCGGCCATGTCGCGAAGCGGCTGCGTCATGCCACGCGCGAACCACCGAGCCAGTCCCAACGCGATCACTGCTGCGATCGCTCCCGCCAACAAGAACCCTCGCCACACGCTCTGCAGGAATCCGAGCGTGGACGAGATACGGCCCAGCGCCCCCCCTCGTGTGGGCGAGGGGTACATCACGATCAGGCTGCCGCCGTCGTCGGTCGGGATCGACGCCCAGACGTTGCTGCCCTTGACGTCCCAGCGCGGCACCCGGCCGGGGGTATCGGGCGGGAGATCACCGAGGTTGACGCCCTCGACCGTGATCTCGCCGGTGGCGCTGCGCCGCACCACCATCGTGTCTGCCGGTGGTTCAGCGATCTCACCGGTCGCGATGCGGCGGGCAAGCGTGAGCGCGTCGATGGCCTCAGAGTCGCGTGGTGAGTTGCGGAGCCAGAAACCGATCACCGCGTACGAGATCGCGATCGCGATCGCGACGGCGACGACGATCGTGGTGCTGAGCTTGCCCCGGATCGTGGGCAGGCGCTCGAACCGCCGGGAGCTCACGACCGTTCCTGGAACGCGTACCCCACGCCGTGCACGGTGCGGATGAACCGCGGTTCGTTGCCGTCCTCGCCGAGCTTTCGGCGGATACGGGCGACGTGGGAGTCCACCACGCGGCCACCCGCGAAGTCGCGATAGCCCCAGACACGGTCCATCAGCTGGTCGCGACTGAGGACGACGCCGGGGTCACGGGCGAGGGTGAGGAGGATCTCGAACTCGAGGGGGGTGAGCCCGACGTCGTCACCGTCGACCGTGACCCGGCGCCTGTTCGGGTCCATCACGAGCCCGTGGTGCTCGATCGGCCCCGTGTCCTTCTGCTCGCTCATGCGCTCCATGCGCCGCAGGATCGCCTTCACCCGCGCGGCGAGCTCCCGCAGGCTGAACGGCTTCGTGAGGTAGTCGTCGGCCCCGACGGCGAACCCGGCGACCTTGTCTGCTTCCTCGGTCTTGGCGGTCAGCATCAGCACGGGGGTCCAGCCCTCGCGCTGGATCTGCTTGCAGACCTCGAGCCCGTCCATGCCGGGGAGCATCAGGTCGAGCACGACGAGGTCGGGGTGATGCTCGGCGTGCTGCTCGATCGCGTCGGGCCCGTCGAGGGCGACGAGCACCCGATACCCCTCGGATTCCAGGCGGGCGCGGACGGCCTCGGCGATGGCTTCCTCGTCGTCGACGACGAGCACGGTCTGCTGATCCACGCGAGCATCGTATCCGGGGCATGTGTGCTGCGGTCAGAGGCGGTGTTGAGAAATCGTGGCGCCCGCTCGGGCGCAACGCATCCCGGGAGCGGGTCGAACGCCCCCTACGGGAGCGTGATCGGCTTCGTCACGTCGAGCACGATCGTGGCCCCGACGAACATCACGAAGAAGGCCATGACGGCGGCCGAGATCGGGATCAGGGTACGCATGTCGACCGGCTTCCCGCGGATCTTCTCGATCGCGAGGGTGAGCAGGTGGCCGCCGTCGAACGGCGGGAGCGGCACGAGGTTGATCAGGCCGACGAACACGGTCACGAACCCGAAGAGGTACAGGATCGTCGACCAGTCCCCCGCCGACGACGTGGCGCCGACCTGCTCGCTGATGCCCACGACGCTCGCGGCATCGTTGACGGTGCGTTGCTCGTCGTTGAACAGCAGCCCGAACACGCGCCCGATGCCCTCGGGCCCGAAGACCCTTCCGATCTGGGAGAACGACTCCTTCACGGCGAAGCCGACCTCCTTGACACCGCCGACGAGCGCGGCGCCGATGCCTGCCGGCTGAGGGTCGGGCGGGGCGACGATCACGCCCATGCGCCCACGGGTCTCGCCCTCGACCTCGTCGAGCTCGGGCACGACCGAGAGGGTGACGCGTTCCCCGTCGCGGTCGACCACGACCGTGAGCGGCTCGCCCGGACGATCCTCGACCTGCGACGTGACGACCTCGGTGAGTTGCTCGGACGTGGGCCGGTCGACCCCGCCGAGCACGAGGATGCGGTCGCCCGACTCGATCCCGGCGGCGGCGGCGGGCGACTCGTCGCCGTTCATCGTCAACTCGACCTCGTCGATCACGAGCGGCGTGAGCGGCGCCGTGCGTGGATCGCCGAAGACCATCAGCCAGACCGCGAAGATCAGGGCCGCGACCACGAAGTGCGTGCCCGGACCAGCGAAGATCGTGATCGCGCGCTGCCAGATCGGCTTCGAACCGTAGAGGCGCGGCGTGTCCTCGGGCGGGTTCTCCTCGAAGGGGTTCATGCCGGCGATCTTCACGTAGCCGCCGATGAAGATCGGCTTCACGCCGACCTCGAGCTCGCCTCGACGTCGGGACCAGATCTTCCATGGGCCGAACCCGATGAAGTACTCGGTGACCTTCATGCCGAATCGCCGCGCGAAGTGGAAGTGCCCCAGCTCGTGGATCGCGATGATCACCGTGAGGAAGGGCAGGAAGATGAGGGCGCCGATGAGCAGGTTCATGGGGGAAGGGCTATCGCTCCTCGGCGAGCTCGGCGGCGCGTTGCCGCGCCCAGGCGTCGGCGCGTTCGATGTTCACGATCGAGACCACCGAGGCGGGCTCGTGCTCGTCGACCACGGTCTGCACCAGCTCGACGATGCGGGTGAGGGGAATCTTCCCCTCGAGGAACGCCATCACGGCGACCTCGTTCGCGGCGTTCATCACCGCGGGGAACGTGAGCCCGAGGCCTCCGACCCGATACGCCAGATCGACGGCCGGGAACGCCTCGCGATCGACCGGCTCGAACGTGAGCGGTCGCTCGGTGAGCGGCACCGGCTCGACGCCGGTCGGGAGCCGCTCGGGCCAGGCGAGCGCGAGCTGGATCGGCAGCCGCATGTCGGGCGTCGCCATCTCGGCGCGCAGGCTGCCGTCGCGGAACTCGGCCATCGCGTGCACCAGTCCCTCGGGGTGGATCAGCACGTGGATCGAGGAGTACTCGAGATCGAACAGGTAGTGCGCCTCGATCACCTCGAGGCCCTTGTTCATGAGCGTAGCCGAGTCGATCGTGATCTTCGGGCCCATCGTCCACACCGGATGGGCGAGCGCCTCCTTGACGCTGGCTTTCGCGAGCTCGTTGCGGGTCCAGCCTCGGAACGGACCGCCCGAGCCGGTGAGCACGACGCGCTTGAGGTCCTCGCGGCGTTCGCCGCGCATCGCCATCGCGAGGGCGGCGTGCTCGGAGTCCACGGGCAGCAAGCGCTCGGGCTCGCCCTTGATCAGGTCCGTCACGAGCTCGCCGCCCACGACCAGGCTCTCCTTGTTCGCGAGCGCGAGGGTCTTGCCCGACTGCAGGGTCGCGAGCGTGGGCGCGAGTCCGGCGGATCCGACCAGCGCGTTCAGCACCATGTCGGCCTCGGTCTCAGCGGCGAGGCGCTCGGCGGCGTCGGGGCCCTCCACGATCTCGACCCCGGCCACGGCGCCGATCTTCTGCTTCACGTCGGCTGCCGCCCCGTCGTCCGCCAGCGCGACCACCGGGGGCAGGAACTCACGGATCTGCCCGGCGAGCAGCTCCAGGTTGGCGCCCGCCGCGGACAGCCCGACGATCTTGAACCGGTCGGGGTTGCGCCGCACCACGTCGAGGGCCTGCGTGCCGATCGACCCCGTGGAACCGAGGATCGTCAACGCTTTCATGCGCTCAAGGGTACCCCGAGCCGGGCGGAACGCTTGGAACGAGGCTCAGGCGATGATGATGCGGTACAGGAAGAAGGCGGCCGGCGCGACGAACAGCAGAGAGTCGATGCGGTCGAGCACCCCGCCGTGGCCGGGCAGGATGCTTCCCATGTCCTTGATGCCCATGTCGCGCTTGACCAACGACTCCGCGAGGTCGCCGAAGGTCGCGGCAGCCGCGACGACGAGCCCCAGCAGCAGGGCCTCGATGCGCAGGTTCTCGAAAGGATCGACGAACGACGTCACCAGTGTGACCGCGACCACCACCGTCACGAGGGAGCCGATGATCACGCCCTCGATCGACTTCTTCGGACTCACCGTCGGCGCGAGTGGGCGCTGGAAGAACTGACCGCCCCAGACCGAGCCCGACAGGAACGCGGCCGTGTCGTAGACGAACGTCAGGCCGATCACGCTCACGACCAGCGCTGTGCCGCTCTCACCCTCGAGCAGGACCAGCAGGTAGCTGCCCAACAGCGGCACCCAGGCCATGTTGAGCACGGTCAGCCCGATGTTGACGGTGACGTCCTTACGCGCGCTCATGGGCCCCGACATGAACCAGAGGAACGTGGCCGCCACACCGAGCGCGAACATCGCGAGCACCGCGCTCTCGCCCCGGAAGTACGCGGCGGCGAGCATCAACGCGCCGGCGATCAATCCGACGGCGGTCGCAGGCTGGCGACGGTGCTTCACCATCACGCCGAAAAGCTCCCCCTGCGCCAGCAACACGATCGCGGCCGCGAGCAGACCGAACAACCAGTCACCGATCAGCAGCGCGGCGAGTGCCGCGATCGCGAGCACGGCTCCCGTGAGGAACGCGGCCGGCACGTCTCGCTCACCCGGGCCTGGGCCTCGGCGTTCGGCGTCGGCACCGACCTCGACGGAGCCGGGCTCCTGCCAGCTCGGGCCACCCAGGCCCTCCCCGGCTCCGACCATCACGGTCTCGGGCTCGGGATCGGTTCCGCCAAGGTCCGAGAGGATGTCCTGCTCGACCTCGTCGGCTCCGAGCTCGCCGATCAACGTGCCGCCGACTTCTGGCGTCACGGAGGACCCGTCGTCCCACCCCACGCCTTCTGAGCCGACGACGACCTGCTCGGGCTCCTCGCTCGCGTCTTCCCCACGAACCGACGGCGCGAAGTACTCCGCGGCTCGCTCGACGGCGCCCTCGTCGGGCGACTCCACGTCGCCCATCAGCTCGTCGATCGTGGCGATCGGAGCGGTCTCGGTGCCGATGCCTGCGTCGGGTTCCTCGTCGTCACCCACGAGGGTCGCCTCCGCGTACTCGCCGACGACCGATTCGTCGTCGGTCACGCCCCATCCGCCGTCGGCTTCGTCCTCGGGCTCATGGCCTTGGCCGAAGAGACCCGCCTGGCCCGGAGCCGGCTCGACGACCTCACCCACGACCTCGGTGCCGATCTCATCGTCGGCGACCTCGCCCACGGCGACGACCGGTTCCTCGGCCTCATCGTCGGCGCCGATGCCCTCGATCGTCTCCAGCACCGTGGTGTCGTACCAGTCCTCGTCCTCGGGTTCGTCGGGTTCCTCGGGCTGCTCCGGCACTTCAGGCTCGACCTGGGCCGGAGCAGCGACCTCCGGCTCATCGGCGCGGATCGATACGTGCTCCTCGCTCGGCGTCTCGCGGGCGCCGGCCGACGCCGGCTCGTCCCAGTCGACGTCCTTGATGGGTGCGAAGAACTTGTCGAGGTCCTCGAACAGATCGTCGCCGTTGCGCTTGTCGCCCGTCACGAGACCTCCATGAGCTCCTGCTCCTTGTGGTCCTGGATCACGTCGATCTCCGCCACGTGCCGATCCGTCTGCTTCTGGAGCTCCTTCTCCCCCCGCACGAGGTCATCTTCCGAGATGCCGCCCTCACGCTCAAGCTTCTCCATCTCTTCCTTGGCGTGGCGCCGCACGTTGCGCACTGAGACGCGGGCCTCCTCAGCGCGCGTGTGGACCTGCTTCACGAGCTCCTTGCGCCGCTCCTCGGTGAGCGGGGGGAACGCCAACCTGATCACCTGCCCGTCGTTCGACGGGGTGATGCCGAGGTCGCTCGACTGGATCGCCTTCTCGATCGCCCCGATCGCACCTTTGTCGAACGGCTGCACCGACAGCAGGCGGGGTTCCGGCACGTTGATGGAGGCGAGCTGGTTCAGGGGCACGGGCGTGCCGTAGTACTCCACCGTGACGCGGTTCAGCACCGCTGGGGTCGCGCGGCCCGTGCGGATCGCGGAGAGTTCGTCCTTGAGATGGGTGACCGCCTGCTCCATCTTGTGGGCTGCGTCCTTGAGGCTGGAATCGATCGTCATCGGACTCCTTCAGTGGACGAGCGTGCCGATGGGCTCGCCGTTGACCACGCGACGGATGTTCCCCTCTTCGCGGAGATTGAAGACGATGATCGGCAGCTTGTTCTCCATGCACAGCGAGATCGCGGTGGCGTCCATGACCTGGTAGCCCTCCTTCAGCACGTCGACGTACTCGATCTCGTCGAAGCGCTTCGCCGAGGCGTCGAGGACCGGGTCGGCGGTGTAGACGCCGTCGACCTTCGTGCCCTTGAGCAACGCGTCGGCGCCGATCTCCAGCGCTCGCTGAGCGGCGCACGTATCGGTGGAGAAGTACGGCACGCCGAGGCCCGCCGCGAAGATCACCACACGCCCCTTCTCGAGGTGGCGCCTGGCCCGCAGCGGCATGAATGGCTCGGCGAGCTGGGTCATCGAGATGGCCGTCTGCACCCGGGTCGTGACGTGGATCTTCTCGAGTGCATCCTGCAGGGCCAGTGCATTCATCACGGTGGCCAGCATGCCCATGTAATCGGCGCGGTTGCGATCGATACCCGGGGCCTGCCGGCCCCGCCAGATGTTGCCGCCCCCCACGACGACCGCGGTCTGCACCCCGAGGTCGACGACCTCGGCGAGCTGCCGGGCGATCAGCGCCGTGGCATCGGTGTTGATGCCGTACTCGGCATCTGTGGGAGCGAAGGCCTCACCGGAGAGCTTCAGCAACACTCGCCCGTACTGGGCTCGCGGCGTGCCTCCGTCGTCGGCCATGCGCTCCCCTCCCCCGTCGGGCCTACCGCTCGCGGTCGACCCAGACCTTACGACGCGTCACCGTCCGCCGCCTCGTCATCGCCGGCCTCGCCCAGCTTGAACCGGACGAACCGGCGGATCGCGATGCGCTCGCCCACTTTAGCCGATGTCTCGTCGAGCAACTGCTGCACCGTCTTCGAGTCGTCCTTCACGAACGGCTGATCGAGCAGCACGATGTCCTTGAGGTACGCGTTGATCTTGCCCTCGACGATCTTCTCGACGACGTTCTCGGGCTTGCCGGCCTCCTTGGCCTGCACCTCGGCGATGTGCCGTTCCTGATCGAGCTCGGCCCGCGGCACCTCCTCACGGGTCAGGAACCGCGGCGCCGAGGGGCTCGCGATGTGCAGCGCGATGTCCTTCACGAGCCGCTGGAAGTCCTCGGTCTTGGCGACGAAGTCCGTCTCGCAGTTGACCTCGACGAGCACGCCCACGGTGTTGTTGAAGTGCACGTACGCGTCCACCAGCCCCTGGTTGGCAGAGCGTCCGGCACGCTTGGCGACCGAGGCGAGTCCCTTCTCGCGCAGGTACTCGACCGCGCGCTCGAGGTCGCCGCCGGACTCGATCAGCGCCGTCTTGCAGTCCATCATGCCGGCGCCGGTGGCGTCGCGGAGCTGCTTCACCTCGGTGGCGGTGGGCGAGTAGTCGCTCATGCCTGCTCCTCGGGCATCTCCGCGGCCGGCTCCTCGGGCGTGTCCGCGACGGCCGATGCCACGGCCTCGACCGGATCGGTCACCACGACGGTCTCGGCCGCCGAGGCGTCTTCGAGGACCTCGGTCGATCCCTCGGCCATCGGCTCGGCAGCCCCCTCGGTTGCAGGGGCCTCGGGCGCGTCGGGCTCGAAGACCGTGCTCGCGGCGATCGCGGCGGCGTCCTCGGCGGACGGTGTCTCGGACTCCTCCACCCTCGCCGGGGCGGCCGTCGAGCGCGGTCCGGTGGCCGCCGGGACGGCCGAGCGGGTGGTGACGCGCTCGACGTCCTCGTCTTTCGCCATGCCGTAGCCCTCGGCCAAAGCGTCGGCGACCACGCGGGCCACGAGGCTCACGGCGCGGATCGCGTCGTCGTTGCCCGGGATCGCGTAATCGACCTCGTCGGGGTCGCAGTTCGTGTCGACGATCGCGATCACGGGGATGCCCAGCTTCCTGGCCTCGTTGACGGCGATGTGCTCCTTCTTCGTGTCGATCACGAAGACGGCGTCGGGCAGGCGCTCGAGGTCTTGGATGCCCCCCAGGTTGCGCGTCAGCTTGTCGCGCTCGTGGCGCAACCTGATCGCTTCCTTCTTGGGGAGGTAGTCGAGCGCACCGGTGCGCTCCATCTCGTGCAGCTCGCGCAGGCGGAGCAGCCGCTTGGAGATGGTCGTGAAGTTCGTGAGCATGCCGCCGAGCCATCGGTGGTTCACGTACGGCATGCCGATACGGGTCGCATGGTCCTGCACGACTTCTTGGGCCTGCTTCTTCGTCCCGATGAACAGCACGATGCCGCGCCGACGGCCGAGGCCCTGCACGAACTCGTGGGTCTCCTCGAGCCCCGCGAGGGACTTCTCGAGGTCGATGATGTAGATGCCGGAACGCTCCCCGTAGAGGAATCGCTGCATCTTCGGGTTCCACCGACGGGTCTGGTGGCCGAAGTGCACGCCCGCTTCGAGGAGCTCCCGCCTGGTCACGACAGGCACGGGGCCTCCTTCTCGGTTTCAGTTCCTCCGCTCGGATCGTCCCGTCGCCGGCCCGCCTTCGTGAGGCGCGGGACCCCGGCGATGCGGTCCCCGAACGTGTGAGCTCGGCGCAGATGCGCCGGCGCGAGAAGTCTAGCAGCGGCGTTCCCCCGTCGACCGCTGCCCCCGGCGATCAGCCACGGGACCGCGCGCGAGGGGCCGCCTGCCGTCTCGGAGCGGCGTCGGGCACTTCGTCGGCAACCGACAGGTATCGGAAGGCCACCATAGCCTGCATCACCACGTGGAGGAGGTTGGCGACCAGCACCATCACCCACGCCGAGACGGTCGGGTTCACCCCGAGATCGGACCCGGGCTTGCCCGGCACGACCAGGATCGCGATCGAGGCGACGACGTAGATCGCGGCGAGCGTCAGGTTGCCCGATCCCGGCATGCGGGCCGCCCGCACCGACCGGCTCATCGCGTCGGAGAGGCGGCGCCCCTCGTCGGCCGCGATCACCGGTGCGAAGCTCAGCACGTAGACGCCGCCCACCAGCGCGGCCATCTGGATCAGGAGCCCGAACGCCGGACCGAGCAGCGGCCCCAGCAGACTGGCCAGGGTCAGCAATCCGATGCCGGCGATGTTGACCGCCAGTGCCGCCGGCAGGGTCCTGAGCGCCCGGATGAGAGTCCACCGACCGAGAGGGGCCGAGCGCAGGACCTCCACGATCACCGCGACGAGGAGCGCCTGCACCATCGCCCGGAACGCCACGAACCCGAGGATCGCGAAGAACCCTCCCTGTAGGCCGAACAGCGACGTGGAGAGCGTGGCGTCGAAGCTCGTGCCGACCGGCGCCAACCCCAGGGCGTTGACGAAGAGCGCGAACGGGCCCTCGTACCCGAGTGCCAGCGCCGCGAGCCATTCGAGGACGACGAGCGCGACGGCCCCGACCGCGAGCACCGGGGTGCCCGCGACGACGGCGAGGCCTCGAGCGGCCGACGTGCGGATGCTGGGCATCGAGGTCGAGCCGACCCGCGGCGAGAAGAGCGAGTCGAGCAGCCCTCTCCGCGGCGCTGGCTCGGCCCCGCGCGAGGCCGGCGGCGCGGAACGGTGCCCGTCGTCGCGGTCGCGAGGCTTCGAGCGCTTGTTCTTGTTCGTCACGGGGTCGGGTCCTCGGCTTCCCACGGGTCGACGACGTGTTCGTCGTCCTCGGACACCTGCTCGTCGTCGCCCGGGAACGCCGGGCCCATGCGAGCGATGAGCATCCGCCCCAGCAGGAGCACGACCACCAGGAGCGGGATCGCCGCGATCGCGATCGCGCCGACCATGCGTCCCGGAGCAAGCGTCGTCGGCGAAGCCTCGCGCACGAGTGCCGCGTCCGGGTCGTGCTCGAACCCCTCGAGCCCCGATCGACCGGCGCCGCGCACCGCCACGAGCACATCACCCGCCGCCGCCACCGAGCGGATCGGCGCGCCGTCCGCCTGCAGACGCCAGACCAGCTCGCCGGTCTCGGCGTCGATCGCGCCGAGCTCACCCTCGAGGGTCGGCACGAGCAGGTGCGCCCCGACGAGCACCGGCACGCTCCGGAACACGGGCACGTTCTGCGCGAAGTCCCACCGTTGCTGCCCCGTGCCGGCATCGAGGGCGCGGGTGTGTCCGATCAGATCCGTCACGAAGACCGTCTCCGCCCCCACGACGGGGGGTGCGATCACGTCGAAGGTGGCGTTCACACGACGGCTCCAGCGCTGGGTTCCGTCGGCGAGGTCGAGCGCGACGACCGATGTCTCCGACAGGCCCGCGAAGATCGCGAAGGCGGTCCCCTGGTCGGCTGAGATCGCTGAGACGACGGATGACCGCGCCGAGGGCTCGTGTCGCCATCGCTCCTCGCCAGTGTTCGCCTCGAGCGCCACGACGACGGGCTGGGTGTCGCCGTCGCCCTGCAGGCCGACCAGCACCGTCGCATCGATCACCGTGATCGGGGTGACGAGCATCGCATCGAGCTCGCGGCGCCAATCGACGCTCCCATCGGCGAGATCGACGGAGATCACGGTGCCGCCGTTCACGCCGACGAACGCCGACCCGTCGTCGACGGTGACCCCCGTTCGGCTCACGCCATCGAGCGGCACCGGTGGCCACAACCGCTCCTGGCTCCCAAGATCGAACGCGGTGAGGCCGGACTCGACGAGGCCTTCGACGTCAGCGTCGGCAGGGGTCCCCGGGCTCGCCGACGCGGTCGGACTGACCTCGGAGCCAGGTGCGGGAGGCGGCCCCTCGCCCCATCCCTCCGTATACACGACCGCCGCGCCGTCGCCGAGCGGGGCCACGGCTGCCGGCACCGAGGGACCGACGGCGCGATCCACCGAGAACGTCTGCTCGCCCGAGCCGAGGTCGACGCCGATCACCGCGTCGGGACCGACCGCCACCGCGACATCCTCGGCGATCACGGGCGCCGAGAGGCCGAAGCGGTCGCCGGGACCACCCGGGTCGAACGGGGTGCTCCACGCCCGGCGGTATCCGGGGTCGGGGCCGTCGGTCGCGACACCGGTCTTCGACGGCCCTCCCTGGAACTCGGTCCAAGCGCCTGCGACCTGGCCGGCGGCGACGCCGGCGCCGAGCAGGACGGGCGCGCACACGGCGGCGGCCACCGTGCGACGGGCACGGCGCGACGACAGGAGACACACGAGGGAGGTCAGCACGGCCGCGTCATCCTAAACGCCGGGCGGCTGGGACACGCCGACGAGATCAGGCGGCGAGCGGCGCGAGCCTGATCAGCGCGCTGATATCGATGGACGCGAGGTAGGTCAGAGGATCGACGTACGCGTCGTCGAGCCTCACCCCGAAGTGCAGATTGGGGATGAGGTCACCGGTGTGCCCGCCGCCGCTGCGAGCCACCGCCTGGCCCTGGCGCACCACGTCACCACGACGGACGTCGAGGCTCGCCACCCACGAGAACGTGGACTCGAGGCCGCGACCGTGATCGATCGTGAGGAAGAGACGACCCCCGACCTGACCCGCGAAGGCGACCGTGCCGTCGGCCGGGGCGACCGCGACGCTCCCGGCTGGCGCCGCGATGTCGACGCCGCGGTGTCCAGAGCCGTACGGCGAGTCGGGGGGATCGAACCCGCGGATCACCGGACCCTCGACCGGCCAGGTCCAGGTTCCGGCCGCGACGGCCGGCGAGACGGCGAGCCCGACCACCGCGGTGGTGAGGAGCACCCAGCTCGTGAGGAACGATCGGCGGGTCCGCATGACGAAGACGCTATCCACCTCATGGCGCGAGCACCGTGACGCAGATCACAGCTCGAGTGGGATCGGTGAGAGAGCGGGCTACTCGACTTCGGTGAGCTGACCCCGCAGCCCGCCGACCGCCTTCGTGTGGATCTGGCAGACCCGGGACTCGGTGACACCGAGGATCTGGCCGATCTCGGCGAGCGTGAGCCCCTCGAAGTAGTAGAGCGTGACGACGATTTTCTCTCGCTCGGAGAGCTCGTTGATCGCGGCGGCCAGCAGACCGCGGGTCTCCTGCGACTCGACGCCCGACGTCGGGTCGATGCCGCGGTCGGCGAGCGTGTCGATCAGCGAGACCTGTTCCCCGCGGTCGGCCCCGACCGACACGAGTTCGTCGAGGGCGAGCACGGAGACGAACGAGATCTGTGAGACGACGTCGTGCAGCTCGCGACGGGTGATGCCCAGGCGCTCCGCCATCTCCTGCTCGGTGGGTTGCCGCTTCAGCATCGACTCGAGGTCGGTGTGGGCTTTCTCGATCTCGCGCGCCTTGAATCGGATCGACCGCGGCACCCAGTCCATCGCGCGCAGCTCGTCGATGATCGCGCCTTTGATGCGCGGGATCGCGTACGTCTCGAACTTGTTGCCCCGCCCCGGCTCGAACTTCGTGAGAGCGTCGATCAAACCGAACATGCCATAGCTCACGAGGTCGGCCTGTTCGACGCTTGCAGGAAGACCGGTCGCGACCCTGCTCGCCACGTACTTCACGAGCGGCGCGTAGTGAAGGATGAGCTTCTCGCGTGCCTCCTCCTCACCCGTGCTCTTGAAGCGATGCCAATGCTGTCCGAGCTCGTCGTCGACGTGCGGCGGGATCGTCACGCTGGGGTCGAACGCCACGGCCTTGGCCCGGGACTTCGCAACGGTTTTCGCGGCCGACTTGGCCGGCGTCTTCGTGGCCGTCTTCTTGGCGGGGGTCACGACTCAAGCCCTCGGGTGACTCTGCTCGTAGGCCTGGAACAACCGAGCCCGGGAGACGTGCGTGTACCGCTGCGTCGTCGCAACGCTCGCGTGCCCCAAGAGTTCCTGCACGGCTCGGATGTCGGCTCCCCCTTCCAGAAGATGCGTGGCGAACGAGTGTCGCAGGGTGTGCGGCGTCACCCGCCGGCCCGGCAGCACTGTACCGCCATATCGTTCCACCATCGTACGGATATCCCTGGAGCTGAAGGGCTTCTGGCGACGGTTGAAGAAGAGCCCGCGGACGCCCTGGGTGGCGAGCAGGGGCCTTCCCTCGCGCAGGTAGACCTCGAGCGCCTCCGCCGCGTAGTCGGAGATCGGCACCCCTCGCTCCTTGGCCCCCTTGCCCATGACCGTGACCCGCCGCCCATCGAGGTCGACGCGGTCGATCGTGAGGGCAGCGACTTCACCCACGCGCAGCCCCGAACCGTACATCAGCTCGAGTGCCGCGACGTCGCGCAGAGCGACGGCTCGGTCGACCGGTCGAACGTCTGCGTCTGCGTCGGCGACTGCGCCAGCTGTCGCCGGCGCCTCCGCGAGCGCGGCTGCCTCGCCGGCCCTCAACACGGTCGGCAAGCGGTTCACGACCTTGGGCCGCCCGAGCAGCAGCGACGGATCGTCGGTGACCCGGCCCGAGGCGAGTGCCCACCGGTAGAAGGTGTGGATCGAACCCACCTTGCGGGCCACGGATGCACGTGCGTATCCGAGCGTGTGCTGTTGGGCGAGGAAGCGCCGCAGCAACGGGTAGGTGGCCGAGGCGAGCGACTCTCCCCCGCGGTGCAGGAACGTCGCGAGTTGCGCAAGGTCGCGCCGGTAGGCGGTGACGGTATGGGCCGAGAGGTGGCGTTCGAGCGCGAGGTGCGATCCGAACGCATCGATCAGGCCGGCCTCGGACGGGGGAAGCTCGTCGTCGGGGTGCACATGGTCCTTTCGGCTCTCGGGGACCCGGTCGGCTCGGGCGAGGCCACGGGCAGCCCTTGTCTATCAACGGCGCGGTGCGCCTGCAAGCTTCCCGGGTGAAGGCTTCCCGGGAGAACGTGCTCGGTGCTCACGGGGCGATGCTGGTGCTCCCTGGGACCGTGCGTTCGTAGCGCCCACCGACCGTGCGCACGAGGCCTTTCAGTTCGAGCGTGAGCAGGATCGTGGTCACGGTGGGAAGCGACAACCCGGTCTCGGCCGAGATCGCGTCGGCGAGTCCCGAGCCTCCGAGGGCCTGGTAGACCGCCCGCTCGTCGCCGAGCAGGGACGGGGGCGGCTCGACCGAGAGCCGGAACGCGTATCCGAGGTCGTCAAGCAGGTCGTCGGGCCCACGGATCATGGTGGCTCCCTCGCGGATCAGAGCGAGCGGCACCTCGGCCAGTGGGTTCGTCACCGGCCCGGGCACCGCGAAGATGTCGCGGCCGAGGTCGAGCGCGTGATCGACGCTGATCATCGAGCCGCTGCCGTGGGCTCCTTCCACGACGACCAGAGCACGACCGAGTGCGGCCACGAGCCGGTTACGTGCCGGGAACCGGAACGGCTCCGCCACCACCCCTGGCGCGTACTCGCTCACGACGGCACCGGACGCGGCGACGCGCGCGACCAGTTCGGTGCTGCCTTTCGGATAGGGCAGGTCGTGCCCTGAACCGAGGACCGCGATGGTGGTGCCGGCCGCGTGCAGGGCTCCGCGGTGCGCGGCGGCGTCGATACCCCGGGCCGCCCCGCTCACGACGCACGCCCCCACCCCACCGAGGCCCGCTGCGATGCGCATGGCGACCTCGTTGCCCGACGGCGAGCAGTTGCGCGCGCCCACGATCGCGACCCGATCGGGCAGATCGGTGAGCGAGCGACCGGACACGAAGACCGCCACGGGCGGGTCATGCAGGAGCTCGAGGAACTGCGGCAGGTACTCGTCGTCGACCGGCGTCACGAATCGTGCCCCGTGCTGTCCGGCTTCGCGTTCGATCACGGCGGGGTCGAGAATCCGCGCCCACTCCTGATCCGCCTCGCTGCCGGCCGCCCCCGCTCGGATCGCTGCCAGGCTCCCCTCTGCAGTACCCTCCGCCCACGCGAGCTCGTGCAGCTGGTGCGGCTTGATGCCGCGAAGCGCCGACAGCACCAGCAGGGCGGCGCGTGCCCCCGAGCCTTCGGCGTACCCGTCGGGGAACCCCGGCGGCACGTCGAGCGCCCACCTGGGCACATCGGTGCGTCGCCGCCCGCGCGCATCAGCCAGCACGGGCGAGGCCCTCCTGGACGACACCGTCACGGTAGGAGAGGGCCTCGGCGATGTGCTCCGTCTGCACGATGTCGGCGGCGTCGAGATCGGCGATCGTGCGCGCGACCTTGATCGCGCGGTCGAACCCACGCCCCGTGAGGCACAGCTGGTCGACCACAGCACCGAGCGTGGACTCGGCCTCTGCGGTGAGCCGGACCCGGCGTCGGGCGACAGGACCGGGCAGATGGGCATTGCACGCCACGGAGAGATCTGCCCACCTCGCACGCTGACGGTCGCGGGCGGCCTGGACCCGGTCACGGATCGAAGCCGAGGGCTCCCCTGCGTCGCTCCCCATGAGCTCGTGCTTCGTGAGCCGTGGCACGCGCAATCGCAGGTCGATACGGTCGAGGAGCGGGCCGGAGAGCTTCTGCCGGTACTGGTCGACACGGTCGGACCGGCATCGGCACTGACGCCGCTGGTCACCCTCGAACCCGCACGGGCAGGGGTTCGCTGCGGCGACCAATGTGAACCTCGCGGGGAACTCGACCGAGCCCACGGCCCGGGTGATGACGACGCGGCCGTCCTCCAGAGGCTGTCGCAGTCCCTCGATCGCGTCGCGACGGAACTCCGTGAGCTCGTCGAGGAACAACACACCGTGGTGAGCGAGCGACGCCTCTCCGGGTCGCAGATACGACGAACCCCCTCCGAGCAAGCCCGTCATCGAGATCGAATGATGGGGCGCTCGGAACGGGCGAGACCGCAGCACACCCCGCCCGGCCAGCAGTCCCGCCACCGAGTGCAGCTGCGTCGCCTCGAGCGATTCGTCGCGGGCGAGGCTCGGCAGGATCGTCGTCATGCGTCGCGCCAACATCGTCTTGCCGGCCCCGGGCGAGCCGACCATCAGCACGTTGTGGCCTCCGGCCGCCGCGACCTCGAGGGCGCGGCGCGCCTGTGTCTGCCCTCGAACGTCGCCGAAGTCGACCTCAGCCGATCCGTTGATCTCGAGCACCCTTTCGTCGATCGCCGGCGGCTGCCACGTTCCTCTGAGGAACCCCACCACCTCGGTGAGCGTCGCCGCCGGCACGACCCCAAGCCGGTCGACCTGCGTGGCCTCGAGCGCGTTCGCGCGAGGCACGATCACCCCCTCGAGCCCCGCGCGTGCCGCCGCGATCGCGACCGAGAGGACCCCGGGGGTCGGCATCAGCTCGCCCTTCAACGAGAGCTCACCGGCCAACGCGTATCGCTCGAGCGCCGTGGCGGGGATCTGAGCGGTGGCTGCCAGGATGCCCGCCGCGACTGGGAGGTCGAGCCCCGGACCCTCCTTGCGCAGGGTGCCTGGCGCGAGATTCACGACCACCCGTCGCAGTGGCCACTCGAGCCCTTGGCTCTCGACGGCCGGACGGATGCGGTCGCACGCGTCGCGCACGGCGGCCCCCGGCAGCCCCGTGAGCGTGAGGGAAGGGAGCCCTCGACCCACGTGGGCCTCGACGGTCACGAGGTGTCCCCCGACCCCGAGCACCGTCACCCCGAGCACCCGTCCGTACATGCGATCGTACGCTAGGGCGCGTCGCCTCGGGCGTCGGTGACCTGCGTCACGTCAGGCCCACGTCGCCGGAGTCCCTGCTAGCCTCGCCATCGTGTCCGAGCGCTTCGAATGGAGCCCGGAGCCCGAGCTGATCGACATCGTCGACGAGCCGCGCTCCCGCGCGGCCCTCGAGGCCCTCGGGGAGCAGACCTGGCGCGAGGCCCTCGATTGGCTCTACGGCGAGGCGCTGCGCCGACCGATGCACTCCCGCTCCTACCCCGACGCGAGGCGTGACTTCTTCGGACCGACGAACCACGCCGCGCCGGCCCCGATGTCGCCCAGCCCGTGGAGCGACGTGCTCGCCGAGTTCCGCGAGCGCGTCGCGCCGGCCACCTACAACGCTCAGCACCCCGGCTCGTTCAGCTACTTCACGCCTCCCCCCCTGCCGAGCTCGATCGCCGGCGAGATGCTCTCGCAATGGATCCACCAGGGCGTCGACGTCTGGCACGCCGGTCCGATCGGCACGTTCGTCGAGGAAGAGGTGACCGACTGGCTGCGGGAGCTGGTCGGCTTCGGGCCGGAGGGCTGGGGGGTGCTGACGAGCGGCGGCGTCATGGCCAACGTCATGGCGATGACGGTCGCGCGCGACGTCTGGCTGTCGAAGCTCCGGGGCACGGCCGGGGCTCCGCGCGGCGCCGATCTCGACGGGGTGCGGGTCTACGCGAGCGATCAGACCCACTTCTCGATCGCCCGGGCGCTGGGCGTGCTCGGCTTCCCGGACGAGACGCTCGTCGTGGTCGAGAGCGACGAGCGGTTCCGCATGCAGGCGGCACCCGTGGCTGAGGCGATCGAACGCGATCGAGCCGCCGGACTGACGCCGCTCGCGATCGCGGCGGTCGCGGGCTCGACGAACACGGGATCGGTCGACGACACACCGGGGCTCGCCGACGTGGCCGAGCGCGAGGGTGTCTGGTTACACGTCGACGCCGCGTACGGCGGAGCCGCCCGGCTCTCGCGGCGAGATGCCCATCGGGTGCCGGGACTCGAGCGAGCCGACACGGTCACGATCGATCCCCACAAGTGGTTCTTCCAGGCCTACGACATCGGGGCCCTCGTGGTACGCCGACGCGAGGATCTCCTGAGCACGTTCCACGAGGCGCCCGAGTACTACGCGTCGAACCGCCCCGAGGACGAGCCTCTGAACTGGTACCAGTACTCCCTGGAGGGCACGCGGCGGTTCCGCGGGCTGAAGCTCTGGATGAGCTGGAAGCAGATGGGCACCGATGGGCTGGGTGCGCTGATCGAGCAGAACGACGACCTCGCGGCGTACCTGGCGGGTCGCTGCTTGCAGGAACCCGACTTGGAGGCCGAACCGGCCGAGCCGGAGCTGAGCGTCGTGTGCTTCCGGCACCTGCCGTCACGTCACGGTGACTGGCCGCTCGAGGTGCTCGACGACTACCAGGCTCGGCTCCAGCGGGCACTGGAGATCAGCGGTGACGCGTGGGTGAGCGTGACGACGCTCCGAGGCCGCACGTTCTTACGGGCAGGCATCGTGAACTACCTGTCGACCGAGGCCGACGTCGATCGCATGGTGGACGCGCTGCGCCGTCTCTCGTCCGACGTCCGTCGGGCGATGGACCTCGAGTAGGAGCCGTGTGCGGTCGGGTCAGCGCGACCGACGCAGCCACCGACGGGACGGCTCCGGCGCCCGATCGACGACCGATGATTGGAGCGCGAGGACGTCGACGCCGTCGATCTGTCGGCCCTCCACCCGGTGGCGCAGGCCCGTGTTGTCCCAGGGTCGACGGCGCGGCTTGAGCTCTTCGGGCTGAGGTCGCGTCTTCATGGTCCGGCGATGGTAGGGCGCCCGCCCCGGGCGCGCTACGGCCGAAGAGCCCGGCGATGGGTCATGGACCCAGTCCTTCAGCCAGTCCTTCAGCCAGTCCTTCAGCCAGTCCTTCGGCCAGTCCTTCGGCCTAGTCCGCGAGCGTGCCCTACACCCTGGCGGGCGTCCTCGGACGCCCGAGGATGCCTCAGAAGGCGTCTTCGAAGAGCTCGACCTGCGTCGACCCCCCGGCGATCTGGCCCGGGTCGATCGCCACGCTCGCGACGTCGAACCGCACCGACACCGGCCCCACGCCGTGGGTCAAGAGGAAGACCTCGGCGAGCGCCCGCACCTTGCGCTGCTTCCGCGTGTCGACGGCCTCGAACCCGGCGCCCCGCCGAGACCCCCGGCGCGTCTTCACCTCGCAGAACACGAGGACGTCGCGACGACGCAGGACGAGGTCGATCTCGCCGAGACTGCATCGCCAGTTGGCGGCGACAAGCGTGAACCCACGCTGGCGGTAGAGATCGAGCGTGACTCGTTCGCCGCGGGCGCCGAGGCTCGAGCGCAGGTCGGACATGCGACGACGCTACGCCGAGGGTGTGACACGGTGGCCACGGGCCTGAATGGGTCCGCAGGGTCGAGGGCTACGGTGCGGTCGGGGTGTCGGGGATCGTCGTGGGCTCGTCGCGCTTCGCGAGCTCCTCGACGTTCACGTCGCGCCTGGTCATGACCCGGACGCTCGCCACGAACCGGGCGGGCCGGAACATGTCCCACACCCATGCGTCGGTGAGATCGATCTGCACCCAACCCTCGTCGAGGGGCGTGAGGCGCACCTGGTTCGCGAGGTAGAAGCGGCGTTCCGTCTCGATCACGTACGTGAACATCGGGAGGACGTCGCGGTACTCCCGATAGAGCTCGAGCTCGCGCTCCTCTTCGAACCGCTCGATGTCGTCGTCGCTCATCATGGTTCAGCTTCTCACGCCTGGGCGTGAGCCCCATCCCGTCCACCATCGGCGGGTCCGGCGCCGGCATCCGAGAACAGCGAGGGCTGGGCGCACGGCGCGAACGACAACCGATGCTGGGGGGTCGGGCCGTGGCGTTCCAGCGCCTCGAGGTGATCCGGGGTGCCGTAGCCCTTGTTGTGGTCGAACCCGAAGTCGGGGTATCGCCTGTGCAGACGTCGCATGATGCGATCCCTCGTCACCTTGGCGACGATCGACGCCGCCGCGACGCTGGCGCTGACCGCGTCGCCCTTCTTGACCCCGATGGACGGGCATGGGATGCGCGGCACCGGGAACCCGTCGGTGAGCACGTAGTCAGGCTCGAGCGCCTTCGCGGCGCGACGGAGCAGGAAGATGTTGGTTCGATGCAGGCCCCGAGCGTCGATCGCCGCCGGCTCCGCCTTGCACGCGATCCATGCGGCGGAGACCACGATGCGTCCGTACGCTGCCTCGCGCTGCGCCTCGCTCAACACCTTCGAATCGTTGATGCCCTCGATGTCGAAGCCAACGGGAAGGATCACGGCCGCCGCCACGAGGGGCCCCGCGAGCGCGCCACGGCCGGCTTCGTCGGCGCCCGCCACCCGCGTGAACCCCTGGGCCGCGAGCAACCGCTCGTATCGATCCATCGTCACCGCACGACTCCGATCCTGGCCGGTGGCCAGATCCGCAGGAACGCCACCCCGATCACCCGCTGCACCGGGACGAGGCCGGTGCACGCGGGGGGGTCGCATCGCGAGTCACCCGAGTTCCCCCGGTTGTCACCCAGGACGAACAGCGTGCCATCAGGCACCGTCGTGGGTGGGAAGTCCTTTCGAGGAACCGGTCGGTTCAGGTACGGCTCCTCGACGGGCCGGCCGTTCACGAAGAGCGCTCCGGTACGGTCGATCTCGACCGTGTCCCCGGGAAGACCCACCACCCGCTTCACGAAGTCCTCGTGCGGCGGGTCCGCAACCCCGAGGGTCTCGCCGAGCCAGTGCAGCATTCCACCGACGGCTCCGCGTACCGGTCTCGCGACGTTGGGACCCTCGAAGACGATCACGTCACCGCGATCGACGTCGTCGAACCGCGCGCAGATCCGGCAGACGAGGATCCGGTCGCCCTCGAGCAGCGTCGGGACCATCGAGGAGGACGGGATCGAGAACGCCTGCACGACGAGGAGCTTGATCGCGATCGCCAGCAGGACCGCGGCGCCGATGAGCACCGGCAGCTCGCGCCAACGGCTGTGCCCGCGCGCTTCGGATGGAGAGGCGGTGGGCTCGGCGACGCCGCCGGTCGGCCCATCGGCCACGGATCAGGCCTCGGCCTTCTCCTCGTCGGCGGGCTCCGCCTCGTCGACAGTGGCCTCAGGCGCTCCGGGTTCGTCGGCCTCCACGTCGTCGGCCTCGGATCCCTCGACGGACGCCTCCGGCTCCCCGCTGGCGGGTGCCTCGACCTCGTCGGCCGCATCGTCGGCCCCCACGGCTTCAGCCTCGGCGGCCTCGGCAGCCGCGAGCGCCGCGGCCTCTTCCATCGCGGCGAGCTTCGCGTCGTCGATGCGACGCTCCTTGATTCGGGCCTTCTTGCCTCGCAACTCCCGCAGGTAGTAGAGCTTCGCCCGTCGCACGTGGCCGCGGCTCACGATCTCGAGCTTCGCGATCGACGGCGAGTGCACCGGGAAGGTGCGCTCCACGCCGACACCGAAGGAGATCTTGCGAACGGTGAACGTCTCTCGCAGCCCACCGTTCTGGCGCCCGATCACCACGCCCTGGAACACCTGCACGCGCTCGCGACTGCCTTCGACCACCCGCACGTGCACCTTCACGGTGTCGCCGGGGCGGAACTCCGGGATGTCGCTGCGCAGGTAGGACTGCTCGATCGGATCGGTCTTGTTCATGGCAACGGCCGACGAGTGTACCAGCGGTCCTGGGGCCACCTGGACCGCCCACCCGGGACGTCGGGCGACGACCCGCTGGTCAGATGCCGCGGCCTCCGGCCAGGTCGGGCCGGGTCCGGCGGGTCTTGGCCTCTGCCGCTTGGCGGCGCCACCGCTCGATCTCGCCGTGGTCGCCACCCACGAGCACGTCGGGCACGGACATGCCGCGGAACTCCCTCGGCCTGGTGTAGTGGGGATGATCGAGCAGCTCGGGATCGGCGAACGAATCCTGCTCGTGCGACTCCTGCCGGCCGATCACGCCAGGCACGAGCCGCGTCACCGCCTCGATCACGACGAGCGCGGGCAGTTCCCCGCCCGACATCACGTAGTCCCCGATCGAGACCTCTTCGGCAGGAAGGCCCTCGACGACGCGCTCGTCCACGCCCTCGTAGCGCCCGCACAGCAGCGTGAGGTGGTTCTCGGCCGCCAGCTCCCGGACGACCCCTTGATCGAGCCGACGCCCGGCAGGCGAGAGCAGAAGCACGCGCCCGCGGTCGGGGTCGAGTGACTCGACGGCACGGAACCACACGTCAGGCCTCATCACCATGCCGGGTCCTCCGCCGAACGGCGCATCGTCGACCCTGCGATGCGGGTCGTCGGCCCAATCGCGCAGATCGTGCACGCGCACGTCGAGCACGCCCGCCTCGATCGCCTTGCCGAGCAGGCTCTGGCCGAGCGGCGCGCGCACCAGCTCGGGGAAGATCGTGATGACATCGATGCGCACGAGCGGAGGCTACCGCGCCCCGGCCGGGGAGGGGTTCACTCCTCGGGAGCGGTGAGGCCCGGCACGTCGCGCACCACGATGCGTTTCGCGGCGATGTCGACGGCCACGATCACATCGCGGATCGCGGGCACGAGCGTCTCCTCCCCGTCCGTGCCGACCGCGACCCAGAGATCGTTGGCCGGGTTGGGGATGACCTCGGAGACCGCGCCGAGCGACCGCCCGGACTCCGTGAGGACCGTGCATCCTTCGAGCTGGAACGGCCAGTACTCTCCCTCGGGCAGCTCCGGGAGCCAGGACTCCGGAACGACGAGCACGTGACCTCGCAGGGCTTCCCCGGCGTGACGGTCGTCGACCTCCGAGAACTTCACCAGCATCCGCGCACCGTGTGCGTGTGCTCGCTCGATCGTGAGCGAACGGCCGTCGTCGGTGAACAGCGTGGCCCCCTCCACGAATCGATCGGGGTTGTCGGAGCGGATCTCGACGGCGACCTCGCCCCGGATGCCGTGGGCCTTCGTGACGTGCCCGACGGCGATGGTCGGCTCGGGCACCTCAGTCGGCGATGTCGACGTAGGCGCTCGTGCCCTGCCGTGTCGCGGCCGCACGGACGACCGCACGGATCGCCTTCGCTGTGCGACCACCCTTGCCGATGACCTTGCCCATGTCGTCTGGCGCCACGCGCACTGTGTAACGCGGGCCGCGGTCGTCCTCGGACTCCGTCACCTCCACGTCATCGGGTTCGTCGACGAGCTCACGCACCAAGAAGTCGACGAGGTCCCGCACGACCGGTGCTACTCCTCGGTAGACGCTTCGGTGTCGGGCGCCGGAGCATCCTCTGCCGGAGCATCCTCTGCCGGAGCATCCTCTGCCGGAGCATCCTCTGCCGGAGCATCCT
>JBGGNG010000148.1:0-57684 GCA_041287635.1 Actinomycetota bacterium | reverse complement strand
GACTGGACCGTCCGGCAGGGTGCCGATGCCCGATCGGGCGGTTGACGACAAAGCATCGGACACGCTCGTAGTGGTCTCCGACGAAGGGTCTTGGACGGGGAGTTCGACTCTCCCCCATCTCCACCACCTTTTGACGATCTTTGACTCGACGCGCGTCCACGACCGCATCCCTTGTCATGAAGTGACAACGGATGGGTATTCGACCTCGTTGTGGCCCCGGATCTACTCGCAGTCGACGGACACCTGTCAAGGGCTTGGCTCGAGCTTTGCGTCAAGAACAGTTGGTAAGTCGACGCTGGGGTGAGCCCGAAGGAAGGCGGCTGCCAGATACCGCTGCAGCGGCGGCATGGCCGCCGAAGAGATCCGGCGAGCCCGCGATGAGTCCTGCGGCGTCCGGCGGTCGTATCGTCGAAGCCGTAAGCGAGGAGGACTTCTAATGCGCAGCGTGACCTACTCGATGGGCGTCTCGCTTGACGGCTACATCGTCGGGCCGGATGGCGGCTTCGACTGGACGGCGCCCAACGACGAGGTCTTCCGCTCCTGGATCGACGAGATCCGACAGGTCGGCGTCCACCTGTTGGGACGACGGCTGTACGAGACGATGCTGTACTGGGAGACCGCCGACCAGGATCCATCGCTCGACGAATCAAGCCGCGAGTGGGCCGCGCTCTGGAAGCCGCTCCCGAAGGTGGTGTTCTCCACCACGCTGTCGGCGGTGCAGGGCCATGCCCGCCTGGCCTCCGTCGGCCTGGGGGAGGAGATCGAGCGGTTGCGAGCCGAGCCGCGGGAGGGCGACATCGCGATCGGCGGCGCGACTCTCGCCGCCGAAGCGGCCACGTTGGGTCTGATCGACGAGTACCAGGCCATGGTCTACCCGGTGCTGGTTGGCGGTGGCATTCCGTTCTTTCCCCAGCGCGAGCGCCGGGTGGATCTCGACCTCGTCGAGACCCGCACCTTCAGCTCGAAAGTCGTCTACTTCCGCTACCGCGTGGCTCGCGAGCCATAGCGCCTCGATCGGAGCGGGGGCTCTCGCTTTCCCTCCTGCGGAAATGGGCGCGGGCTGGTGGAGCGGGTGACGGGAATCGAACCCGCATAGCCAGCTTGGAAGGCTGGAACTCTGCCATTGAGCTACACCCGCGTGCCGAGGCACGTGTACCAAGCCTAGCAACCGTACGCTGCGATACTGCTTGACCATGAAGCTTCCCTTCCGGCTGCTCGATGTTTTCGCCGAGACGCCCTTCGCCGGCAACCAGCTCTGCGTTGTGCCCGACGTGCCCGAGGGCCTGGGCGCCGACACGATGCTCACGCTCGCGCGAGAGATCGGGTTCTCGGAGACGACGTTCGTGACGGCGGTGCGCGATGACGGCTACGACGTGCGGATCTTCACTCCCGACGCCGAGCTGGCGTTCGCCGGGCATCCCACGCTCGGCACGGCGTTCGTGCTGGTCGCCGAGGGTCGCGTGGCGCCTTCACTCGTGCAGACGTCGGCCGCCGGCGACGTGCCGGTCGACGTCGACCTCGCGAACGGACGCGCGACGATGCATCAGCTGCCGCCGGTGTTCGGCGAGCCGTTCGACGACCGAGCTGCGGTCGCAGCCGCGGCGGGCCTCGAGGCGGCCGACCTTGTCGACGGCCTCCCGATCGTCTCGGCGTCGACGGGCATCGCCCATCTGATGGTGCCGGTGCGGGAAGAGGCGACCCTGCGATCGGCAGCGCGCGATCCTCGACTGAGCACCGAGGTCTGCGAGGCCACCGACGCCGAGTCGCTCTACCTCTTCACGGTGCGCGGCGAGGGCGACGTGATGGCGCGCATGTTCGACCGGTTCCCAACGATCTGGGAGGACCCGGCCACCGGCTCGGCGGTCGGCCCGCTCGGCGCGTACCTCTCGCGACACGGCCTCGCCGGGATGCCGGGCCGGGCCGTCGTCGCGCAGGGCGAGATGATCGGGCGCCCGAGCTTCCTGCACCTGCGCGTCGCACCGGACGGCGCCTCGTGGGCGATCGAGGTCGAGGGCGGGGTGCGATCGACGGGCGAGGGGACGTTCTCGGTCTGACGCGTCAGGCCGCCGACTGGCAGGCGACCGCCGGTTGCTCGACCACGGTCCCGCCCTCGGCGGCCTGCACCTCGGTGTAGAGCGAGTAGGTGTCGCCCACGGTGACCGGTCCGTCGCTCTCGTACACGGTGTTGCCGCTGGCGGTGAAGACTGCGGATCCGCCTTTCGCCGGCACCACGACGCACCGCACCGCACCGTCGCCTCCCCCGGTGTTGGTCACGTCGAAGCGATAGCAGACGGGCACGCCCGACCCGGCCGGGCAGTCGACCGCTTGTGGGGCGGCGACGGCGAACTCCGGATCGGAGACCGGACCGCGGGCCTGCAGCACGAAGAGCGCGACGCCGATCGCGAGCCCGGAGACGAGTAGGACCACGAGCGCCATGTACCAGATCGTCGAGCGGTTCTGGGGAAGCAGCTGCACGCCGCAACGGTAGACGGGCGCGTTCGGCTCGCGCAATCGGTCCTTCGGTACCGTTCTCGGCCGTTCGCCACCTACAATCGGGTCCGCGGGGCGTAGCGCAGCCTGGTAGCGCACTTGCTTTGGGAGCAAGAGGTCGCGGGTTCGAATCCCGCCGCCCCGACATGTCGATCATGCGCTCGTCCCGCGGCGCCGTCTCGGCGCTCCTCGTGTCCGCATCGCTCGCGCTCGCCGGCTTCGGCGTGATCGCCGCGTCGGCCCCGACCCCTGCCGCCGCCGGGGGAGGGGACCCTGCGCTGCTCCCCGATGTCGTCGTCCGACCGCTCACGGAGATCCGCATCCAGAAGGGCGCTGGGGTGCGGCTGCTGCGGTTCGCGTCGATCATCGGCAACGCGGGCGCCGGCGTCGTCGAGTTGAAGCCCGACACTCCCGCGCGCTCGGGCGAGAACGATTGTGACGGCGACGGAGACCCGCTCAACGACCGCAAGGCGTTCCAGCGCGTCTTCGGCGATACCGACGGTGACGGCGTTTTCACGCGGGGGATCGACAGCGTGCTCGAGAAGCGGTTCGCGGGGTGCTCGCTCTTCCACGTGGCCCACAACCACTGGCACTTCGAGGAGTTCGCGCGCTACCGGCTCGTGAAGCCGAAGACCGAGCGCGTCGTGGCCAGCTCGGAGAAGGTCTCGTTCTGCGTGCGTGACAGCATCCGGTTCGACGCCACGCTTCCGGGCTCGCCGGGCTTCATCCACTACGGCGACTGCACGCAGGACTCGATCACCGGCTTGTCGATCGGCTGGGCCGACTACTACGGCTCGACGCTGCCGGGGCAGGAACTCGACATCAGGGGCCTGCCCGACGGCCGGTACTGCCTGCGCAACGAGGCCGACCCCACCGATCGGCTCGACGAGTCCGACGAGGGGAACAACGGCCGCTCGACCCTCGTACGCATCAGGGGTCGCGAGGTGACCGACCTGCAGCAGGCGTGCTGAGCGTTCCTCAGGGGGCGCCCGGTCCTCGGCCGTAGCGCGACATGACGTCGACCAGCGCGCCGTGGTCGAGACGGTTTGCGGTGATGCCGTCGCGACCGACCATCGTCTCGGCCGCGACGAGCGCGTTGAGGATCGCTTCCTCGGTCGCCTCGATCGCGCCCCAGAACAGCTCGCTGATCGAGCCGTCGGGGATCATCGAGACGTCGACCGGCGTGCTCTCGCCGTCGGTCTTGTAGCTCTGCAGCGCGCCTCGGTTCGCCGTCGAGAACGCGAGGAAGATGTCGCCGCTGGAGTGCTCCCCGGCGCCCCCCGCCCGAGCGATGCCGAGACCGGCCCGCTGGGCGAGACGCTCCAGCTGATGGGGAAGCATCGGGGCGTCGGTCGCGAGGATCACGATGATCGAGCCCATACCGGGCTCGATGGGACGGCTGAGGCGCTCCTCCTCATCCCACGGCGAGGGCACCGAGGCGACCGGGATCTCGCGCCCGACCGGTACGCCGTCGACCGTGAGCCGTTCCCGGCGGCCGTAGTTCGCCTGCACGAGGGCGCCGACGGTCCACCCGCCGACCGCGCGCGAGGCCGTGCCCGTGCCGCCCTTGAAGTCGTGGCAGATCATGCCCGTGCCGCCGCCAACGCCTCCCTCGGGGACCGGCCCGGAGACCGCCGAGTCGAGCGCCGCGAACAGATGCTCGGGTTGAACGTGCAAGCCGTTGATGTCGTTGAGCGCGCCGTCGTAGGTCTCGCCCACGACCGGGAGGCTCCAGTAGGCGGTGAGATCGGCGCGACCGCGCAGCTCGGCGGCGACGAGCGCGTCGCGCACGACCCCGACGCTGTGGGTGTTCGTGAGCGCGACCGGCGTGGTGAGCTGGCCCGACTCGCGGATCCACTCGAGCCCGGTGAGCTCGCCGTTGCCGTTGAGTCGGTGGCACCCCGCGAACACCGGCTCGGCGCCGATGGCGGGATGCGGCACGATCACGGTGACGCCGGTGCGGACGGGCCCACGACCGACCTCGAGCAGGCCCTCACCCTCGATCAGCGTGGTCATCCCGATGGAGACGCCCTCGACGTCGGTGATCGCGTTGAGCGGGCCGGGCGGCAGTTGGCCGACCGTGAGGCCGAGGTCTCGGTAGCGCGTCATCGGTGGCGGAGCCTATCCGGTCACGGCTCGGATGCCCGCCGTCACGACCGCCGCGACCACGACGACGATCAGCACGGGAGCCTTCAGCTTGATCGCCACGGCCGCGGCGAGCACGCCGGGCACACGCGCGTCGAGGACCAGCTCCTGGTCCCCGCCGAACGTGTTCACCGCGACCAGGGCGGCCAGCAGTGCCGGGGCGAGCAGCGCCACGACGCCCGTGACCCGCTCGGGAAGCGGCTTCCCGCCGAGCAGCATCGGACCGAGCGCCTTGATGGCGATCGTGACCACCCCCACGACGAGCACCACGATCCAGGCGTCGCTCATGTCGCGGACCCCTCATCGGTGCGTGCCGTGGGACGGTCGAGCAGGCCCAGCAGGCAGGCCCCGGCGGCGGCGATGATCGGCACGCCGGCCGGCGTGAACGGCGTGAGCACCAGCGCGATGCCCGCACCCAGGATCGCCGCCTCCTTCGCTCGGCGGTCCCGCAGCTGAGGCACGAGCAGCGCCAGGAAGAGCGCCGGGAACGCGGCGTCGAGCCCCCACGTCGACGGGTCGCCGATTACGTCGCCGAACGCCACCCCCAGCACCGTGCCCACGACCCAGGCCGCATAGAGCGTGACCCCGGCGCCCAGCAGCACCTGAGGGTTGAAGCGGCCGTCTCCCTCGGCCGCGACGGCCCAGCTCTCGTCGACCGTGAGCTGTGCGTGCAGGAACCGCGACAAGGTGCTCCCGGTCAGCCACGGCGCCACGCTCACGCCGATCGGCCCGTACCGGGCGTTCAGCAGCACGGCCGCCGTGATCGCGGCGGCGACCGTGCCGCCGACGTCGAGGATCGAGGCCGCGGCGAACTGCGCCGATCCGGCGAACGTCGTCATCGACATCACGATCGGCGCGAGCACGCCCATGCCCGCCGCCCTCGCCAGCACGCCGTAGGAGACCCCGAACCCGACGACCGCGATCGCCAGGGGGGCGACCGCGCGCACGCCGTCACGGTGGGAACGCTCCTCGCGGGCCGGGTCGCTCATCGTCCGGTCATGCTAGAGGCGTGCGCATCACGTCGACGTTCGAACCCTTGCCCCCCGATGCCGTGCAGCGAGCGCTGCGTGGACTGCCCTCGGCCGACGGCTACGCCGTGCACGTCAAGCCCCTGCGCTACCGGGAACGGCCGCACCTGTCGGCATGGACGGACTTCGGCGAACGCACGATCACGCTGCAGGTTCCCGAGCCGTTCTTCCCGTTCGGGGAGGTCGTGCCGTATGCGGCGAGACGCCGGCCCGGCAAGCGGCTCCGTTTCATCTGGCTCACCGAGGGCGTCACGTTCCGCACGCCGCGCGAGGTGCTGCGGTTCCTGTACTGCCACGAGTGGATGCACGTGTGGGGGACCACGAAGCAGGGTGGGCGCCGGGTGGGGGAGACGGCGTGCGATCGGTTCGCGCTGCAGAATTACCGGCGCCGGGTGGTGACGATCGAGGACGCCGAGACGTCTCTCAACGGAGCCCGCTGAACCGCTTGAAGCCCAAGGGCTAGGCTTTCGTGACATGGCGGCGACGCTCGGCCGTGCCTCTGTCCTCGCGACGCTGCTGGTCGTCGTTCTCACCACGTCGTGCACCGTCACCTCGGTTCCGCAGGCGCATCCGGCATCACGGGTCGAGACGGTGACGATCGGCGACCTTCAGGAGGCACTCGCCCGATGGCATCCCGTATCGGCCACCGTCATCTATCGCACGAACCGACAGCAGCCCGGTCTACCGCCGTCGGCCCACCAGTGTCTCCGCCGCTACGTCGACGATCGTGCCGACATCCCCATCGGGCTGGCGAAGTGCGATCCCGCGGGGGTCGCGCGATTGGTGTGGGATCCACCAGCTCGATGGCGGCTCGAGGTCACGGAGGCGTACCGGATCACCAGCGCGACGGTCGTGGGCGATCGCTCGGTGGTGTGCGTGCAGGCGAACGGGGGAGACGAACGGTGCCGTCTGTGGCGGAGTAGCGATCGGCCCGTCCAGGCCCTCCCGTTCCACGAGCTGGTCGCCGGCGTTGGCTCGGTCCTGCACGAGCTCGGTATCGATCCCCTGGGGCCTGTGACCGTCACGCACCGCCTCGTTGGGAATGCCGCGGCCGACTGTTTCGAACGGGCCTCGGATGGGTCGTCGGCGGAATGGTGCTTCGGGAGTGGGGGAACGCTCCTCGCGCTGGAGCTACGTGCCGAGGATCGAGCGCCGACATTCGTCGAAGTCAAGCGCTTCTCGGCCGACGTCCGATGGCCTCGGCGTTCGACACGCTAGTCTCCTAGGCAGGCCTCGGGACGCGCTACGCCGGAGCTGAGTCGCGCCGCGGGCCGATCGCGCTCTCGAGCAGCACCGTGAAGTGCTCGACGCGCATGCGCTGGCGCTCGGGCTGACCGGCGAGCCGATGGAACAACCCCGGGTCGAGCTCCTCGGTGACCAGGGCGTCCTGCAGGGAGTTCGAGAGCCAGTCGACCATCGAGACGATGATCTCGAGGTCGACGTCGGCCCGCACCTCGCCGCGTTCCTGCCCCCACTCGACGAACTCGAGCGTCCCGTATGGGTCTTCGCTCACGAGCCAGCGGTTGATGTCGCGCTTGAGCGTGAGGTCGGTGCCGTAGTTGCCGATCAGCACGACGCGGTTCGGGATCCAGTCCTCCTTGATCAGATGCTCGGTTCGCTCGAGCCAGAAGCGGACCGTGGTGAAGAACCCCTGGGCTCGCACCTCCTCGGGGGCGTCGAGCCATGCGGGGAGCGTGAGCACCGCGCGCTTGTACGCCTGCAGGAAGAGACCGGCCTTCGACCCGAAGTGCTGAAAGATCGAGCCCTTCGCGATGCCGAGCTCGATCGCGATGTCCTCGACCTTGGCGCCCTGGTATCCGTGCTCGGCGAACTGGCGCATCGCCGTCTCGACGATGCGGTCGCGCTTGACCTGCGTCTTGGCGTTGCGGGGCGATCTCGGCTCGGCGACCATGCGGCTCCTCGCGACCGTGGGCGCGACCAGGCTACGGAGCCGGGCGTGCCGTGACTGACTCCGGGTCACTCGAAGGGTACCCCGGGGGCTCCCAACGGCGGCCTCTCGCTGGCATCATCGTGTGCTGGCGACCCTTGCGGCAACGCTGACTTCAGGTCACCGTGAGAGCCGACCGAGCGGGCTTGCCCGCGACCGGACCTCGGAAGATACCCGCCGACCACGCGCGGAAGGATGTGGCGATGCACGAAGACCTCGACGTCTTGAAACGAGCCCTCATCGCCGCCGACATGGACCTCGGTGTCGCCGCGGCACAACGCCTCGTCGACTCCGGCGTCGATCCGAAGTGGATCCTGGAGGAAGGCATGGCCGTGGCCATGTTCGACCTCGGTGAGATGTGGAAGCGGGGCGAGGTGTTCCTGCCCGAGGTCGTCGCGAGCGCCGAGGTGTTCAAGCGCTGCAACGCGATCGTGGAGCCTGCCCTGCTCGCTCAGCGTGAGGAAGGCGACGAGGCCAACGCGATCGTCGTGCTCGCCACGGTCAAGGGCGACCTGCACGACTTGGGGAAGAACATGGTGGGTGCGATGCTCCGCACCAGTGGCTTCGACGTGCACGACATCGGCAAGGACGTGAGCGCGGACCGCATCGTGGAGGTCGTGCGTGAGCTGCAGCCCCAGATCGTCGGGCTCTCGGCGCTGCTGACCACCACGGTCCCGTATCAGCAGCGCGTCATCGAGAAGCTGGAGGCCGAGGGGTTGAGGAACCAGGTGAAGGTCATGGTGGGAGGCGCGCCCGTCACGCCCGAATGGGCGGAGAAGATCGGCGCCGACGGCTACGCGAACAATGCTCCCGAGGCGGTCGAGATCGCGAAGAAGCTCGTCGGGGTGGCCCAATGAGCGGTGTCGCGACGACGATCCTGAGCGGTCCCGGCGGCGAGGTCGCGATCGGCGACGAGCACCCGTTCCGCATCATCGGCGAGCGCATCAACCCGACGGGGCGCACGCAGCTCACCGAGGAGCTGAAGGTCATGGACATGGCCACCGTGCAGCGCGATGCGCTCGCGCAGGTGGAAGCGGGCGCAGCGGTGCTCGATCTGAACGCCGGCATCCCTGGGTTCGACGAGCCGGCGATGCTCTCCGCGATGGTGAAGACCGTGCACGAGGTCGTCGGCGTGCCGCTGTGCATCGACTCCTCGACCCCCGAGGCCCTCGAGGCCGCGGTGCCGCTGGCCCGGGGCAAGGTGCTGATCAACTCCGTCACGGCCGAGGATCATTCGCTCGAGCGGCTGCTGCCGCTGGTCGCGAGATTCGGCGCCGCGGTGATCGGCATGGCCAACGACTCCGACGGCATCTCGATGGATCCGCAGGTACGCCTGGCGGCCGCGCGCAAGATCGTGGAACGCGCCGCCGACCACGACATCGGCCACGAGGACGTGATCATCGACCCGCTCACGATGCCGATCGGCGCTGCGCCCGACGCGGCGACCTCGATGTACGAGACGGTGAAGCTGCTCCGCTCCGAGCTCCGCGTGAACGTGAGCTGCGGCGCCTCGAACATCTCCTTCGGCATGCCGGACCGCCGTGGCATCGACTCGGCGTTCCTCACGATGTCGATCGTGACCGGCATGAACATCGCCATCACGAACCCGCTGCACATCGAGACGCGCAAGGCGATCCTCGCCGCCGATCTGCTGCTCGGGCGCGACGAGTACGGCGCGAACTGGATCGCGCTGCACCGCGCCGAGCTCGCGGCGGCGAACGCGGCGAACGCCGGCGGCGAGCCGACCGCATGACCGGGAAGGTCGAGGTCACGTACCAGCCCAGCGGGAAGACCGTTCGCGTGCCCGAGGGCACGACGCTGTTCAACGCGGCGCACTGGGCCGGGCTGCCGATCGAGTCCACGTGCGGCGGCCGAGGCACGTGTGGCAAGTGCGGGGTGAAGGTGCTCTCGGGTCACGTGGAGCGCTCGCTCGCCGACTACCGCCACCTGAACGATCAGCTCGACGAGGGCTGGCGCCTCTCGTGCCAGGCGGGGATCACCGAGGACACCGAGTGCGACGTGCCCCGCCTGATGAAGATGCCCAAGGCGGCCACGATGGGCGTCGGACGCTTCGTGCTGCTCGAGCCCAACGTGGTCAAGCTCTTCCTCGAGCTGCCGCCGCCGTCGCTCGAGGACCATCGTTCCCACCTCGCCCGTGTGCTCGACGCCGTCGACGAGGCCGGGTACAACCGCAACCACGACTGGGAGGTCATGCCGAGGATCGCGCAGGCGTTCCGCGCCACCTCGAACGTCACGGCGACGCTGGTGGGGGAGTACCTCGTCGACGTGGAACCCGGGGACACCACCGACCGCATGTTCGGCGCGTCGTTCGACATCGGCACGACGACGTGCGTCTGCACGCTCGTCGACCTGCGCAACGGGGCGACGGTCGGCGTGGCGAGCACGATCAACCACCAAGCGCCGTTCGGGGCCGACGTGATCGCGCGCATGGCCAAGGCGATGCACGGCGAGGAGAACGTCGTGCAGCTGCGCGAGGCCGCGATCTCCACCGTGAACGAGCTGCTCGGTCGCGCCCGAGAGGAAGCCGGTGTGGCCCAGCAGGAGGTCTACGAGGCGGTCGTCGCCGGCAACGCCACGATGATGCACCTGCTCTGCGGCGTGAACCCGGAGTCGCTCGCGCTCGCGCCGTACGTGGCCACGTTCACCGAGCCCCAGGACCTGCGGGGGGACCAGGCGCGGTTCGACATGCACCCGCTCGGGTGGGTGGCGCTCTTCCCGTCGATCGGCGCCTACGTGGGCGCCGACATCGTGGCCGACATCGTGGCGACCGGCCTCGTGCGCGACCCGGAGACCCGGCTGCTCGTCGACGTCGGCACGAACGGCGAGATCGCGTGCGGGAACGAGGAGCGCAGCGTGGCCACCGCGGCGCCCGCGGGACCGGCGTTCGAGGGCGGCGAGATCGTGCACGGCATGCGGGCGACCGACGGCGCGATCGAAGGGGTCACCCTCACGAACGGCGAGGTCGAGCTGCAGGTGATCGGCGGCGACGACGCCGAACCCCGCGGCATCTGCGGCTCGGGGCTGATCGACATCGTGGCCCAGCTGCGGCTGGCGGGTCTGCTCGACGACGGCGGAAGGATGATGTCGCGCGAGGAGGCCGAGGACGCCGGCCACCCTCTCGCCGATCGCCTGGTGATGCGCGAGGACGTGAAGGCGTTCCACCTGCACGGCGACGTCGTGCTGACCCAGCAGGACGTGCGCGCGCTGCAGTTCGCCAAGGGCGCGATCTCGACGGGCATCGAGACCGCGATGCGCGCCCTCGGCCTGGAGTCCTCCGACCTCGACGCGGTGATGCTGGCGGGGTCGTTCGGGTCCTACATCAACCCGCAGAGCGCGCGCGTGATCGGCCTCGTGCCCCCCGTGCCCGTCGAGTGCATCAAGGCCGTCGGTAACACGGCGAGCGAGGGCGCGAAGATGGCGCTGATGTCCTTCCGCGAGCGCGAGGTCGCCTGGGAGATCCCCGGCATCGTGGAGTACATCGAGCTCTCCGGCGAGGAAGACTTCAACGACCGCTTCATCGGGAACCTCGGGTTTCCCCCGATCGAGGATCTGCACGCCGCCCAGGCCGCGAACGAGGCCGCGATCGTGGCGCGGGCCGAGGCGAGGGCGTCGGCGAGCGTCGGCTCGGAGGACGCGAGCCCGTGACCGCCCCCGGTGCTCGCGTGGCCCTGCTCGCGTGCGGCGCCGTCGCGATCGACACGAAGACGCTCGTCGAGCGCCACGGCTGGAACGCCGATGTGCACGGCATCTCGAGCGACCTGCACATGACCCCGCTCGAGATCGCGCCGGCGGTCGAGGAGAAGCTCATCGCGCTGCTGCCCCGGTACGAGCGCGTGATCGTCGTCTACGGCGACTGTGGCACCGGCGGTCGGCTCGACGAGGTGCTCTCGCGCTACCCGGCGGTCCGACCCGCCGGGGTGCACTGCTTCCAGTGGTACTCGGGCGAGCTGTACCGGCGGTTCGAGACCGACATCGGCATCTACTTCCTGACCGACTGGCTCGTGACGAACTGGGACCGGGCGGTGATCAAGGGGCTCGGCCTCGACCGCTTCCCCTGGCTGCATGAGACGTACTTCGGCAACCTGAGCCGGGTGCTGTTCGTGCGCCAGCACCCCGACCCCGAACGCGAGACGAAGGCGCGGCAGATCGCCGAGTACATGCAGCTGCCGCTCGAGATCCACGACCTCGGCATCGAGCCCCTCGAAGAACTGCTCGTGCCGCTCATGGAGGACGCGCTCGAGCAGCCGAAGGCGTAGCGCGACAAGGAAGGGAGACCGACGATGTTCGAGCCTGAGAGCGCGCCGCGCATCCTCACCGAGGAGCAGGAGGAGACGGTCCACGTGACCGCGATGCGCATCCTCGAGGAGATCGGCACCGACGTGAAGCACGACGAGGCACGGAGGCTGCTGACCGAGGCCGGGATGAAGGTCGAGGAGGAACGGGTCTACTGGGATCGGGGCTTCGTGATGGAACAGGTCGCGAAGGCGCCGTCGTCGTTCCGCCTGCGCGCTCGCAACCCGGAGCGCTCGCTCACCGTGGGAGGGGCGGGCGGCGTGCCGGTCTGGATGAACGTCGGGGGGCCTCCGTTCGCCAGTGACCTCGACGAGGGACGCCGGAGCGGACGCATCCAGGACCACGACGCGTTCATCAAGCTGACGCAGGCGACCGATGTGCTGAATTGCGTGCAGACCGGCGCCGCGGAGGCGACGGACCTCCAGATGGAGATCCGTCACATGGACATGGAGTACTCCACGATCCGGTACTCGGACAAGCCGTACACGACCTACGGCACGAGCGGTCCGCGGGCGCGCGACGGCATCCGCATGGCCGAGATCGTGCACGGCGGGCGCGAGGCGATCGAGGCGGAACCGGCGCTGATGGGCATCGTGAACCCGAACTCACCGCTGATCTGGGACTTCCGGATGACCGATGCCCTGATCGCGTGGGCCGAGGCGAAGCAGCCGATCGTGGTGACCCCGTTCCTGTTGGCAGGCGCCACGAGCGCGGTGAGCGTGAGCGGCGGACTGACGCAGCAGGTGGCGGAGGCGCTGAGCGGGGTCGCTCTCGCCCAGCTGGTGCGCGAGGGCGTGCCCTGCCTCTACGGGTCGTTCTTCACGGTGACCGACATGCGCACCGGCTCGCCGGCGTTCGGCACACCCGAGTCGGTGTGGGGCATCCTCGCCGGTGCGCAGCTGTCACGGCGATACGGGCTGCCGTTCCGCGGTGGGGGAGGCCTCGCGTCCTCGCCCGCGGTCGACGCGCAGGCCGCCGCCGAGACCCAGATGATGCTGTGGGCGACGAACCTCGCCGCAACCGACGTCGTGCTGCACGCCGCCGGATGGCTCGAGGGCGGCCTCACGGCGTCGTTCGAGAAGTTCGCGCTCGACGTGGAGCTGCTCCGCCAGTTCCAGGTGCAGGCGCAGGGGATCGGCTTCAGCGAGGAGGAGATCGCGTTCGACGCCCTGAAGGAGACCGGCCCCGGCGGGTTGTTCCTGTCATCGCCGCACACCCGGGCCCACTTCAAGGAGTGGCTGTACATGTCGCCGCTGTTTCAGACGCCCGACTTCGCGACCTGGGAGTCGATGGGCTCGGAGACCACCGAGGTCGCGGCGAACCGAGCCTGGAAGCAGCTGCTCGAGACCTACGAGGACCCCGGCCTGGACGCCGCGATCGACGAGGAGCTCCGCGCGTACATGGCGAGTCGCCGCGACGCTCCGGACCTCTACGTCGAAGATTGACTTCGGGCGGTCCCTCGAGTGGCGCTACGCAGCGCCTGCAAGGACCTGCTCGAGGATGTCCGCTGCCTCGATGATGTCCTCGCCGAGATACGTGCCGGGCACGTCTCGGCGGGCGGCCGCCGGCCCGAACGCCGCTCCGGCGTAGAACGCGTGGACGCCGGGCAGGGCGTCGGCTGCGGCGATCGCCTCGACCGCCGGCCGGCGGGTGACGCTGCGCTGGCTCGTGACGACCGCTCCGCGAGCCTCGGCTGCCCGAACGGCGGCGACGAGCGAGCTCACGGGCGTGAGCGGGCCGAGCGTGCGGATCGACCAACCCCTGCGGGCGAGCACGACGCCGTACGCCTCGAGGCCGATCGTGTGCAGATCCTTCGGGCCGCAGGCAAGCACGAGCGGGAACGGACGGAACGGCGCCGGCGCCATCGCCGACTGGCGAGCGAGCCAGACCCGCACGGCCTCGGTGGCAAGGTGCTCGTGCGCCGTGTCGCAGACCCCCGCCTTCCACCGGCTGCCCATCTCGCGCATCGCAGGCAACGCGACGTCGCGCATCGTCTCCTCCACCCCCAGCGACTCCGCGCCGGACATCAGGACCTCACGGAGCTTGGTGGGGTCGAGCCGCATCGCTGCCTCGAGGAACCGATCGAGCAGCTCGGTTCGGGGCCGGTCCTGTGTGGCGTAGCGCCTGACCATGTCGACCGCCTCGGCGGCGGAGTGACCTCGAGTGATCTCGTCGCGCATCATGCGCAGCTGGTCGATCTCGTCCACGGCGTATCGTCGGTGCTTGCCCTGGGTCCGCGCCGGCACGGGGAACCCGTAGCGGCGTTCCCAGGAGCGGATCGTCGGCACGGGGATTCCGAGCAGGGACGAGACCGCCGCGATCGTCATGCTAGGCCCCTGCGCGGTCTTCTGCATCGGTTCCATTCGTTCAGGATAGGTTTGACCAGTGGCGAAGGTCAACGGATGGCTGCATAGATTCGGGCCTGAAACCATGCAGTCGTGAATGGGATAGTGGTCCACATGCACGAGGGAACGACGACGGAGCGGACCCCGCGATGCTGAGGTTGGCCCTCGCGGAGATCCGGCGTGCGAAGCTGCGCTTCGGTCTGTTGATCGGCGCCGTCGCGCTGCTCGTCTTCCTGATCCTGTTCCAGCAGACGCTCGCGGCCGGCCTGCTCGGATCCTTCACCGGAGGGCTCGAGAACCAGTCGGCCGAGGTCCTCGTCTTCAACGCCGACGCCCGAGGAGCCGTCGAGGGAAGCGTCGTGACGCCGGATCAGGTGGACGCGGTCGCCCAGGTCGACGGCGTGGCCCGGGCGGAGCCGTTGGGAGAGGGGACGTTCACCGCCGACGTGGGCGAGGGCGTGCTCGTCGACACGACCGTCTTCGGCTTCGGGCTCGGCGGGCCGGGAGAGCCCACCACCCTGGTCGAGGGCCGGCTCCCCGAGCGCGACGGCGAGGCGGTCGCGAGCGACGTGGACGCCGATGCCGGATTCGGCATCGGCGACGTGGTCAGCATCGTGCCCGGTGACGTGCCGGTCGAGATCGTCGGCCTCGCCGGCGACGCGCAGTTCAGCGTGCAGCCCACCCTGTACACGACCTACGCGACGTACGAGCAGCTCGTCGTGGCGGGCAATCCCGAGGCGCCGTCGGTGCTGCCGACCCTCGTGGCCGTGCAGCCCGAACCCGGCATCGACCCCGAGGCGCTCGCCGCCTCGATCGATGAGGCGGTCGAGGGTGTCGACGCGAGCGACGTGGCGACGGCGATCGAGAATCTGCCGGGCGTCGGATCGATCACGCAGTCGTTCGCGGTGATCCTGCTGCTCGCGTTCATCGTGGTCGTGCTCGTCACGTGGGTGTTCTTCCTGATCCTCACGGTGCAGAAGACGCCGTCGCTCACCCTGCTGCGCGCGGTCGGCGCGAGCACCTGGTTCCTGCTGGCGAACATCGCCCTGCAGGTCGCGATCGTCGCGGTCGCCGGCATCGCGCTCGCCGCAGGCCTCCTGTGGCTCGCGACGCGCGGGGGGAGCGGCGGCCTCGAGGTCGCGGCCGACCCGAGCCTGATCCTGCGCACGGGGGCGGCGATCCTCGTGCTCGCCCTCGTCTCGTCGGTCGCGTCGATGCGCCGCGTCGCCCACCTCGATCCCGCCGCCGCGACCCAGCGCCAAGCCGGGGGTGGCCTCGAGTGAAGACCGCGTGGAAGGAGCTGATCCGCAAGCCCGCCCGCTTCCTCACCGCCGGCGGCGCCTTGACCCTGATCGTGGTCCTGATCCTGCTGCTGGGCGGGCTGCTCGACGGTCTGTTCCTGGGAGCCACGCGGGCGCTCGATGCGCAGTCGGCGGGGGTGTTCGTGTTCAGTCGTGAGGCGAACGACTCGTTCTTCCGGTCGCGGATCGACGCGCCGACGCGCGAACAGGTCGCGGACGTGCCCGGTGCCGACACCGTGACCGGCCTCAGCGTGGTGCAGCAGCCCATCCGAGCCGCTGGCGTCGACGAGGTGCTCGACGCCGCGATGTTCGCCTACGAGGCGCCGAACGAACGCGTGCCCGCCCCGCCGGCGACGGGGGAGGCCTGGTTCGATCGTTCGTTCGCCGACGAGGGCATCGAAGCCGGCGAGACGGTGGGCTTCGGCTCGAGCCGCACCGAGGTGAGGGTCGCCGGCTTCGTCGACGGCACGACGTTCCAGCTGCAGGGCGCGGTCTGGATGGACCCGGAGACCTGGAACACGGTCGTTGGAGAGAACCTGCCGGCCGCCACCCTCGGTCGCGGGGCGTCGCAGGTGCTCCTCGTCACGGGAGACGCCGGCGTCGATGCCGGTTCGCTCGCCCGCGATATCGACGGGCTGGTGCCCGAGGTCTCGGCGCTCACGAAGCAGGATGCGATCCTCGGGCTACCGGGGGTGAGCGACCAGCAGAGCATCTTCGTGGCGATCATCACCGTCACGTTCGTGGTCGCCGGGCTCGTGGTGGCGTTGTTCTTCGCCCTGCTCACGCTCGAGCGGGTCGGCCTCTTCGGCGTGCTGAAGGCCGTGGGCACCTCGTCGAGGTCGATCGCGGCCGGCCTCAGCCTGCAGGCCGTGCTTATCGCGCTCGGCTCCTTCCTCGTGGGCGGCGCCATTACCCTGGGGCTGGCCGCCGTGATCCCCAACTCGATCCCGCTCGACCTGGAGATCCGCCGGGCCGTGATCACGATCGTCGGCCTCATCGTCACCGCGCTGATCGGCAGCGCGATCTCGTTCCGCCGGGTCGTGCGCATCGACCCCGCCACCGCCGTAGGAGGAAGCTGATGCCCGCGTTGACGCTGCACGACGTTCGCAAGACGTACGGATTGGGCGACACCGAGGTCGTCGCCCTCGACCACGCGTCGCTCGACGTCGCCGGCGACGAGATGGTCGCGCTCGTCGGTCCGTCGGGGTCGGGCAAGACGACGCTGCTCTCGATCGCGGGCGGGCTGCTGGCCCCGACCGAGGGCACGGTGCGGGTCGGGTCCCACGAGATCAGCGGCTACGGCCGCACACAGCTCACGCGGTTCCGCCGCGAGTTCGTCGGGTTCGTGTTCCAGGGCGCGAACCTCGTGCCGTTCCTCACCGCGAAGGAGAACCTCCTCGTCGTCGGCGACCTCGCAGGGAACACGGGCCGCTCGGCTGAGCAGCGTGCGCTCGGCCTGCTCGAGGAGCTCGGCCTCGCCCACCGGGTCGACAACCTCCCGGGCCAGCTCTCGGGAGGCGAGCGCCAGCGAGTGGCGATCGGACGAGCGCTGATGAACGAGCCCGAGCTCGTGCTGTTCGACGAGCCCACGAGCGCGCTCGACTCGAAGCTCGGCGAGCAGGTGATGGAGCTGATCCGCGACGAGGTGAAGGGTCGCGGAACGGCGGCCGTCGTGGTCACCCACGACACTCGCATGACGCACTACGCGGATCGCGTCGTCGAGATTAGCGACGGCCGACTGGCGGCCTGATCACCCTCACACCTCAGGGTGGCGGAAGCACGTCACCACGTGGTCATTGACGAGGCCGCACGCTTGCATGAACGCGTAGCAGACCGTCGGGCCGACGAAACGGAAGCCTCGACGCTTCAGGTCCTTCGACATCGCGCGTGAGGTGTCGGTCTCGGCGGGGATGTCGCCGAGGCCCTGCCACCGGTTCACCAGGGGAGCGCCGTCGACGAAGGACCACAGCAGCGCGTCGAGGGAGCCGAGCTCGTCCTGCACGTCGAGCACGGCGCGAGCGTTCACCACCGTGGACTCCACTTTCAGTCGGTTGCGGACGATGCTCGGGTCGGCGAGGAGACGCTCGACCTTCGAGGGGGAGTAGCGCGCCACCTTCGAGGGATCGAAGCCACCGAACGCCCGCCGATACCCCTCGCGTTTGTTGAGGATCGTCGACCAGCTCAGGCCGGCCTGGGCGCCCTCGAGCGTGAGCATCTCGAACAGGTGCACGTCGTCGTGGACGGGCACGCCCCACTCTTCGTCGTGGTAGGCGAGGTAGCGGGGCTGATCGAGGGGCGCCCACTCGCAGCGCGTGACCATGGCGAGAAGCCTAGCGACGTAGTCCGACGTGGTCCGACGTGGTCCGACAGGGAAGTGGGGATTCAGCGAGCTGCGGCGACCTCGGCCAGCACCTCGTCGGCCAACGACAGCCCCTTCAGCGTGTGCTCGATGTCGTAGCCGAAGCCGAACCGGAGCCCCTTCTTCAGGCCGAACATGTCGCCGGGCACGAGCAGCACGCTCCGCTCGGTCCGGATGCGTTCGGCGAGCTCGAGGCTCTTGATCGGCAGGTCGTACTTCGCGTAGGCGATCGCGCCGGCGTCGGGGCGGTCCCAGGTGAAGATGTCGTCGTGGGTCCGCAGCCACGCCTCGAGCCGCGGGTAGTTGGCCCGCACGATCGCTCGCGTGCGGCCGAGGATCGCCTCGCGTACGTCGGGCAGCATCGCGAACGCGGCGAGACGGTCGCTCACCGCCGACGGGGTGAGGGTCGTGTAATCGTGGCGCTCCCAGATGCGGGCGATCATCTTGGGGGGCGCGACCGCCCAGCCGACGCGCAACCCGGGCATCGCGAACGCCTTCGAGAGCCCGCTCGTCACGATCACCTTGTCGTAGCGGCCGAAGAACGTGGGCGTGGCGACGTCGCCATCGAGCTCAGCGCCCCGGTAGATCTCGTCGGCGACGATCCACGCGCCGGCGCGGTCGGCGGCCTTCACCACCTCATCCATCTCCCGCTCGGTGAGCACGTGACCGGTGGGGTTGTTCGGGTTGCAGACCATCACGGCCTTCGTCCGCTTCGTGACCGCGTCGTGCAGCTGGTCGATGTCGAGCGTCCATCCGTCGTCACCGAGGCGCAGCCGCACCCGGTCGCTCGCACGCCCGAACGCCGATCCGAGCCCCCACCCCTGCATGTAGTTGGGCACCATGAACGCGAGGCGGTCGCCGGGTTCCAGCAGCGCCCAGAGGGCGAGGAAGTTCGCCTCGGACCCGCCGTTGACCATCGTCACGTTCTCGGCGGTGGCCCCCGGGTACCAGGCGGCGACGTTGGTCCGCGCCTCCTCGGAGCCCTCCGAGAGCGGGTAGCCGAGCGTCGTCGCGAGGAACGCCTCGGCGTCGGCCACGGGCCCGAGCAGCTCACGGATCGACATCGGCACCACCCCCGACTCCGACAGGTCGTGGTCGACCTCGTGCCAGTGCAGGGACTGGTACCGCTCCATGCGGAACTGCTCGATCGTCATGCGTGAGCCCTTCGTCGGGGTGGTCCAGCGACCGTAGCATCCGACGCCGGTGCATCGCCGGGTAGCCTGCCGGTAGGGTGGCGACCGTGGGTCGGGTCCGCATCCTCCGAGCCGACGACGTGCGAGCGGCGATCGGCATGCGAGCGTGCATCGACGCGTGCGAGCGAGCGTTCGCTGCCTACTCGGCGGGCGCCGCCGAGCTCCCCGGGGTGATCCACCTCGACGTGCCCGAGGCGCGGGGCGAGATCCACGTGAAGGCAGGGCACCTCCACGGTTCCCCGTACTACGCGGTGAAGGCGGCCAGCGGGTTCTACGGGCTCGAGCCGCCGGCGATCGACGGGCTCGTGACCGTCTTCGACGCGCATGACGGATCGCCGGCGGCGTTCCTGCTCGACGGCGGGTACCTCACCGACCTGCGGACCGGAGCGGCGGGGGGAGTGGCGGCGCGCCACCTGGCACCCGAGCGCGTCGAGCGCGTGGCCGTGATCGGCACCGGCGCCCAGGCTCGCTACCAGGTGGAGGCACTCGCCGAGGTGCGGCCCGGCTTCTCCGCGGTGCGGGTCTGGGGACGGAACCCCACGCACGCGCAGCAAGCCGTCGAGGACCTGCAGACCCTCCTCGGAGATGATTGCGCAGTCAAGTATTTGGGGTCCCCACGCGAGGCGGTCGAGGGCGCCGACGTCGTCATCACGTGCACCGCCGCCCGCGAGCCGCTGGTGGAGGCGGCGTGGCTCGCCTCCGGCGCGCACGTGACCGCGGTCGGTTCCGACGGCCCGGGGAAGCAGGAGCTTGACCCGCAGATCCTGCGCGACGCGGATGTGCTGGCGGTCGACTCGGTCGAGCAGTGCTCGGTACTCGGTGAGCTGCAGCACGCCGGCGATCAGGCCGGCCGGGCGGCCGAGCTCGGCGCGATCTGCGACGGCGCCGTTGCGGGGCGCACGGAGGTGGGGCAGTTGACCGTCTGCGACCTCACCGGCCTCGGGGTGCAGGACGTCGCCGCCGCGAACGAGGTGATGCGAGCCGTCGGCGAGCGCGGCGAGACGATCGCGCTGTGACGGACCCGGCACGCTCGTTCGACGACCTCCCGGCCGAGGAGCGCATGGCACGGCTGCGTCGGCTCGCGGAGCGCGCGCTGGAGCGCTACGACCTGCCGTCGCCCTCGATCGAGCTGATCACCGACGACTGGAACTGCGTGTTCCGCGTCGACGCCGACGACGGATCGCGGCTCGTGCTGCGCGTGAGCCTGCCGGGTCGCCGCACGCTCGCCGAGGTCCGCGGCGAGATGGCGTGGCTCGCGGCGATCGCGGCCGAGGGGAACCTCGTCGTGCCGGTGCCGCGCGCGGCTCGTGACGGGTCCCTCGCGGTCGAGGTGCGGGCCGAGGGCGTGCCGGAGCCCCGCACCGTCGCCGTGTTCGGCTGGATCGAGGGCGAGCAGCTCGCGACCGCGATGACCGAGTGGAACCTCGAGACCTACGGCGAGGTGGCCGCGAGGCTGCACACCCAGGCGAGCGGCTTCGTGCCGCCCGCGGGGATGAAGACGTGGGACTCGCCGTACCCGTTCCTCGAGCCCGAGGTGCTCTTCGACGCGGAGCACCGAGGGACGCTCGGGCCGGCCGGCGTCGCTCCCTTCGAGCGGGCCCGAGCCTCGACCCTGGAGGCGATCGAGCGGCTCGCGGCGGCCGAGCCGCCGCGCATGATCCACGCCGACCTGCACGAGGAGAACGCGTTCGTGCGGGCGGACGGTTCGATCGCGATGCTGGACTTCGACGACTGCATGCTCGGATGGCCGGTCCAGGACCTCGGGATCACCGTGTTCGAGCTCGCCGCCCGCGAGGACTTCGAGCCGCTCGAGCGGGCGTTGCAACGCGGGTACGAGCGGGTCGCCCCCTGGCCGGAGCGCGTGCCGGGCGAGGTCCGGGTGTTCGCCGCCGACCGATGCCTGATGCTGTCGAACTACATCGTGCAGGACCACGCTCCCGAGTACCGGGCCGAGGCGCCCGTCTACGTCGGCCGGTGGGCCGCGAGGATCGACCTGCTCCTGGGCTGAACCGGCGAGCTCAGCCGGCGACCCGGACGAGGACCTCGTCGTGGACCAGGCCGTTCGACGACACCACGCTCCCCAGGTGGCGTGTCGGCGATCCGTCGAGCTGGGTGACCCGGCCGCCCGCTTCCTCGACGACGATCTGGAACGCCGCGTAATCCCAGATGTTCAGCTCGGGCTCGATCATCGCCTCGCCGGCGCCGCGTGCGACGAGCGTGTGCCCCCAGAAGTCGCCGAAGCCCCGTGATCGCGGAACGGCCGAGGCCAACTCGACGACGCTCGTGCGGCGGTCGTCGGGCCACGCCTCGAGCCCCGCGAGGAACAGCTGCCCCTCGTCGAGACGGTCGACGTCGCTGACCCCGATCCGCCGGCCGTTCATCCGTGCGCCGGCGCCGCGTGCCGCTTCGTACCGCTCGCCGATCGCCGGGGCGTTCACGATTCCGAGCGCCAGCTCACCGTCGACCTGCAGGGCGATCAGCGTGGCCCAGATCGGGATGCCTCGCGCGTAGTTGGCGGTGGCGTCGATGGGGTCGACGATCCAGACACGTCCGGTCGCGCGGTCGTCGCCACCCTCCTCCTCGCCGAGCACGTGGTCGTCGGGGAACGCCGCGGCGACCTGCTCGCGCACCATCGCCTCGATCGACGTGTCCGCCTGGGTCACGACGGTACGGTCGGCCTTGTGCCGGACCTCGAGCCCGTCGCCCAGGAACAGGCCCATGCCGATGTCGGCCGCCCGGTCGGCCAGCCCGTTCGCGAACGCACGCTCGTGCTCGTACACGCGCCGAGCCTATCGGCCGACGCCCGCGCCACGCCTGGACCTTCGGCCGAGGACCGCTCGAAACGATCTCGGGTAGCCTGACTGGACCTATGCAGACGACCGTCGAGAACACCGAGAAGCACACCGTCAAGCTCACCGTCGAGATCCCGCCCGACGAGTACTCGAAGGAGCTCGACGCCACCTACAAGAGCATTGCGAACCAGGTCAAGATCCCCGGGTTTCGCAAGGGGAAGGTGCCCAAACAGATCATCGACGCCCAGATCGGGCGCGAGGTCGTGCGCGACGAGTTCCTCGAGCATGCCGTGCCCCAGTACTACCGCCAAGCGGTCTCCGAGCAGGACCTCGCCCCGATCGCCGACCCGGAGATCGACCTCGAGGGGTTCGCCGACGACGCACCCCTCGTGTTCACCGCCGTCGTCGAGGTCCGGCCCCGGCTCGAGCTGAGCGAGAGCGACTACTCGGGCCTGAAGGTGACGAAGCCGAGCGCCGAGGTGGCCGAGTCCGACGTCGACGAGTGGATCGATCGCCTGCGTGAGCGGTTCGCCGAGCTCGAGCCGGCCGACCGGCCGGTGATCGACGGCGACTTCGTCACGATCGACGTCAAGGCCCTCGGCGGCGACGAGGAGATCGACGGCCTGACCCGGACCGACTACCTCTACTTCGTCGGGTCGGGTGAGTTCGGACCCGCATTGGACGAGCAACTGGCCGGCACGAAGCCCGGCGACATCCTCAAGGTGTCCGAGGAGATGGGACCGGGGGCGGGGGAGGCGCTCGCCGGCGCGACCGCCGACCTCACGGTGCTCGTGAAGGACGTGAAGGCGCGCAAGCTCCCCGAGGCCGACGACGACTTCGCGAAGACCGCGTCGGAGTTCGACACGATCGACCACCTCCGTGACGACCTGCGCACCCGCCTGGGCGAGATGAAGGAGCGTGAGAACGCGGCGACGGTCCGAGATCGCGTGCTCGACGCGATGATCGACTCGATCGAGGTCGACATCCCCGACACCCTGATCGACGACGAGACCGAGCACCGGGTCGCCAGCGCCGGGGAGCGCGCCCAGCGCGCCGGGGTGACGCTCGACGATCTGCTCAGGGCTCAAGGGTGGGACGAGGCCCGGCTCCGAGAGGATTCGCGCGATCACGCGATCCGGGCGATCAAGGCGGACCTGGCCCTCGAGGGCGTCGCGAGGGCCGAGACGATCGAGGTGAACGCCGACGAGCTGGGCACCGAGATCACCTCCCTCGCAGAGGCCTACGGCCGCGATCCGAAGGAGCTCGCGAAGCAGCTCGAGCGCACCGGTCAGATCGTGACGCTGGCCGGGGATATCATCAGAGGCAAGGCCCTCGACCTGTTGGTCGAGCGTGCCGACATAGAACCCGAAGGGCCGGCCGAAGGGCCGGAAGGAACCGACGGGATCGCCGAGGCCGAGCCGACCGAAGGCGGCCCCGAAACCGAAACCGAAACCGAGCCAGAGACCGAGACCTCCGACGACGCCGAGGAGACGACATGACCGACCTGCGAACGAACATCACCGCCAACGACTACCTGGTGCCCGTGGTCGTCGAGCAGACGAGCCGCGGCGAGCGCTCGTTCGACATCTACTCGCGGCTGCTGAAGGAGCGCATCGTCTTCCTCGGCACCCCGATCGACGACAACGTCGGCAACCTGATCATGGCGCAGCTGCTGCACCTCGAGAGCGAGGACCCCGACAAGGACATCCACCTCTACATCAACTCGCCTGGTGGGGTCATCACGTCGCTGTTCGCGATCTACGACACGATGCAGTACATCAAGCCCGACGTGTCCACGATCGTGATGGGTCAGGCCGCGAGCGCCGCGGCGGTGCTGCTGCTCGCGGGGGCCCCGGGCAAGCGGTTCGCGTTGCCGCACTCCCGCGTACTGCTGCATCAGCCGCACGGTGGCGCCGAGGGCCAAGCCGTCGACATCGAGATCCAGGCAAAGGAGATCACGCGGTCGCGCCAGCTCCTCGAGAAGCTGATCGCCCATCACACCGGCCAGCCGATCGAGAAGGTCGCCAAGGACACCGACCGTGACTTCATCCTCACGGCCGACGAGGCGAAGGATTACGGAGCGATCGACGAGATCATCACCACGCGCGGGATCGCCGAGCTTGCTTCCGCCGGGGTCGCCGGCGCGTGATAATGCGCTGACACATATCGGCCGGGTCGCGAGACCCGGCCGATCGGTCCGTCGGAGAGGGAAGAGAGGCAGATGGCCAAGTTCGGGGATTCCGACCTGCTGAAGTGCTCCTTCTGCGGGAAGAGCCAGAAGCAGGTCAAGAAGCTGATCGCCGGCCCCGGCGTCTACATCTGCGACGAGTGCATCGACCTCTGCAACGAGATCATCGAGGAAGAGCTCTCCGAGACGACCGAGCTGAAGCTCGACGATCTGCCCAAGCCGCAGGAGATCTTCTCGTTCCTCGACGAGTACGTCGTCGACCAGGAGCGGGCGAAGAAGGTGCTCTCGGTCGCGGTCTACAACCACTACAAGCGCATCCAGGTGGGGGCCACGACCGACGACGTCGAGCTGCAGAAGTCGAACATCATGATCCTCGGGCCGACCGGATGCGGCAAGACCTACCTGGCACAGACGCTGGCCCGCATGCTCAACGTGCCGTTCGCGATCGCCGACGCCACGGCGCTCACCGAGGCCGGGTACGTCGGTGAGGACGTCGAGAACATCCTGCTGAAGCTCATCCAGGCCGCCGACTACGACGTCAAGAAGGCCGAGACCGGCATCATCTACATCGACGAGATCGACAAGGTCGCGCGCAAGAGCGAGAACCCGTCGATCACGCGCGACGTCTCCGGCGAGGGCGTGCAGCAGGCGTTGCTGAAGATCCTCGAGGGTACGCAGGCGAGCGTTCCGCCCCAGGGTGGCCGCAAGCACCCCCACCAGGAGTTCATCCAGATCGACACCACCAACGTGCTGTTCATCTGTGGCTGCGCCTTCGCGGGCCTCGACAAGATCATCGAGAGCCGCATCGGGCGCAAGGGCGTCGGCTTCGGTGCCGACGTCGTGTCCCGCGCCGACAAGGACATCGGCGAGGTCTTCTCCCAGGTGTTGCCCGAGGACCTGCTGAAGTTCGGCTTGATCCCCGAGTTCGTCGGCCGCCTTCCGGTGATCACGAGCGTCGACAACCTCGACGAGGACGCCCTCGTCGACATCCTCACGAAGCCGAAGAACGCCCTCGTGAGCCAGTACCAGCGCTTCTTCGAGTTCGACGGCGTCGAGCTCGAGTTCAAGGACGACGCGCTGCGTGCGATCAGCGAGCAGGCGATCATGCGTGGCACCGGTGCGCGCGGCCTCCGCGCGATCATGGAAGAGGTGCTGCTCAACGTGATGTACGAGCTGCCCTCGCGCGAGGACGTCACGAAGTGCCTCGTCGACAAGGACGTCGTGCTCACGGGCGTGAACCCCACCTTGGTGCCGCACGCGAAGACCACGAAGAAGCGCAGCGAGCGCCAGGAGAAGACCGCCTAGCTCGCAAGGTATCTCCTCGATCCACCGCAGATGCTGGAAGTCGGTCCCTCCGCGTTCCATGATTCCCCGATGGGGCAGCGAGCCCCGCTGACGGGATGGGGGGATCGATGGAACCGGATATCCGACGCGAGGCGACCGGCTTCGCCAAGAACTGGTGGCTGTTCCTGATCACGGGCATCGCGTGGCTGATGATCGGCGTGCTCGTGCTCCGCTTCAACGTCACGTCGGTGGCCACCGTGGGCATCTTGCTCGGCGTGATGTTCCTGGGGGCGGCGATCAACGAGTTCCTCGCATCGACGACCGTCAGCGGCGGCTGGAAGTTCGTCCACATCGCGCTGGGGGTCCTGTTCGTCCTCGGGTCGCTCTGGGGCTTCATCCGGCCGATCGATACGGCCTTCGCTCTGGCTTCGGTCCTGGGCTTCCTGCTGGTGCTGATGGGATCGATGCACGTGATCGGCGCAGTGCTGTCGCGCGAGGGCAACCCGCTGTGGTGGCTCGGTCTCACCGTGGGCATCCTCGAGATCCTGCTGGCGATGTGGGTGTCGCAGCAGTACTACGACGCCCGGATCGCCCTGATCCTGATCTGGGTGGGCTTCATGGCGATCTTCCGGGGTATCGGCGAGATCGTGATGGCGTTCGAGTTGCATCACGCCAAGAAGTCCATGGAAGTGGCGGCCTGAGGGCGGCGCCGATCCGCTCGCTCGCCGTCGCGGCCCTGATCGTCAGCGTGATGACTGGGTGCGCCGATGGCGGGTCTTCCGGTGCCGGCGGCGATCCCGCGGCGTCGATCGTGGGGGTCACATGGATCCTCGAGGCCGCGGCGACCGAGGCGCTCGTCGACGAGGTCGTGCCTGAGCACGCGCGGGTCACGATCAGGTTCGAGGACGACGGCACGGCGGGCGGGTCGGCGGGCTGCAACAACTACGCCGGCTCGTACACGGCGAGCGCCGACGGTGCGATCTCGATCAAGACCAGCGGCATGACGATGATGGCGTGCGAGGAGCCGCTGATGCGGCTCGACGCGGCCTACGTCGCGGCCCTGGGGGAGGTGGATGCCTTCGCTTCGTCGACGAGGGTGGCTCCCTCTTGCTCTCGGGAGCCGAGACGCCGTTGACGTTCACGGCCGAGCAGCCCGTGCCGCTGGAGGGCACCGCGTGGCGTGTCGACGCCATCGCGATCGGCAGCGACGCGGTGTCGTCGACGATCGCAGGTGCCGATGCCGACCTCGTCTTCGACGCCGGCGTCGTCTCGGGCAGCACGGGCTGCAACAGGCTCAACGGCTCGTACTCGATCGACGGCGACCCCAGTGTGGGCGCGATCTCCTTCTCGGAGATCGCGTCGACCAAGATGGCCTGCGAACCCGTCGTGGCGGAGCAGGAACAGGCGATCCTGACGGGCCTCGACGAGGCCGCGAGCTACACGATCGCCGGGTCGGCGATGACGCTCTCCGACAGCGAGGGCGCGTTCCTCCTCTCGCTCGTCGCGTCGTGACGCGGAGGAGCCCGGCCGACATCGGCCGGGCTCCGTCGTGATGCCGATGCGGCGCGCTCAGCTCAGGAGAGCGCCTTCTTCTTCAGCGCGTCGAACTCCTCCTGGCTGATCGCTCCGGAGTCGAGCAGCTCCTTGGCCTTGGCGATCTCGCCGGAAGGCCCGGCGTCGGCGGCGGCCTTCTGCACGTACTGCTGGAAGTCGGCCTCGGCCGCCTTCTGCTGCGCGACGTCGCGCTGCGCCATGTCCTTGCCGTGCACGATCACGTAGATGAACAACGTGAGGAACGGCAGGAACAGCAGGGCGATCAGCCACACGGCCTTCATGCCACCCGACATCGCGTGGTTGCGGAAGATGTCGAAGATGACCCGGAACAGGATCATCAGGTACGCGATCATGAAGAAGATCACGACCGTGGTCCACAAGATCTCGCCGAAATCGATCTCTGCGAGCAACGCGTACTCCTTTCGGTTGGAGTGGTGCGGACGGAAGCCTACTGCACCGGGCAGGGGCGACGGAACACCGCTCGTTCGGGGCCGGCGCTTCGCGCCGGGAGCCGTTCCGTAGACTGCGCCCCATGAGCGTGCCCGAGAAGCCGTCGCTCGACGGTCTGGAAGCGAAGTGGGACGAGTGGTGGGAAGCCGCCGGCACGTACCACTTCGATCGCACGAAGACGAGGGACGAGGTCTTCGCGATCGACACCCCGCCGCCCACGGCGAGTGGGTCGTTGCACATCGGCCACGTGATGTCGTACACGCATACCGACCTCGTGGCGCGCTACCGGCGCATGCGCGGCGACGAGGTCTTCTACCCGATGGGCTGGGACGACAACGGCCTGCCCACGGAGCGACGCGTGCAGAACTACTTCGGCGTCCGCTGCGATCCCTCGCTGCCGGCTGACCCCGCGTTCGACGTCTCGAGGCTGGAGCGCCCCGACGACGGCCCCGTCGCGGTCAGCAGGCCGAACTTCATCGAGCTCTGCGAGCGGCTCACGACCGAGGACGAGAAGGCGTTCGAGGCGTTGTTCCGGCGGCTGGGGCTGTCGGTCGACTGGCGCCAGACCTACACGACGATCGGCGAGGTCTCCCGTCGCGCGTCCCAACGCGCCTTCCTCCGGCTCGTGCGCGGCGGACTGGCCTACACCGCCGAGGCGCCCACGATGTGGGACGTCGATTTCCGCACGGCGGTCGCGCAGGCCGAGATCGAGGATCGCGAGGTCGCGGGCACCTACCATCGGGTCGCGTTCGACCTCGAGGACGGGAGCGGCCGGATCGAGATCGAGACGTCGCGCCCGGAGCTGATCCCGGCGTGCGTCGCCCTCGTCGTGAACCCCGACGACGAGCGGTACGCGCCCCTGGTCGGGGCGACCGCGCTCACGCCGGTGTTCCGTGTGCCGGTGCCGGTGGTCGCGCACGAGCTCGCCGAGCCCGAGAAGGGAACCGGTGCGGCGCAGATCTGCACGTTCGGCGACGTCACCGATGTCGTCTGGTGGCGTGACCTGGGACTGCCTGCCAGGGTGATCGTGCGCCGCGACGGCACGCTCGCCGCCGGCCGGTTCGGCGAGCCCGGGTGGGAGTCGCGCGACGCCGACGCGGCCAACGCGGCGATGGCGCAGCTCGAGGGCAAGGGGGCGAAGCAGGCACGGAAGCAGATCGTCGAGCTGCTCCGCGACGGCGGCTGGCTCGTCGGGGAGCCGGAGCCCGTCCAGCACGTCGTGAAGTTCTACGAGAAGGGCGACCGGCCGCTCGAGGTGATCTCGAGCCGTCAGTGGTTCGTGAAGACGCTGGAGTTCAAGGACCCGCTGCTCGAGCGCGGGCGTCAGATCGCGTGGCACCCGGGGTTCATGGGCTCACGATTCGCCAGCTGGGTCGAGGGGCTGAACCAGGACTGGGCGGTCAGCCGTCAGCGCTACTTCGGCGTGCCGTTCCCTGTCTGGTTCCCGCTCGACGACGCCGGCGAGCCGATCTACGACGAGCCGATCCTGCCCGCGGAAGCAGCGCTCCCGATCGATCCGCTCGACGACGTGCCGCCCGGCTACACCGCCGATCAGCGCGGTGTGCCCGGTGGGTTCGCCGGCGACCCCGACGTGATGGACACGTGGGCGACGTCGTCGCTCTCGCCCCAGATCGCAGCGCGGTGGGAGGACGACCCCGACCTGTTCCAGCGGCTTTTCCCGATGGACCTGCGACCGCAGGCGCACGACATCATCCGTACCTGGCTGTTCTACACGGTCCTGCGCGCCCATCTCGAGCACGACTCGCTGCCGTGGACGAACGCGGCGATCAGCGGGTTCGTGCTCGATCCCGACCGCAAGAAGATGTCGAAGTCCAAGGGGAACGTGGTCGTGCCGACCGAGGTCTTCGAGCGCCACTCCGCCGACGCCGTGCGGTACTGGGCGGCGAGCGCTCGTCTCGGCTACGACGCCGCGATCGACGACCAGCAGATGAAGGTCGGCCGCCGTCTCGCGATCAAGATCCTGAACGCCTCGCGGTTCGTCCTCTCGATGGAGGCTCCGCCCGGCGAGGTGACCGAGCCGGTCGACCGAGCGATGCTGTGCACCCTCGCGTCGGTGGTGAGCGATGCGACCGAGGCGCTCGACACCTACGAGCACTCGAAGGCGCTCGACGGCGTCGAGCGGTTCTTCTGGGGGTTCACCGACGACTACCTCGAGCTCGTGAAGCAACGCGCCTACGGCGCGCACGGCCCCGAGGGAGCTGCGTCGGCGATCGGCGCCTTGCGAGCCGCGCTCGACGTGCTGCTGCGCCTGTTCGCACCGTTCCTGCCCTACGTGACCGAGGAGGTCTGGTCGTGGTGGCGCGAGGGGTCGGTGCACCGGGCGTCCTGGCCGGTCGCCGCCGAGGTGGCCGAGCACGCCGATGGCGACGGCGACCCCGCGATCTACGAGGTGGCCGCCGCCGTGCTCTCGGCCGTGCGCAAGGAGAAGGCGCTCGCGAAGGTGTCGCTGAAGACGGCGGTCGACTCGATCACCGTGCACGACACGCAGGACCGGCTGCGCCTGCTGAGCCAGACCACTGCCGATCTGCGGGAGGCGGGCAACATCCGGGCCATCGATCAGGCCGAGGCCGACGCGTTCGCGGTCGAGACGGTGCTCGCTCCACCCTCCGAGCCGTCGCCGGACGCACAGGGCTGAGCCTTCCGATGGACTACGCTGCAGCGCTCTCCGCGCTCGAGGATCGCAAGGAGACGCGCATGGTGCCCGATCTGTCGCGCATCCTCGCGCTCGCGACCTACCTGGACGATCCGCAGCTGTCGTACCCGACGATCCACGTCACCGGCACGAACGGCAAGGGCACGGCCGCCCGGGTCGCCACCGAGATCGCGTGCGCCCACGGGCTCACGACGGGTCTGTACACCTCGCCGCATCTCGAGTCCGTGACCGAGCGATTGTCGGTCTGCGGCGTCGACGTCACCGAGAAGGAGTTCGCCGAGGAGTTCACGCACCTGCAGCCGTTCCTGGAACTCGTCGACGGCCGGTCCGAGGAGCGGGTGACCTACTTCGAGGCGCTGACGGCCTTCGCGTACCTGTGGTTCGCCGACAAGCCGGTGGCCCTCGGCGTCTTCGAGGTCGGTATGGGAGGCACGTGGGACGCCACGAACCTCATCTCGAGCGACGTCGCGGTGATCACCCCGATCGGCCTCGATCATCCGGAGCTCGGTGCGACGTTGACCGAAGTGGCGGGGGAGAAGGCCGGCATCATCAAGGACGGGAAGGCCGTGGTCGTGCGCGAACAGGAAGCCGAGGCGCTCGCCGTGATCGAGTCACGATGCGACCAGGTCGGCGCCTCGCTCTCGCTCGAGTTCCGCGATTGGGAGATCACCGAACGGCTGCAAGCGGTCGGCGGTCAGGCGTTCGCGGTGCGAGGCCTGCACGCCTCGTACGACGATCTGTTCCTGCCGCTGTTCGGCGAGCACGCCGTCCGCAACGCGGCGGCGGCGCTCGTGGCGTGCGAGTCGCTGTTCGGCGAGGCCTTCGAGGAAGGAACGCTGCGAGAGGCCCTCGCGGGCGTGCGGTGGCCCGGGCGTCTCGAGGTCGTCGGCCGGCAGCCGGCGATCGTCCTCGACGGTGCGCACAACCCCGCCGGGGCCGAAGCGCTCGCGGTCGCGCTTCGGGAGTTCTTCCTCTGGGAGCGACTGCACCTCGTGCTCTCGATCGGCGAGAACAAGGATGTGGCCGGCATCGCCGCCCAGCTCGCCCCGCTCGCCGACGTGGCCTACGCGGCTCGCAACGAGAGCGAGCGCACGGGCGACGCCACGCCGATCGCCGAGGCGTTCGACGCCGAGGGCACGCCCGTCACGGTCCACGGCTCGGTCGCCGAGGCGCTCGACGCTGCCAGGGCAGCCGCGAGCCCTGGAGATCTCATCTGCGTGACGGGCTCTCTGTACACTGTCGCCGACGCCCGCCGGGCGCTCGGCCTGACCACCTGAGCCACCGCGCCGGCCTCCGTGCCCGGCTCGATCCCGAGGAGACCGACGAAGCACATGGCGACCGAATCCACCCTGTTGATCGTGAAGCCCGACGGCGTGCGCCGCAGCCTCGTGGGCGAGGTGCTGCGGCGCGTCGAAGCCAAAGGTCTCGCGATCGAGGAGATGCGGCTGTTCACGATCCCCCGTGCGACGGCCGAGGAGCACTATGGCGAACACCGCGATAAGCCGTTCTTCGGCGAGCTCGTCGACTTCATCACGGGCGGGCCGGTGGTGGTGGCGAAGGTGACCGGCGACGACGCGATCACCTGCTGGCGCACGCTGATGGGACCGACGAACCCCGTCGAGGCCCCCCCCGGGTCGATCCGAGGCGACTTCGCCACCGAGATCGGCGAGAACATCGTGCACGGCAGTGACTCTCCGGAGTCGGCCCAGCGCGAGCTCGCGCTGTTCTTCGTGGCCTGACGGCGGACCATCCGACATGCCTGGTCTGCAGGAGGCATTCGACCGCGTCGGGGCGGCCCTCGAGCACCACCTCGAGTCCTCGCACGCCGCTGGCGCGGTCCTCGCGGTCACCGACCGTGAGGAGATCCTCGGCGTCGCGGTCCGCGGCATGGCCGACGTGGCCGCCGGCACGCCGGTGCGGCCCGAGACTCGGTTCCAGATCGGATCGATCTCCAAGTCGTTCGCCGGCATCGTCGCGGTGCAGGAGGCCGCGGCGGGCCGCCTCGACCTGCACGTCAGCGTGAACGAGATCCTGCCATGGCTCGACCTCCCTGAGCCGTTCGGACCGATCACCCTGCACCATCTGATGCAACACAGATCCGGTCTCGCGATCGGCACCGAGGAGGCGCCCACGCTCCACGGCGCGCTCTGGCTGGCTCGGCAGTACCCGCCCACGACCGCCCCGGGGGAGCGGTTCTGGTACTCGAACGACGGGTGGAAGATCGTCGGCGCCTGTCTCGAGCGGGTCACGGGCTCGACGATCGAGGAGCTGATCGCCGAGCGCCTCTTCGGTCCGCTCGGCATGCGACACTCCGTGGCCCGTATCACCGAGCAGGAGTACCTGACGACCGCCGTGGGCTACGAGCCGACCCGGTGGGACCGACCCCCGCAGCTGCGCCACACGCTGTCGCCCGCCGCTCGCATCGTGTCGAACACGGCCGACGGCTCCATCACGTCCGACGCGATCGACATGGCCGCCTACGCGCGGCTGCTCCTCGTGCGAGGCGATGTGCCCGACGGTCGGGGCGGCCGCATCATGACCGACGCGATGTTCTCGATGCTGACCGAGGGCGGGGCCGACGACGGCGAGGGTGGCCGGTACGCCTACGGCGTGTCGCAGGAGGTCGTCGACGGCCACCGATGGATCGCGCACTCCGGTGGCATGGTCGGGTACACGGCGCTGCTCGCGACCTCGCCCGACGAGGGCCTCGGGCTCGTGATCCTGCAGAACGGCGGCGGCGACAAGCGCTCGGTCGCGGCGTACGCGCTCGCGGCGGTGCGCGCCGGCCTCACCGGGACCGAGACCCCGCCGACCTGGGCGCCGCCCGCTCCCACGGCGATCGGGAACGCCGAGGCGTACGCGGGCCGCTACCTCGGTGACGACGGCCGGGAGATCGACGTCGCCGCCGTCGACGACGGCCTGGCCGTCTCGCTCGGGCCCGTCACCGTGCGACTCGAGCGAGACCCCCTGGAGCCCGAGCCGGGCGACGGGTTCCTCGTCGTCCACGACGCGCTCGATCGCTTCCCGTTGGAGTTCGTGCGCGACGCCGACGGGACCGTCGTCGAGGCGTTCCACGGGCCGACCTGGTTCCGGCGTGAGGGAACCGGGCTCTCAGAGCCTGACGACCTCCCCGAGGCGCTCCGGGGCGCGCCCGGCCTCTACCGCAACAACGACCCGTGGGCCCCCCTGATGCGCATCCTCGCGCGCAAGGGCGCACTCGTGCTGCAGTGGCCCTACGAGGTGGCGGGGGCGATCGATGCCCGGACCCTGATCCCGCTGGACGACGGGTGGTTCGCCGTGGGCGCGGAACGTGATCCGCAACGCATCCGCTTCGTCGGCGAGGCCGACGGGAGAGCGGTCGTCGCCGAGTACAACGGCGGTCGTTGGTACCGCTCGTTCGAAGAGTAGGCCGGACGGGTCATCAGGAGCCGGGGACCGGAGCCTCGCGCACCAGCCCGACCCTCTCGCCGTAGGCCCAGACGTCGAACTCCGGGGGCTCATGGCCGAGCGTGGTGAGCGCCGTGGCGATCTGCGAGCGGTGGTCGCTGCCGTGATGGAGCACCTGGGCCAGCCGGATGCCCACGGTGGCGTGGCGCTCCACGTCGCTGCCCTCGCGGTTCACCACCAGGTCGGCGTCAGGATCGAGGCCCCGCTCGGCGATCGCCTCCCACCCGGCGGCGTTCGTGGCCGCGACCGCGCGCAGCTCGGCCAGCGACATCACGTCGCCTTCGAGGTCTCCGTCAGCGAGATCGCCCCCGGAGATGCAGAACAGGTACCAGGTGTCGGCGTCGACGAGGTGGCGCACCGTGTCGAGCGTGCTGCCGTAGATCGCGGGGATGTGCCGGGTGAGCTCCTCGTCGCTGAGTGAGTCGCAGCGATCGAGCAGCCGCTCGGTCGCCCAGCAGTGGTGGCGAAGGCCCTCGCGCAGCACGGTCAGACCGCCCGGAACGCGATCGTGGCGTTGGCGCCACCGAACCCGAAGGAGTTCGACAGCGCCAGCCTGACGTCGAGCTCGCGCGAGGTGTTCGGCGTGACGTCGAGGTCGCAGTCGGGGTCGGGCGTCACGTAGTGGATCGTGGGAGGGATGAGGCCGTTGGCGATCGCGAGCGCGCACGCGGCGCCCTCGACCGCGCCCGCCGCGCCGAGCATGTGACCGGTCATCGACTTCGTGGAGGAGACGGCCACCGCATGCGCGTGGTCGCCGAGCACGCTCTTGATCGCTGCGGTCTCGGCCGCATCGTTCAGCGGCGTCGAGGTGCCATGGGCGTTCACGTAGTCGACGGCGGACGGCTCCGCGCCCGCGTCGGCGAGGGCCCACGTCATCGCGAGCGCCGCGCCCGAGCCCTTGGGGTCCGGCGCGGTGATGTGGTGCGCGTCGTCGCTGGCGCCGTAGCCCGCGACCTCACAGTAGATGCGCGCGCCGCGCGCCACGGCGTGCTCCTCGCTCTCCATGATCAGCGCGCAGCCCCCCTCGGACAGCACGAACCCGTTGCGCTCGGCGTCGAACGGGCGCGAGGCGGTCTCGGGGTCGGGGTTCTTCGTGAGCGCCGTCATCTGCGCGAACGCAGCCACCGTGAGCGGGATCGTGGCGGCCTCCGAACCCCCCGCGATCACGAGGTCGCTGTACCCGTCGCGGATCAGCCGCATCGCCTCCCCGATCGCGTGGTTCGACGAGGAACACGCGGAGACGGTGCAGTAGTTGGGCCCCGTGAGCCCGAAGTGCATCGCGATGTGACCGCCGGCCGCGTTGGCCATCAGCATCGGCACCATGAAGGGCGAGACCCGGCCGGCGCCCTTCTCCCGCAGCACGTCGTGTTGGTGCAGCAGGGTCTGCACGCCGCCGATGCCCGTGGCGTAGATCACTGCGCCGCGCTCCGATCGCACCTCGGGAGCGCCGGCGTCGGCCCACGCCATCTTCGCGCTCGCGATCGCGTACTGCGCGAACGGATCGGTGCGGCGCGCTTCCTTGAGCTCGAGGTGGTCCGCGACGATGAAGTCGACGGGGAAGCCAGCCACCGACACGGGCAGGTCGCTCGTGTCGAACGCCTCGATCGGCCGCACCCCGTTGGCGCCGCTCGTGAGCCCGCTCCAGAACGCGTCGATGCCGGTGCCGACCGGGGTGACCGGTCCGATGCCGGTGATCACGACCCTGCGACGATCGCTCACGGAGAGAACGCTCCTGTCCAGCGGCCGGGTCCGGCCGCGTTACGAGACGCCGAGCTTGGTTGCGACGAGGTCGACGGCCTGGCCGACGGTCTTGACGGACTCCATCTCGTCCTCGGGGATCTCGATGCTCCACTCTTCCTCGAGCGCGAGCACGGCCTCCACGAGGTCGAGCGAGTCGGCGTTCAGGTCCTCGGCGAAACGCGCGTCGGGCACCACCTGCACCTCGTCGACGGCGAGCTGCTCCGCGAGCACCTTCTTCACCCTGGTCTCGATCTCCGAACGGTCGGTCATGTCGTCTTCCCTCCTGCGTCCTGGTCCGCCCAAGGCTAGCGGGCGGAGCCCCCTCGCGACCGCCTCAGGCGGTCAGCCCCCCGTCCACCGGGATCACGGCGCCGTTCACGTACGACGCCTCGTCCGACATCAGGAACCGGACGACGGCCGAGACCTCCTCGAGATGCGCGGTCCGCCCGAGGGGCGTCTTGTCGACGTAATAGGCGCGCGCCCGCTCGTCGAGGTGCGACGTCATCTCGGTGTCGACGAGTCCGGGACAGATCGCGTTCACGGTCACGCCCTTGGTCGCGATCTCGCGCGCGAGCGACTTCGTGAGCCCGAGGAGCGCCGTCTTCGATGCGGCGTAGACGGTCTGTCCGGCGTTCCCGTGCAGGGCGACGGCGCTCGAGACGTTCACGATGCGGCCCCACTTCTCGCGCAGCATGCCCCGCATCGCGGCCTGCGCGCAGAGGAACGCGCCCTTGACGTTCGTCGTCATGACCTTGTCGTAGGTGTCCATCGAGTACTTCAGCAACAGGCCGTCCTGGCTGAACCCCGCGTTGTTCACGAGGCCGGTGACGTTGCCCGCCTCCTCGGTGACCCGGCGGAAGCCCTCGGCCACGCTCGTCTCGTCGGTCGTGTCGAGGAAGACCGTGAGCCCGGGGGTGCCCGCGGACTCGAGGGCACCGAGCACGTCCTTCGCCGCGGCCTCGTCGCTGCGGTAGCCGACGGCGACCGTCCAGCCGGCCTCGGCGAGCGCGACCGAGCACGCGCGACCGATGCCCCGCGAGGCGCCCGTGACGACGGCGACCTTCGAAGTCATGCGGTGGTCCCGGCGGGGGCCGACGACGTCTGCCCATCCGGCGACGGCAGGGTCCAGCGCACGAGCGTGGCGCCCCACGTGAGCCCCGCACCGAAGGAGGCGAACAGCACGAGGTCGCCCTGTCCGATCGTCCCGGCGCGCCATGCGCGGTCGAGCGCGATCGGGATCGAGGCGGCGCTCGTGTTGCCGACCTCCGCGACGTCGACCACGGCCTTGGCCGGATCGATGCCGAGGCGGTCGACGACGGCGGTCATGATGCGCGCGTTCGCCTGATGCGGGATCAGCACGTCGACGTCGTGGATCGTGTGCCCCGACTTCTCCAGCAGCTCGCGACACGCCGCGGCCATCTCGGTCACGGCCCGTTTGAAGACCTCGCGCCCGTTCGGCATGCGCACGGTGTGGTCGTTGGCCGCGACCGTCTCGGCGGAGGCCGGCGTGCGCGTGCCGCCCGCGGGCATCCACAGGATCTCCGCCGCGTTTCCGTCGGCGCCGAGGATCGACCCCTCGATGCCCGCCGCCTCCGAGGCCCGCACCACCGCTGCTCCCGCGCCGTCGCCGAACAGGATGCAGGTGCCTCGGTCGGTGTAGTCGATGATGCGGCTGAAGATCTCGGCCCCGATCAGCAGGATCGTGTCGGCCATGCCGGCGGTGATGAAGGCGGCGGCCGCGCTCAGCCCGTAGCTGAACCCGGAGCACGCCGCGTTGATGTCGAACGACGGGCAGCTCACGCCCAGCTTCCTTTGGACCCACACGGCGGTCGCGGGGAAGATCGTGTCGCCAGTGATCGTCGCCACCACGATCATGTCGAGCTGCTCGGGCGCCACACCTGCGCTCTCGAGGGCGCCGCGCGCCGCTTCCACGGCGAGGTCGCTCGTCTGCACCTCGGCGTCGGCGAAGTGGCGTGCCTCGATGCCCGTGCGGTCCCGGATCCACTCGTCGTTCGTGTCGACGAACCCTTCGAACCAGGTGTTGGGCACGAGTCGTGGCGGGAGCGAGCTCCCCACCCCGGCGATGGTGGCGTGGCGCGTCACGGCGCCGAGCTTACCGCGGCTGCCGCGGCCTCGGGCGAGCCGATCGCGACCGCGCTGGCGCCGGGCACGACCCGCTTGGCCATCTTCGTGAGCACGTCGCCGGGGCCGCATTCCAGGAACGTGCCGGCGCCGGCCGCTGCGAGCGCCTGGGCGTCCTCCTGCCACCGCACGGGCGAGATCACATGTCGCTCGAGCAGCGAGCGCAGCTCGGCAGGGTCCGACACGAGGGTGCCGCTGACGTTCGCCGCGATCGGGAACGCGGGCGGCGAGAACTCGAGGGAGGAGAGCTCGTCGAGGATCGGCTGCACGGCCGGCTCCATCAGCGGGGAGTGGAACGCCCCGGCCACGTTGAGGCGCACCGCACGGGTCTCCCGCTCCGCGGCGAGCGCCTCCGCGCGCTCGATCGCCGGCACCGAGCCGCTGATCACCGATTGCACGGGGGAGTTCCGGTTCGCGACGAGCAGCACGTCGCCGCGGCGGGCCTCGTCGCAGAGCGCCTCGGCGTCGTCGGGGCCGGCGCCCAGTAGCGCGGTCATCGTGCCGGGACGGGCCTCCCCGGCGCGCTGCATGGCCTCCCCGCGCACGACCACCACGCGCAGCGCCCCCGCGAGCGGCAGCACGCCCGCAGCGACCAGGGCGGAGAACTCGCCCAGCGAGTGTCCGGCGGCCCCGACCACCCCGGTGAGCCCCTCGGCCTCGAGCACCCGGAACGCGGCGACGCCGCAGGCCAGCAGTGCCGGCTGCACGAACTCTGTCGTGGCGAGCGCCGCCTCGTCGTGGGCGCCGGCGGCCAGGTCGCGCCCCATCGCGTGGCTCGCCTCGTCGATCACCACGCGCCCTGCCGGGTGCCCGATCCACGGGTCCACCATGCCCTCGAACTGCGAGCCCTGCCCCGGGAAGACCACCGCAACCGTCATGGCGCGGAGCCTACCGAGGTTGTGACGCGCCCGTGGTTTCGCCCCCGTGAAGTTGCCAGCCCAGGACCCCTCCTGTTGAATGGCCTGCGAGTCCCATCATGGCCGAGAGGATTCAACGATCTTCTTCTCCCACGTCCAAGAACCAGGGGACGGAGGGTGTACTAGGGTTCCTTGGTCGCGACATGGCCGTCGACCTCGGCACCGCGAACACGCTCGTGTACGTGCGTGGACGCGGCGTCGTGCTGAACGAGCCGAGCGTCGTCGCGATCAACACCCTGAGTGGAGCCATCCTTGCCGTGGGCGCCGAGGCCAAGCGCATGATCGGCCGCACACCCAGCCACATCCAGGCGGTGCGGCCCCTGAAGGACGGCGTGATCGCCGATTTCGACGTCACGGAGAAGATGCTCCGCTACTTCATCCAGAAGGTGCACAAGCGACGCCTCCTCGCGAAGCCGCGCGTGGTCGTCTGCGTCCCGTCGGGCATCACCGGCGTGGAGCAGCGCGCGGTCGAGGAAGCAACGATCGCGGCGGGTTCGCGCCGCGCGTACATCATCGAGGAGCCCATGGCGGCCGCGATCGGCGCCGGGCTCCCGATCCACGAGCCCACCGGGAACATGGTGGTCGACATCGGCGGCGGCACGACCGAGGTCGCCGTGATCTCGCTCGGCGGCATCGTCACGAGCACGTCGATCCGCATCGGCGGCGACGAGCTCGACGAGGCGATCATCCAGCACGTGAAGAAGGAGTACTCCCTGCTGCTGGGCGAGCGCACGTCCGAGGCGATCAAGCTCGCGATCGCGAGCGTGTTCCCGATGCCCGAGGAGCTCGTGGCCGAGATCAAGGGGCGTGACCTCGTCAGCGGCCTGCCGAAGACGATCACGATCACTGCGGAGGAGATCCGCCGCGCGATCGAGGAACCGGTCAACGCCATCATCGACGCCATCAAGACCACGCTCGACCGGACACCCCCCGAGCTCTCCGCGGACATCATGGACCGCGGCATCGTGCTCACCGGCGGCGGCGCGCTGCTCCGTGGGCTCGACAAGCGCCTGCGGCACGAGACCGGCATGCCCGTGCGCATCGCCGACACGCCGCTGCAGGCGGTCGTGCTGGGGTCCGGCAAGTGCCTCGAGGAGTTCGAGGTGCTGCAGCGGGTCCTGGTGACCCCCTCGCGCCGGTAGCCGCTGTGGTCACGCGGCAGCGCCCCCGCTCGACGCGGCTCCTGGTGGTCGCTTTGGTCTCGATCTCCCTCGCGGTGATCACGCTCGACTACCGCCAGGGCGAATCGGGCCCGCTCGCCGGGGTCGGCACCGCGGCGAAGTCCGTGATGGCGCCGATGCAACGAGCCGTGACGACGGTGATAGAGCCGGTCGGCGACTTCTTCTCGGGCCTCGCCCATCTGCCCTCACTCGCCGACGAGAACGAGCGCCTCCAGGGGGAGAACGACGCCCTCCGCACGCAGATCGCATCCGATGCCTACGAGCAGGAGCAGTACCGAGGGCTCCTGGACCTCATGGAGCTTCGCGGATCGCTCGACCCGACGTCGGTGCCGGCCCTCGTGATCGCGAACGGCATCTCGAACTTCGAATACACGATCACGATCGACAAGGGGTCGAACGCCGGCATCGAGGTCGACCAACCGGTCGCGACCGGCTTCCCGGGCTCACCGATGCTGGTCGGACGCGTCGTGCAGGTGACCCCGACGTCGTCGGACGTGCGGCTGATCATCGACCGCGACTACGCGGTTGCCGCCACCGTCGAAGGCACCGAGGAAGCGGGCCTCGTCGAGGGCCAGGGCGACCAGGACCTGCGGATGAGCCTCGTGGAAGAGGGCACGGTGATCGAGGGAGACGAGTCGGTCTTCACGCAGGGGTACGAAGTCAACGGCGAGGCGGGGCTCTATCCGCCCGGCATGCTGATCGGCCAGGTCTCACGGACCATCGAGGCCGAGAACGTCACGCAGCAGTACGTGGAGGTGCGCCCGGCCGTCGACTTCGAGACGCTGCAGTTCGTGCTCGTGCTGCAGGCGAGGACCGAGGCGTGAGCCGATGACCCGACGCGTGCTCGTGACGATCGTCGTCATCGTGACCGCCCTGCTGCTGCAGTCGACGCTGTTCTGGAACCTGAAGCTCCTCGGGGTGCGGCCCGAGTTGATGTTCCTCATCACGATCGTGATCGCCATCCTCGAGGGGCCGAACGAGGGCGCGATCACCGGCTTCGCCGCGGGCCTGGCCCAGGACTTCATGCTGAACCAGCCAAAGGGCATCACGGCGCTCACGCTCACCCTGGTCGGCTATGCGGCGGGCCTCGCACGCCAGTACATCGTCTCTCCGTCGCCCCTGTTGCCGACGATCCTGGTCGGGGTGGGCACGGCGGCAGGCATCGCGTTCTACCAGGTCGTGGCGTTCCTCTTGGGTCAGCTCGAGGAGACGTTCTCGTATGCGATCCGCGTGACCCTGCTGACCGCGCTCTACAACGCGATCCTCACGCCGATCGTGTACCCGCTGCTGCGCCGGGTGATCGAGGGGTCGAGGCCGACGAGGGTGGTGCGGTTCTAGATGGAGAAGAGCTCGGCCCGCCTCAAGGTGTTCGCGATCCTCGTGCTCGTGATGTTCGCTGCGCTCTCGACCCGGCTGTGGTTCCTGCAGGTACTCGCGACGCAGGTCTACGCCGAGGAGGCCCAGAACAATGGTGTGCGATCGGTCGCGATCGATGCGCTCCGCGGCCAGATTTGGACCGAGGACCAGTACGGCAAGCCCAACGGGAAACCGCTCGTGCAGAACCGAAGCAGCCTCGAGGTCCGGGTCGACAAGCAGGAGCTCGAGGAAAGCGGCGTGGCCGAGCAAGTGCTGGGCGAGCTCTCGGCGATGCTCGACATCCCCGTCAAACAGATCCGTCGCGACCTGGAGAGCAAGCTCTACTTCGACTACCAACCCAAGCCGGTTGCGGAGTTCGTGGACGAGGAGGTCGCGTTTGCGATCCGGGAGCGGCAAGAGGACTTCCCCGGGGTGCAGGTGCGGAACGCGAGCGTGCGGGAGTACCCGATGGGCAGGACCGCCTCCCACATGGTCGGCTGGGTCGGGCAGGTGCAGGCTGCCCAGCTCGAGCAGGACGAGTTCCCGATCTGCGACGGGTCGGGCCCGAGCGCACGGTGCTACGGGCCGAACGACATGGCCGGTCAGACGGGCCTGGAGGTCCAGTACGAGAAGTGGCTCCGCGGTAGGAAGGGCTTCCAGCGCTACGTCGTGAACTCCGACGGAGAGCGCATCCGCGATCTCGGCGGCCAGCAGCCCACGCCCGGCGGCGATCTCGTGCTCACGATCGACAGCGAGTGGCAGCGAGCGGCGGAGGGGTACCTCGAGGAGAGCATCCTCCGCACGAGACAGGTCCTCGACGAGGACAGCGGCACCTACTTCAAGGCGGACGCGGGCGTCGTGGTCGTGCTCGACGTCGAGACCGGCGGGTTGAAAGCGATGGCATCCTGGCCGGACTACGACCCCCGTTGGTTCGTTCGGGGCCTGAAGCGTGACGAGGTCTGCTACCTGGGCCTCACGGAGAAGTGCTCGGGCGCAGACAAGGTGGCGCCGCTGCTCAACCGCGCATATCAGGAGGTGTATCTGCCGGGCTCCACGTTCAAGCCGTTCACGGCTCTGGCGGCGGTGAAGGAGGGCTACGCGGATCTCGGCACGGGCTATGCCTGCCCGTCCGAGTACGTGCATCCGGGGGACGAGTCGGGGGCCTCGTTCTCGAACTGGTCGAGCCAGGACCTGTTCCCCGGCACCATCGCGGAACACCTGATCATCTCGTGTGACTCGAGCTTCTACGAGTGGGGCTCCGACTTCTGGTTCCGGTACCAGAACGACCAGCTCGGCGAGGACAACGAGCCACTGCAGAAGCACCTCCGCGCCTGGGGCTTCGAGAAGCCGACGGGGGTCGACCTGCCGGGGGAGGCGAGCGGCTTCCTGCCGGACGCCGAGTGGGGGAACGCAGACGAGCAGAGGGACCTGTTCGGTCAAGGCGGCTGGAACCCGGGCGGGTACATCCTCACGATGATCGGCTCGGGGTACATGTCGGTCACGCCCCTGCAGCTCGCGGCCGCATACGGCGCGATCGCGAACGAAGGTCACCTGTGCCGTCCTCACGTCGTCGATCGCGTGATGGCGAGCGACGGCGAGACCGAGTTGAAGAAGGTCAATGGCCAGTGCGACCGCACCGTGCCCTACTCGCAGGCCGAGCTCGACTACATCCGCAACGCTCTGACCCAGGTGCCGATACGAGGCACGGCCCGGCTGCCATTCCTGGGATTCCCGATCACGGAGATCCCGGTCGCGGGCAAGACCGGCACGGCGTTCCGGGGTGATCAGTTCCAGGACACGTCGTGGTTCGCCGCCATGGTGCCGGCGAACGACCCGAAGTACGTCGTGGTCGCCATGGTCGAGCAGGCGGGCTTCGGCTCCGACGTCGCGGCGCCGCTCGTGCGTCGCGTGATCGAGACGATGTACGGCATCGAGTCGGACGCGCCGGTCATCACCCAGACGGGGCAGGACTGATGGACGTCGTTGCGGGACGCGTCTGGGCCGACGAACGACGGCCGATCCGCCACCTCGATCCGATGCTGCTGATCGTGACGGCAGCGCTCGTCGTGATCGGCCTGTTCGCGATCTACTCGGCCACGAGTCAGACGCTGCGCGCCGACGGGTTCGATCCGTTCTCCAGGGTGAACAAGCAAGTGGTCACCGCCGTGCTCGGTCTCGTGCTGCTCCTCGTAATGGCGACGTTCGACTACCGGTTCCTCAAGGTCTATGCGGGGTTCATATACGGGGCGACGATCGTGGGGCTGCTGCTGCTGCGCATCCCCGGGGTGGCGGCGAGCGAGACCGGTACGAGCAACTACATCAACATCCCCGGGGTCAGCCTGCTCCAGATCAGCCCGTCGGAGTTCGCGAAGATAGGCCTGATCGTGATCCTGGCGGCGATGCTCTCGGAACTGCGCTCGCCGGTGCCGACCGTGCCCGATCTCGTGCGGGTGATCGGGGTGGCCGGCGTGACGATGCTGCTCGTGTTCGTGAACGTCGAGATCGGCACCACGATCGTGCTGGCGGCGATCACGGTCGGCGTGCTGGTCGTCGCCGGCACCCAGGCGAAGCACCTGATAGCGCTCGCGGTCGCCACGATCGTGGTGATCGCGCTGGCGTTCCAGATGAACGTCGTCGAGGAGTACCAGGTCGAGCGGCTGCTCACGGTCTTCGACTCCGGCTCGGTCAGCGAGGACGCCCGCTACAACCTCGAGCAGTCGGTGATCGCGGTGGGCTCTGGCGGCATGTTCGGGCGCGGCTTCCTGCAGGGCTCGCAGACCAACCTCGACTACGTGCCCGAGCAGCACACCGACTTCATCTTCACAGTGGTGGGGGAGGAGTTCGGGTTCTTCGGCTCGGCGTTCGTGCTGGCGCTGTTCGCGCTGCTGCTCTGGCGGGCGATCCGAATCGCGTACCTGTCGAAGGACTCATTCGGGACCTACCTCGCCACCGGGGTCGCCTCGATGTTCGCGATCCAGATCTTCGTGAACGTGGGCATGGTGATCGGCATCATGCCGATCACCGGCATCCCACTGCCGTTCCTCAGCTACGGGGGCACGGCGATGCTGGTGAACTTCGTGGCGATCGGCATCCTGTTGAACGTGCACATGCGCCGGTTCAAGTGACCGGACGCGTCACGACCCACAGGAACGTCGAGCCCTCGGGTCCCGTCGACTCGAGCAGCACGTCGCCGTCCATCGCGTTGGCCGACATGCGCGCCAGAGTGAGGCCCAACCCGACGCCCTGATGGGTGCGGGTGTTGAGCCGCTCCGCCTGCTCCAGCGGCTCGAAGATGCGGTGCATCGCCTCGGGGTCGATGCCGTCCCCATGGTCGGTGATCCGCACCTCTGGCCCCGACGCGCCGAGGGTCACGGCGACGACGACAGGAGCGTCGGCGGGGGAGAACGCCAGCGCGTTCTCGACGAGCTCCTCGATCACGCGGTGTGCGGCGGTACGGTTCAGGCTCGCCATGGCGGGGCCCCCGGGGGCCTCGATCACGACCCTGTCGCGTCCCTCGGCGACCTCGCGCGCCACCTGCACCACGTCGGCCCACTCGGTGAGCCCGGCTTCGACGGCGGCCTCGAACCGGTGGACGAGCCGAGCCAGGCCGTTCGCCCGGTCGACGAGGCTCTCGAGGATCGCGCCACGGTCCTCCTGAGGCGCGGTTCCCTTGGCCAGCGTCTGGGCCATGCCGAGGATCACGGTGACGGGCGTGCGGAGCTCGTGGCCGAGGCGTGAGATCAGTTCGTGCCGCCGCGCCGCCCGCTCGAGCAGCGCCTCCTGGGCGATCTCGAGCTGTCGGGTGCGTCGTCGCTCCCGCTCGAGCGCCTCGGTGAGCTCCTCGATCACGGTCGGCGTGACCTCGGGGGAGAGTACGCCTCCGCCCGTGACGGCTTGGCGGACCGCGTAGAGGATCTCGTCGCCGTCGCTGTCCTTCAGCACGTAGCCGGAGGCCCCCGCCACGAGCATGTCGCGCACCGCGCGCTGGTCCTCGGAGCCGGTCAGGGCCACGATGCCGAGCGACGGGAACCGGGCCTTCAGCTCGCGGGTGGTCTCGATGCCGTCCATCTCGGGCATGCGGACGTCCATCAGTACCACGTCGGGGTCGAGTCCCCCGATCATCGCGAGCGCCTCCACGCCGTTGGGCGCCTGTCCGACGACGGTCATCTCCTCGGTGTCGAGCAGCATCGCCAGTGACTCGCGGAACCCATCGTTGTCGTCGACGAGGAGCACTCGGACCCGAGGCATGGCCGAGGGAAGGGTCGCCACGTTGGCGGGGAAGGCCATGTTGCTCATGCAGGAAGTGTCGGCAGATTCGGCGTACGGCGGTATCCAGCCAACGCCGGGTTCGCCCCGGGGGACACGGCCCTGTTCAACTGGTCCAGAGGGACTAGGCCGCTGCCACGGGCGGGGGTCCGAGCGGCCGTTTCACGCACGGGTCCCCCGTTCGCCCCGACCGCGCTGCTATGCTCCTGCCCAGACGTTCCCGTTCAGGGCCGGATCCACGGTCTGAGCGGGTTTCCATGAGTCGAGGAGGCGCGCGACCGCCGCCCGGCCGTACCAGGCCAGGAGCGCGGACCGCGAGCGCCGGACAAGGACGTAACGGGTGCGCGATCTCGCGCGAGGCCCGGCGCGCGGCACCGACCGCAGCGCGGGCACCGACACCACCACATCGCCGAGCACGGCGCGTTCCATGCGCGTGCGGCTCGGTGGTTGCGTCCCCACCGGTCTCAGCGCGCCCTCTCGCATCGACCGAGAGGAGTAACCGTGGATCACGAGACCGAGGTCGCGGCGCCGAAGGCGTCGGCCGACCCTGAGGTCGACGAGCGCATCGCCGCGTTCAAGCGGGGTGCGCCGCTGCCCAAGACCGTCACGCCGGCGCCGAAGCGCCGGACTGAACCTAGGGCGCCGAAGCCCGACACGCCCGTGAGGACCGAGCCGCCCGTGAAGACCGAGACGCCGGTCAAGACTGAGACGCCGGTCAAGACTGAGACGCCCGTCGACGGACCGGACGCCCCAGCCGAGAGCGAGACCGGGCCAGGCACCTCCAGCGCGGCTCGCCGCCGACGCCGTGGTGGCCGCGGCCGTGGCGGCCGTGGTGCCGGAACCCCGTCGGGGACGACCGTCGCGACGGCCGAGGAGCCGGAGGACACCGCTACGCCGGCGCAGTCGCCTCGTGCCAGGACCTCATCTGGATCCGCGCCTTCGGGCGAGACCGAGGCAGCAGTCGAGGCATCGGATTCGACCGACACCGCACCGGACGCCACAACGCAGTCCGGGACCCCGCGGAAGCGGCGTCGCCGTGGCGGCAGGGGCCGCGGCAGGGGAGGGAGCGGGAGCTCGGCACGCACGAGCGATGACGCCGAGGGCGGGGTCGACCCGTCACCTCAGGCGCAGACGCCCGAGTCCCAGCGTGACGACGCGACCCCCGATGTCTCCGCGGGTGGGCGGGGGTCCTCGTCACGCCGTGGCGGCAGTCGCGGCGGATCGGGCTCGAAGTCTGGCAAGGGGCGCAGCGGCGGCAACGGCCAGACGAACGACGGTCAGGGTGCACGAGGCGGCCGGACGAAGCAGATGACCGTCGAGGAGCAGGTGGCGGCGGGCGGTCCCACCCGCGGCATCCGGGGGAGTCGTAGCCGCACCGGGAGAGACGGACGCCGCCGTCGCGAGCCCGCGATCGTGCCGCCCCGCTTCACCGACAAGCTGATGGTGATCACCGAGCGTGGCGAGCGCGACCAGATCGCCGTGCTCGAGGAAGACGTGCTGGTCCAGCACTACGTGACCCGCCAGGGCGCGACCTCGATGGTCGGCAACGTCTACCTGGGCCGCGTTCAGAACGTGCTTCCGGGTATGGAGGCCGCGTTCGTCGACATCGGCCGCGGCCGCAACGGTGTGCTCTACGCCGGCGAGGTGAACTACCGGCCCGAGGACCTCGAGGGGCCGGCGCCTCGCATCGAGAACGTGCTGAAGTCGGGCCAGGCCGTGATGGTCCAGGTCACGAAGGACCCGATGGGCGGCAAGGGCGCCAGGCTCACGGCCCAGATCTCACTGCCCGGTCGATACCTCGTCTTCGCCCCGGACCAGGACCTTTCCGGCATCAGTCGGCGGCTGGGCGACAACGAGCGCAAGCGGCTGAAGTCGATCCTGAAGAAGATGCAGCCGAGCGGCCACGGCGTGATCGTGCGCACCGCCGCCGAGGGCGCTGCCGAAGAGGCGATCGTGCACGATCTGAAGCGGCTGATCGCGCTCTGGGACGAGATCCAGAAGCAGGCGAAGAAGGTGAAAGCCCCCGCGGTGCTCTACGAGGAGCCCGAGCTCACGCTGCGGGTGTTCCGCGACCTGTTCACCGACGAGGAGTTCAGGGGCCTCGTCACCGACTCGCCCAGCATCCACGAGCGGGTGCTGGCGTACGTGCGTGACATCGCGCCGGATCTCGAGCCCAAGGTGACGCTGCACACCGGCGCGCTCTCGGCGTTCGAGGAACACCGCATCGAGGAGCAGATCCACAAGGCGCTCGACCGCAAGGTGTGGCTGCCGTCGGGTGGATACCTGATCATCGAGCGCACCGAAGCGATGACGATCGTCGACGTGAACACCGGCAAGAGCGTGGGAAAGACGAACCTCGAGGAGACCGTCGTGAACACGAACCTCGAGGCTGCGAAGGAGGTGGCGCGTCAGCTGCGCCTTCGCGACATCGGCGGCATCATCGTCGTGGACTTCATCGACATGCTGCTCGACAAGAACAAGGGCAAGGTGGAGGAGACGATGAAGGAGGCCATGGCTCTCGACAAGACGCGGAGCCAGGTCTTCGAGATCGGGCCGCTCGGCCTGATGCAGGTCACGCGCAAGCGCGTATCCTCTGGCCTGGTCGAGTCGTTCTCCGAGACCTGCCCGACCTGCGAGGGCCGGGGCATCCTGATCGATTACGAAGGGTCGTGAGCACGGGTGACCCGTGACCGGACTCGCGACGAGCGGAGGCAACCATGTATGCGGTGATCAAGACCGGCGGCAAGCAGCACAAGGTGAGGGCCGGCGACGTGATCGAGGTCGAGAAGATCGTGCACGAGGGCGAGACGGTGACGTTCCAGCCGCTCCTCGTGGTCGATGACGACGGCGGCACGCACGTCGGCGCCGAGGCCGCGAAGGCGACGGTCACGGCGAAGCCGTTGGGGGAGAGGAAGGGCGACAAGGTCCGCATCTTCAAGTACCGGCCGAAGAGCGGGTACGCCCAGCGAGCCGGTCACCGCCAGCTGCTGACCCTGCTCGAGATCGAGAGCGTGACCCTCGGTGCCGCGAAGAAGGCGTCCTCGAAGAAGGCCGCCGCTTCTCCGGAGCCCGAGGAAGCCGCGGCCGCCGAGGCCGAGGAGTCGTAGGCGGGGCTCGTTCGGAAGCCTTTGTTACCCTTGGAGGCCTTATGGCACACAAGAAGGGCGGCGGCTCGTCCCGCAACGGCCGCGACTCGAACGCGAAGCGCCCCGGCGTGAAGGCCTACGGCGGCGAGACCGTCACCGCCGGCGCGGTCATCGTGCGCCAGCGCGGCACGCGCATCCACCCGGGCGACGGTGTGGGCAAGGGCGGCGACGACACGCTCTTCGCGCTGCGGGAGGGCCTCGTGACGTTCAGCGAGTCCCGCGGGCGCAAATTCGCCTCGGTCCTCCCCGCCGAGTAGCGCTCAGGTCCGTGCTCGGGCGCTGATCTCGTCGGCCCAGGCCTGGATCGTCGGCTTGAGCCCCCCCGCCTTCGTGGCGAGGTACTTCACGTTCTCCCGCTGGTGACGACGCTTCGACGACCGTCGCATCGCAGCGAACGGTCCGAGGGGCCGCCCTGTGGACGACGTGCCCGCGCTGGCTGGCGGCGGCGCCTCGAGCGGCGGGGGTTGCGAGAAGTAGTAGGCAGTCTCGGCTCGTTCGGCTCCGTCGTCGTAGGCGACGATGAGGATCGGCGAGCCCTTCACGCGCCGTGCCGAGCGGATGTCGGTGAGCGGCAGCGTGATCTCGCTGGCCGATGCCAGGTCCTCGAAGACGAGCGCGTCGTCCTCGAGACGCAGCGTGCCTTCTCGGTCGCCCACATCTCCGCGGCGCAACTGCACACGCCAGACGGTCACCGGTTCCACCACGCTCTCATCATGGCCCGCCGAGCTCCGTGCGACCACCGTAGGCTGGGGACATGACGTTCGTCGACGAGTGCACCGTGTTCGCCCGTGCCGGGCGTGGCGGCAACGGCTCGGCCTCGCTGCACTCGGAGCCGTTCAAGCCGCGCGGAGGGCCCGACGGCGGCGACGGTGGCGACGGCGGATCGGTCGTCTTCGAGGTCTCCCGCGGGGTGCACGACCTGTCGTGGCTCGCCGACCACCCTCACGTGAAAGCCGACGGCGGCGAACCCGGACGCAAGGCCAAGCGCGACGGAGCCTCCGGCCGCGACGTGGTGATCCCCGTCCCCGACGGCACCGTGGTCTTCGACGAGCTGGGTCTCGTGGCCGACCTCGTGGGCGAAGGGGCACGGAGCGTGGTCGCCCGGGGCGGGCGGGGCGGACGGGGCAACCTCGCCTTCGCCAGTGCCCGCAACCGCGTGCCGAGGACGGCCGAGCCGGGAGAGGACGGCGACGAGAAGCGCCTCCGCGTCGAGCTGCGCACGGTCGCCGACGTCGGACTCGTCGGGCTGCCGAACGCCGGCAAGTCGACGTTGCTCGCGCGGCTCACCGCCGCGAAGCCCAAGATCGCGAGCTACCCGTTCACCACGCTCACTCCGAACCTCGGCGTCGCCGGCGACGACGCCGATCGGTTTGTCGTGGCCGACATCCCCGGGTTGATCGAGGGTGCGAGCGAGGGCAGGGGCCTGGGGCACCGCTTCCTGCGGCACGTGGTGCGCTGTCGTGCCCTGGTGCTCGTGGTCGACCTCGCCGCCGAGGACCCGGTCGCGGACCTCGCCACACTGAGGAACGAGCTCGCCGCCTACGACCCCGAGCTCGTCGAACGTCCGGCGATCGTGGTGGGGGCGAAGGCGGATCTCGTGGACGATCCGGCCGCCGCCGCCGCCCGGCTCGATGACGGTGCCCTGCCGGTCTCGGCGATGACCGGTGACGGCGTCGGGGACCTGCTCGGTCGCCTCGGCCTGCTCACGCGCGAGGCCGAGGAGGCCCTGCCCGAGCGACAGGCATACGTGGTGCTCCGTCCGGGCCGGCCTCGATTCACCGTCGCGCGCGATCCCGACGGCCGCTGGCGGGTGACGGGGCGATCGGTGGAGCGCTGGGTGCTCGAGGCCGACCTCGACGACGAGGGCGACGTCGAGACGCTCGCGGGGCGGCTCAGGAAGGAAGGCGTCGAGCGCAAGCTCGCGTCGCTCGGGGCCCGCCGCGGGGACGAAGTCGCGATCCTCGACCGCGTCTTCGAGTACCTGCCCGACGAGCTCCCCGGCGGCGGGGTCGACGCGGAGGTCGCCGAGTGACCGACATGCATCACCTGCTGGGCGAGGAGAACGATGCCTGGCGCGACCTCGACCGCTGGTTCGAGCTCGCGGGCGACGACCGGTTCGAGAAGCCGACGCTCACGCCGGAAGGGTGGTCGCCGAAGGACGCGATGTTCCACATCTCGGGGTGGATGGACGATTGTGCCGTGCAGCTCGGGCGCATCCGTGCGGGGGTGTTCGATCCCACCGAGGAGACGCGCGAGGCGGTCGAGCGCCAAAACCAGGCGTGGTTCGAGATCTCCCGCACGATGGACCCGGCAGACATCCGCGTGCGGTTCGCGGCGTCGCATCAGCGGATGATCGAGGCGTTCGGCGCCCTCGAGGAAGTCACGCCCGAGGCCGTCGAGTGGTTCGAGGAATCGGGGGCCCTGCATTACGCGAAACACGCGGAAGACCTGCGGGTGTTCACCGGAGGGTCGGGACCGTGAGCATCTCGGTCGAGGCGGTCGAGCCTTCCCCCGGGGTGTCGGGTCTGCCCACTAGGATGGGCGGCGTGAGGACGCGCCTAGGCATCATGGGCGGCACGTTCGACCCGATCCACTACGGACACCTGGTCACGGCCGAGGAGGCGCTGCACCAGTTCGAGCTCGACGAGGTGCTGTTCGTGCCGACGGGCCGCCCGTGGATGAAGGAGCACGGGGTCGTCTCGCCACCCGAGGACCGGTACCTGATGACCGTGATCGCCACGGCGTCGAACCCGCTCTTCGGCGTCTCACGCGTCGAGGTCGATCGCGACGGGCCCACCTACGCCGTCGACACGCTGCGCGAGCTTCAGCACGAACGCGGCGACGACACCGATCTGTTCTTCGTGACCGGCGCCGACGCGGTGCTCGAGATCGTCGAGCAGTGGAAGCAACCCGACGAGCTGTTCGCCCTGGCACACTTCATCGCGGCGACCCGCCCCGGGTTCGACCTCGAGGCGTTCGAGGCGCATGCGCCCACGAAGCATCCCGGTATCACCGTGATGAACGTGCCTGCCCTCGCGATCTCGTCGACCGACGTGCGCGCGCGCGTGCGCGCGATCCGTCCGATCCGCTACCTGGTGCCCGAGGGTGTGAAGAGCTACATCGAGAAGGCGGGACTCTACCGGTGAGCGGTCCGGTTCCCTCGGGCGACCCCGTGCGGCCGTCCCGGGTCGAGCGAGCCGAGCGCTCCCGTCGGACGCGTCGCGGCGTCGTCTGGGGTGTGGTGGCGGGGCTGCTGGTCGTCGCTATCGGCGTGTTCCTCGTCACTCGCGGCGACGAGCCTTCCGCACCCTCGACCGACAGCCCACCAGCAGGTGCATCCGACGACCCGACGATGCTCGCCCTGCAGGTGAACGGCGGCCCCGCGCCGTTCCTCGCGGTCGTGGGGGTGCCGACCGAGGGCACGCCGTTCCTGATGCCGTTGTCGTCGGAGCTCAACATCGTGGTGCCGGGACAGGGGGAAACCTCGACGGCGGGGGTCGCCGCGCTGCCGGGCGACTCGATGCGCGTGGCCCTCTCCAACATGAGCGGTGTATGGATCGAGCACTTCGCGGTGCTCACCCTCCGCGATCTCGCCTCGGCGGTCGACGCGGCCGGCGGCGTGACCGTCGACCTCCCTGAGGCCTACCCGACCACCACGGACGTCCTAGGCCCCGGCGAGATCACGATGTCGGGCGCGCAGACCAGGGCGTTCCTCGCAGGGGCCACCGACGACGCCGGTGTCCGCTGGGAGATCCTGCTGAGCGCGATCCTCGACGGCTCGAGCCCGCCGGAGGTGTCGGCCGAGGTCGAGGCCGACGATGTGGAGGCCGTCAACGCGACGCTGGCGGACGCAGAGGGCGCGGAGGTGCTCGACATGCCCACCGAACGCGTGACCTCGACGATCATCGTGCCGGTCTACCCGGCCCTCGACGAGCTGCTCTCCGGCATCCTCGGCACGCCCATCCCCGTGCCCGTGATCGTGCAGAACGGCAGCGGCGAGCCCGGGGTGGGCGAGTCGGTCGCGGTGAGCATCCTCCCCGAAGCGTTCCGCACGGTGCTCTCTCAGAACGCGCAGAGCTTCGACATCGCCAGGACCGAGGTGTTCGCCAACGGCCCCGACCACGAGGGCGAGGCGCGTGCGGTCACGGCGGCACTGGGGGTCGGCCGGGTTCGCGTCGCAGCGGTACCATCAGGCGTCGGCGACATCACGATCGTGGTGGGGAAGGACTTCACGGCTTGACGCAGGAACGGAGGAAGCAGGCGGTCGGCGCGACGGCGCTGCCGCCCAGCCGCGACGTGGCGATCGCCGCCGCCCGAGCCGCAGCCGAGAAGCAGGCCACGGACATCGTGGTCCTCGACGTCTCGAAGATCATCGTGATCACCGATCACTTCGTGATCTGCTCGGCCGGCACCCAGCGACAGGTCCGCACCGTGATCGACGCCGTCGAGGAAGCCTTGCGCCGCCTCGGCGTGAAGCCGATGCGTCGCGAGGGCGAGCCCGAGGCAGGGTGGTGGCTGCTGGACTACGTCGACGTCGTCGTGCATGTCTTCGGCGAGGAGGAGCGCGCCTACTACGACCTCGAGCGCCTCTGGTCGGACGCGCCTGAGGTCGAGTGGGAACCTTCGGACGTCGCCGCGACCGGCCGATAGAATCCCGAGACGAGGGCCCATAGCTCAGCTGGTAGAGCGCTTGGCTGGCAGCCAAGAGGTCAGGGGTTCGACTCCCCTTGGGTCCACCCGCTCCTCACCTGCGGAAACGCCGCAGGAGGCGGCGGACCGTGCGATGGACCAATGACGAGGTCTGCCGACCGGCCCGGTGCGGCAAGCGTTTGGACCGGAGACGACCCATTACGCGTCCTCCCGCGAGAGGAGGAGCAGTCCCGGTCGCGACGGAGCGAACGCCAGCCGATCATCTTTCATCGAAGTGCACACCCGCTTGCACGTTCTGGGCGTTTCGACGGTTCATCCACCGACATGACCGAACCGATCCTCGTCTCGGACGCAGCCTTCGAGGAGCTCGAGGCGTCCGCGTTCCTAGGAGGACGACCAACGGGAGGATGACAATCGACAACGCCGCCAGCGCCGGTTTGCCAAGGAGGTCCATTGAGGTGTTCGGAATGAAGCGATCTTCGAAGACTGCGACACTCGGCTCATTCGTGATGACCTTGCTGGTTGCGGGCTGCGGGACCGATGCACCAGCTTCCGTGACCACTGCACCGCGGAGCCCTGCGCAGGCAGCTGCGTCGACCGCCAGTCCGTCCCCCTCGGTGGGGAGCCGGACCTACGTCCTCTCGGAGGCCTCCGATGACGCGATCGGGATCACGGTCACTCTTCCCGCACCCGGCTGGTCCGGCCCGCCGGATGTCTGGGCCATGGAATGGGGCCCAGGAGGCTTCAATCCGCCGGACGGGGCTGGCATCATCGCATTCGTGGTGGACAAGGAGTTCTACGTGTACGGCGATCCGTGCGAGTGGAGAAGCACGAGGCCCGATGCCCCCGCCACCACCGTCGACGAGCTCGTAGCCGCCCTAGCGAATCAGGCGTCGCGGAACCCATCGGCGCCCAAGGAGATCACCGTGGGCGGGTACTCGGGGAAGAAGATCACCCTCCACGTCCCCGATGACGCCCGGTTCATGGACTGCGACGAGGGCAACTTCTCCACGCTCGGCGTTGCCGGCGAAGACCCGGCCCTCTACGCACAAGGCCCAGGCGAGATCGACGAGATCTGGATCGTGGACGTGAACGGCAGGATCGCGCTCCTCGAAGGCGGGTACTACGCAGACACCCCACAGCATGCCGTCGACGAGCTGCACGCCATCGTGAGATCAGCAACCTTCTCCTGAGACCAACGGCGAAGCACGTGCAGCGACGGGGCTCGGCGCCACGCGGACCCCCGCCTGTCGACAGCGTGAAGGAGGGCGGAAGATGCGGTTTGCCGTGAGCCATCAGCGCGTGATGGCCATGCCGGGGGTGGCGCTGGTCCTCGCACTCTCGCTGGTTGCGTGCCGCGACGGGGATGGTGAGACGAGCAGCGCGAGTCCCACCCCCAGCGAAGCCCAGACCTCGCCGCCCCAAACTGAGCCGGAGCTGCCGGAGATCACCAGTGTACGGCAGGCGGGCGGTCAGGCCATCCGCGCCCCGTCGAGCGCCGATTGGGTTCTCGTGGACTTCGGACGTGCATGGGTGAGCGGCGTGGGCAAGGGCGTCGGGTTCTACGATGCCCAGACCGGTCGTCTTCAGGGCTCGGTCGCGGTGCCGCAGTCGCCATGTGCCTCGATGGATTCAGGGTTCGGTGCCGTGTGGACGGCGACGTGTGGAGGACAAGGGGTCGCGCGCATCGACCCCAAGACCGGCATCGTCACCGGATGGGTGGCGGTCGATGTTCCCGCCGAAGGAGAGTCGAGCATCGGTGCAGGCGAGGGCGGCATCTGGTCGATCGCGGATGGGGACGACTGTTCGGGGTGCGTGCTCGTTCGGATCGATCCGGAAACCCTCGACATCGCCGACACGTACGACGTTCCGGAAGGCGGCACGGCCGTGCGTGCCGGGCTCGGCGGGATCTGGATCACCTACTTCGCCGAGGATCGCGTCGTGCGCGTTGACCCTGGGACGGGGGCGGTCGTGTCGGAGATCGACGTTGGTTCCGGCCCACGGTTCTTGGACGTTGGTGAAGGCGGCGTGTGGGTCATGAACCAAAGCGGTGGATCGGTGTCCCACGTCGACCCGACGTCCGACAAGGTCGTCGCCACGATTCCGGTGGACGCGGACAGCATCTTCGGCGGTGATGTCATGGTCGGAGCGGGGTTCGTCTGGCTCCGTGCCAGCGCCGAGTTGGTGGCACAGATCGACCCGGCAACCGATCGCGTCGTCGCGCGGATCGGGCGGCCGCAGGCCAGTGGAGGCGTGCACGCAAGCGAGGGGCAGCTCTGGACCGTGGCTCATGTCGAGAAGCCCGAGGGGTGGCGGGCGGTGCTCTACCGGATCCCGCTGAGTGACTGGTAGCCAGCGACCTGCTCTACACCGGATCGCCACCCCGGTGAACCGGTGCGCAACGGTGATTCGGTCCCGACCCGCCGCCTCTCCGGTCATCCGGGGCACAGGGAATTCATCCCCGCCCCAAGTCCGCTTGCACGTTCCGGGCGTTTCGAGGGTTCATACACCGACATGACCGAACCGATCGTCGTCACGGACGCGGCCCTCGACGAGCTCGAGGCGTCCCGCACCTTCGAGACCTTCTACCAAGCCGAGGCTCGGACGCTGTTCCGGCGGCTGTGGCTCGTGACCGGGAACCGCGCCGAGGCCGAGGAAGTGATGCAGGACGCGTTCCTCAGGGTGTGGGAGCGATGGGACCGCGTCGGCGGGATGGACGACCCGGTGGGATACCTCTACCGAACCGCGATGAACCTGTTCCGCAAGCGCTACCGGCGGACGATGCTCGCGGTCCGCCGGACCGTCGGGCTCGCGCCCTCGAACGACGACTTCTCCGACGCCGACGACCGCCAGGCCGTCCGCCACGTCCTCGCCGCGCTCCCGCCGCGCCAACGCGCGGCGCTCGTGCTCACCGAGATGCTCGGGTTGACGTCCAAGGAGGCGGGGGACGCGCTCGGCGTCACGGACGCGACGATCCGATCCCTGACGCGCCACGGGCGCGAGGCGTTCCGCACGGTGATGGAGGTCGACGATGCCTAGGATCGCGGATGCCCTCGAACGCGAGAGCCGCACCGTCGACCTCGAGCAGGGCGACTTCGAGCGGCTGCTCGGTCGACGCGAGCGCAAGCAACGCAACCGGCGGATCCGTGCGGGCGTCCTCGGCGTCGCCGTCGCGCTCGCGATGGGGCTCGTCCTCGCCCGCTCGCTGACCTCGGATCGCGTCCCGGCGGATCCGCCCGTCCCCACCAACCCTCCTTCCGAGGACCTCGGCATCTTCGCGCCAGTCGTCGGGGGGTACGTCGTCGAATGCGGCTACTCCTGCGGCTCTCCTGGCATCTACGTCGTCGACCCGACCAAGTCGGAACCCTCGGCGACGAGCTTGCAGCTGGGCACCGAGCCAGGCATCCCGCTGGGGTGGTCGAGCGACGGACGGCGGCTCCTGGTCATGCAGTGGCTCCGTGACGGACAGGTGAGGTACCGGAGGGGAGACGCAGAGCGCCTGATCATCCTGCACGCCGATGGGTCGGAGACCGTGGTGACCGAACCGCCGTGGGGCACGGGTTTCGACGGCGCGACGATCTCGCCTGACGGGTCGCACGTGGTGTTCGCCGCCTACGACGACCCCAGGCTCTGGATCGTCGACACCGACGGCGGCCCCGCCGAGGTTCTCTTCAAGAGACGTCACCAACCCGATGTGTACGAGCCGACCTACTCGCCAGACGGCACCGAGATCGCGTTCGTGATCGGAGGGGGGGACTACGGCCATCGTGTGTGGATCATGGACGCCGACGGCAGCAATGCGCACCAGATCCTGGCCAACGAGAAGACCATGGGCCTCGGTCACGTGGACGGCTTCGCGTGGTCGCCGGCTGGCGATCGGATCTCGATCTTGCTCGATATGCAAGGCGGCACCTACACCTTCGCGCCCGACGGCTCCGGCTTCACAGAAGCTGAAGGCAAGGGGTGGCACTTGTCGCCCGACGGATCGCAGCTCGCAATGGGTCCCTGGCATCCGGGCGACTGAAGGAACGCCCGTCAATCGAGCGCCGCGCAGAAAGCCTGACGACCGCGCGCTGCTCGACCTTCCGGTGGGCGACGTCGAGGTACTGGCCGTGGGTCCGTGCCCGGCCTCCTGAAGAAGGATCGCGCCGGCTGCACCCTCTACCGGCACGTCGCTGCTGCCGGGCCAAGTCATCACCGTCGTCGTGGCGAGGAAGGTGCCGAAGGCCCTCACATCAACGCATCTCTGAGGTTCGTCGTGCGTGGGCCGAACGCGGGCAACGACCGACCCGCGGTGCTGGCGTACTGTGCTGAGGATGCGCGACCTGCCAACCGGCACAGTGACGTTCCTGTTCACCGATATCGAGGGGTCGACCGGGTTGCTCCAGGACCTCGGGCGAGAAGGATTCGTGCGCCGATTGGACCGACACGCCGAGATCATGCGAACGGCGGTCGCCGAGCAGGGGGGTGTCGAGATCCTCACCGAGGGCGACTCGTTCTTCGTCGCATTCCCGACGGCGCCCGGCGCGCTACGAGCGGCCGTCGCGGCGCAACGAGCGCTCGCTGCGCAGCCCTGGCCCGACGGTAACCCGATCCGGGTCCGCATGGGATTGCACACCGGCGAAGGCGTTCCGGGCGGCGACAACTACGTCGGGATCGACGTCAACCGGGCAGCTCGGATCGCGGCGGCAGGCCACGGTGGCCAGATCGTGATATCGGATGCCACCCGCGTCCTCGTCGCGGGTGACGTGCCCGACGGCGTGACGTTCCGAGA
>JBGGNG010000147.1:0-8082 GCA_041287635.1 Actinomycetota bacterium | reverse complement strand
TCGAGCGGGTCGAGGACCAGGACGTAACCGGGGGAACGCCCCTGCAGCAGGTCCTCACCGAGGGTCCGACGAAGGTTGGACACGTAGGTCTGCAGCGTGTGCCGGGCTCTCTCCGGCGGCTCTTCGCCCCAGATCTCGGCGATCAGCGTGTCCGCCGGCACCAACTGATTGGCGCGGATCACCAGGTTGGCGAGCACGGCGCGTTGCTTCGGCCCGCCGAGGGGGATCGGGCCGTCCCCCGCGTCGACCTCGAGAGGTCCCAAGACGCGGAACTGCACTCGGCGACCGTACACAGTACTCGTGTCCATGAGCAATGCAGATCCTGCACCGTCGTCGTCAAGAACCGCACAAGACGCCGGGTCCTTGAACGCACGCCCAGGGTGGCCGAGCCACACACCGCAGTGGTCACCGGACGGACCGAGATCCTCTGGGAACGTCTCGCCGTCTAGTGCGGAGGCTCTCTCTCCCTGGAGGTGGGGCGTTGAGTCGCCGTTGATCTCGCTCCGCTTCAACTCCGATCGAGGGATCAGACCCTCTTCCCGGCCCTCGACATGGCGGGGGTCGATCGAGGAAGGGGGGCGACATGGGCAGGAAGCTGTTGATCGGAGGTCTCGGGGCGGCGCTGCTGCTGGCGGGGACGTTGGCCGGCGTCTCGTACGGGGGCGGAGGCGGGATCACCGAGCCAGAGGAGATCGTGTTGACCCACAGCATCTGTGGGAATGACGCGCGGTGCGGATACTTCATGTGGAAGCCAGTAAAGGGTTCCGACTCCCGATTCGGGCAAGCGATCATCGGGCGGCTCCCGTCGCACGATGCCGATGGGAACCTCGTGGGCACGTCCCACGCACTGGTCACGACCGGCCATGGAGTCGGGAGCATCGTCACCGGGATCGAGCGGTTGAAGGACGGGCCGTACACCTCCCGCGGGTCGGTCACCTTCACCGGGTTCGTGCAGCCTGATGGATGCTACTTCGGCGACGAGGTGTGCACGTTCTCGATCACCGGCGGTACCGGCGCCTACGTCAACGCGCGCGGGCACGCCACGGTGGAGCGTGTGCAGCGGCAGATCCGCACGACGCTCCACCTGATCCCTTAGGCGGCGCCACGATGCCTGACCCGGGGGGATGGCCGCGAGGCTGGGCATCATGGCTGGCCATCGCGGTCACCCTCGGGGTCGTCGTCGCGATGATCGTGATCGGCCTCGCCCGGCTCGGGTCCTGACCCAGCCTCCCCGCCGGTTCGCCCGCGCCGCAGCCGTCGCCTCCTTCCCCAGACGATCCGAGCATTCGGTCCCGGGCGTGATGGGCCGTTCAGCACTGGCACCCGTCGCTCGGGAGCGCACGGTGGGTCCGGAAGGGAGGCGAGCCTGATGGCGAGATGGGAAGGGTTCGTCCAGTGTCCGGGCTGCGGATACGACCTGGCCACGGGTGAGGGAGAGCGGTCGTGTTCCTGGGGAGACTGCCCCTACCTCCCTGAGGACCTCGATGTCTTCTGCCCCAACTGTCGGTTCAACTTCATGACGGGAGAGGGCAACCCGCAGTGCGATCACCCGGGAGGGTGCGAGTACGGTGCCGAGGCACGGTCGCATGTGGTGAACCTGCAGGCGTGGGTCGCCGCCCACCCCCGGTAACGAGGGGGTCGGGAGCGTTCGGGGTCGTGCGGATCGTAGACGAGCACGTCGACCCGACCAGTCTTATGCTGCAGCACGCCGAGGCGGGCGGCGCGGGCTAAGAGAGCCGACCGTAGTACAGCTGGGGCACGCCCTCGATCTCGGTGAACTCGCCTCCGACGTGCAGCCTTCCTGCGCTGACGAGGACCGACCAGACCCCGAAGTAGAGCGGTTTGACGTCCGGATCCCAGGCCGGGTCGAGATCACCGGTATCAGCATCCAGTGCTGCCAATCGCAGGCGCCGCTCGCAGTTCCCAGTCGGGTGCTTGTTGCTACCGCACTGGATCCCCCGTTCCGCCGCGACCCACTTGAAGTGACCGCCGACCACGATCTGCTCGGCATCGAAACGATCGACCGCCTGGGATGCCCCCGATGTGTCGGTCTTCCAGACCAGTCCTCCGTCGGAGATCCGGTACCGCGCCGCGAAGTCCGATCCGCCGACCGCGATGAACAGGGCATCGCTCCCGGCGTCGACGAACATGTCGATGCCTCGCGGGTTGGTCCCGAGCGGGCCCCCGATGGCCCACGACCCGGGCTCGCCGCTCGCCGGGTCGAGCTTGGCGATGATGCGGTGTGGCTCACCGTTGAGGAAGTCGAACGCACCGGAGACGAACACGTCCCCATCCGGTGCGAACGCGAGGTCGAGGATCACGGGGCCGTTCGCGGATGACGCGCTCACCGTGGGTGTCTGGCTCTCGAACGCGGTGTCCCGCGCACCCGACGGGTGGTATCGACGCACGTACGGCTTGCCTGCGTACACCCCTCCGTTCGGGTCGGCAAGCACTGCGAACGTCGTCGGGGCGTTCGACGAGAACGGGAGCACGTGCCCGTCAGCGGGATCGATGGCGATCAGGTTGGTCCGGTCTGATCCGTCGACCGAGTCGAACTTGCCTCCCGCGTAGAGCACGCCATCGCCGAAGTCCAGGTCGTGCACGATCGGAGCCGTGCCCCGCACCTTCGGCAGATGCAGGCCAGAGACGGGTGCACCGGTCTCGGCGTTCACGGCTGCGAGGCCACTGACGACGATCGTCGAACCGCCGGCAGCGCTGGAACGAAGTCGTGTGAAGCTCCCACCGATCCAGATCGTCGATCCCACCTTCTCGAGCGTTCGAACCGGACCGTTCACCATCCACGTGTCGTCCGGTTGCTGCGACGGAAGGGCGAACGCCGGTCCTGCCGTTCCCAGCGCCAGCGCGAAGATGGAACCGAGCAACGCGAGCCGTCTCATGAGGGCCTCCCGGGTCCATGTGGGAGAGGTGCATGCATGGGCAATCTGGTCGGATCCATCAGAGCGGGGAGCGGGGTCTCACCACCGTCGCCATGAGGTCCATCTTGGCAGCTGCGACGGTCCGGTCGGGACACTTGTCACCCGGCGAGTTCCCGTTGGGCGTTCGGCACCGTGCTCGAGGGCGAGACCTTGTACCAGGCCTGCTCGATGCGGCCGTCCTCGTCGACGAGGAACGACGACCTGATGACGCCCATGTAGGCCTTGCCGTAGAGCTTCTTCTCTCCCCACGTGCTCCAGTCGTCGGCCACGGCGTGATCGGTGTCGGCGAGCAACGGGAACCCCAGCGAGAACTTCCGGTCGAAAGCGAGCTGTGCGCTCGGCTCGTCGGGCGAGATGCCGACCACGTCGACCCCGAGATCCACGAACTCCTGGCGATGATCACGCACGTCGCAGGACTGCGTGGTGCAGCCGGGGGTGTCGGCCTTCGGATAGAAGTACACGAGCAGCTTCCGTCCTCGGAAGTCTTCGAGCCGCACGGTCTCGCCGTGCTGGTCGGTGAGGGCGAACGGAGGGGCGGTATCTCCAGCGGCGAGCGTCATCACGTCACCTTAGCGCGGGGACCGGTGGAATCCTCGGTCTCAGGGCCAGCGACGGATGCGGAGTTGCGTTCGGGCGCATAGTGGCGCGATGATGTGACGCTCGCACCGACGAGAGAGGGAGGACTTCGTGCACACCGTCGACTCGCGACCCTGCTCGCTGCCCTGATGATCTGCGCGGCGACAGCGCTTCCGGTGACCGCTCTGTCGTATGAGCGGCTCGCGAAGGCGCACCCTCCGGTCGTCGAGACGGGTGCACAGGAATTCCGGCCCGCAGCGGACGGGGAGTACGTCGCGTGGATGGCGAACACGCCCGGGCGCCCGAACCACTTCAACGCGTACTTCAGCCAGAGCGGTGCCGATCCTCAGCGGGTCAATCCCCCTGGCACGCAAGGATGGACGGGTGGTGTCGAGGGGGCCGTACTCGTCTACACCGAGGTCACGGCGCAGGGCGAGGATCTCGTCCTGTACGACATGGCGAGCGACACCACCACGCCGCTTCCAGACGGAGTCAATACCGGACGGACCGAGCACAACGCCAGCATCTCGGGGGACTACCTGCTGTTCGACCGGGACCGGTTCACCAGCCGCCGGGCGGTCGAGCGCATCGTTCTGTTCAACACCGATACCGACGCAGAGATCGTGCTCGCCGAGGCCGACAGCAATCGCACGTACCTCGAATCGGGTCAGGTGAACGGCAACTGGGTCGTCTACTTCTTCTGTCGAGGGAGCAACTGCAACACCTTCCGCTACGACATCTTGGGCGAGGAGACCACGAAGGTTCCCAACCCAGGTGACCTCCAGCAGTACTCACCATCGGTCAGCGATGGCGGGACGGTGTTCTTCGTCCGCTCACCTCCGCGATGTGGACACAACATCAGGTTCATGAGCTGGGATGGGGCCACGAACCCTGATCTGTTCCTCCATCTTCCCGAGGGTCGGGATTCCTTCGACACCTTCTTCGACGACAGCGCGGGGGGTTCGGTGTACTACGAGCGGCTGCGCTGCCGGAACTTCGCGTCCGACATCTACAGCGAACCGGTGCCGTAGTTCGAGGACGATTGCGCGACGCGGGGGCGGATGCTACGGTCGCGGTCGCCGCGGATATCGCGGCCTGACCGAGAGGGGGTGGGACAACATGGCAACCGGGATGGTGGTCATCGCGTCGCGCCTCGGCGGTCCGCTGGGCTCTTCCTAACGAGCCGGACCCTCCAAGGCGCGACGGCGCTTGCTACCCGTCGCTTGGAGGTTCCCATGTCACGCGATCAACGTCGCGGTCAGGATCGTGAACGCACGTCATCCTTCAGATGCGGATACTGCCGTCTGGATGTCCCGACGGCTGCCGTCGGAACGGCGCACCGCAACCATTGTCCGAATTGCCTGTGGAGTCGCCACCTGGACGACGACACGCCCGGCGATCGAGACGCTCACTGCGGTGCGCTCATGGAGCCGATCGCGATCACCGTTCGGGGAGACGGTGAGTGGGTGTTGGTGCACCGTTGCCGAAGCTGCGACGCACTCTCCCTGAATCGGAGCGCAGGCGACGACAACCCGCTGATCCTGCTCCGCGTGGCCGTGAGGCCACTCTCACAACCGCCGTTCCCGATCGAGAGGATCGGCCTCATATGACCGGTGGCCGCGACCCCCCACGAGGTCGGGTGAGTCCGATGACCATGGCTGACTCGATCCCTTCGCCGATCTGAGGGTGGGGTGGAACGGACTGCTAGTCTTGACGTCCTGCGCCCCTAGCTCAGTCCGGATAGAGCGTCTGACTACGGATCAGAAGGTCGGGGGTTCGAATCCCTCGGGGCGCGCCAGCACATCGCTGCTCAGAAGGGGTGTGCAGAGGGTGCATCGGCGCATGCCTCGGAGACCACGGCGTCTCCTCAGGGCAAGGGTGTTGGCTCCCTGGCGCCGAGAGGATGCTCAGCCCATCTTGCCCGAGCAACCCGCGAGGAAGGGCTCCCGTGACCAGATGGCAGAGAAGATTCACCGCACTGCCGCTCGTGATCGTGGTGCTCATCACCGGGTCCTCGGCGAGCGCCACCTACCCAGGCACCAACGGCGAGATCGCGTACGCCCGCTACGGGGGGAAGCGTGTGCCCTCTACCCTCCGCACGATCGAACCCAACGGTGACCCTGGTCGCACGCTCGCTCGTCCAGGCGTCGGGCTGTCCGACGCGGAATGGTCACCTGACGGTACACGCGTCGCGATGGTCCTCGGGAAGGAGCCGAACCGTGTCGTGATGCTCGATGTTGCGACGGGAGAACGGTCCCTCGTCATCAGGTCCGATGACGTCCCGGACACCCGGCTCGTCGATTCGCTCGGCATCTCGCCGGATGGCGATGCGATCGTCTTCTGTGCCATTCGACGCGGGAGTGGGACCACGCTGTTCACCATCGGTACCGATGGGACAGCTCTGACCGATATCTCCGGCGATCATGATGAATGCCAACCCGACTGGGGACCGACCGACCGCATCGCCGCTGAGGCGACCGGCTGGATGGGGAGGATCGTCACGATGGACCCCGACGGCTCCAACCGGCTCTTCGTGATCCGGGGTCGCGACGCGGATCGGGCGACCTCCTTCTCCGCCCCGAGCTGGTCGCCTGACGGGGCTCGCATCGTCGTCGGGTCAACGAGTTCCCGCGAACGTCGTCCGGACCTCTGGATCGTCGATGCCGACGGATCCAACCTCACCCCGCTCACCGATACCCCTCGCCTCGTTGAGTACGCCCCGATCTTCTCCCCGAACGGCATGCGCATAGCGTTCCTGTTCAACGACGCGAAGGAGGGATACGGGTTCAGCGACATCTTCACGATGGCGACGGACGGCTCGGACGTGCAGCGTCTCACGCGCACGCCGAAGCGTCGCGAGTTCACCCGGTCCTGGCAGGCGGTGTCCCCATAAGAGGCCCAGTACCGTTGGGCGTGATGCATTCCGAACGGATGATCACGGCCCCCGACGGACGGTCGCTGCGCACGGCCGTCACCGGTCCCGAGGAAGGGCTCGCGGTCTTGTGGAACACCGGGAACCCGGGCTCCTTCCTCTCACCGATCGACGAGGAGACGGCGGATGCGGAGAACGTTCGTGTGATCACGTACGACCGGCCCGGCTACGGCCGCTCGACTCCGAAGCCCGGTCGCCGAGTGGTCGATAGTCCTGCCGACGCCGAAGCGGTACTCGACGCATGGGAGGTTGAGGAGTGCGCGAGCGCCGGATTCTCGGGCGGCGGCGCTCACGCGCTCGCGGCAGCGGCACTCCTCCCCGGCCGAGTGCGCTGTGTCGCCGTCCTCTCAGGTGCGGCGCCGATCGATGCGGAAGAGCTCGAATTCACCGATGGTCTGACCGCGACGAACGCCGCCGCGACCGAGCACCTCGATATCGACCGGGCGACCCAGTTGCTCGAGATGGAGCCGGAGCGACAACGCATCCTGGCCGACCCGAGAGCCGCGCTGGAGCTCTACGCGGCGGAGATGCCTCAGGCGGACCGCGACCTCCTCCGAACGCATCCACAGATCGAAAGCCAGGTCGCGGACGCGATGCGAGAAGCCGTGGTGGTTTCCAGTGAAGGATGGCTCGACGACTCGGTCGCCTACGCCGAGCCGTGGGGTTTCAACCCAGGATCGATCTCCGTTCCAGTGAGCATCTGGCACGGCCGTGACGACACGGCATCCCCGCTCGCGCACGGCCGATGGCTCGCGAGGAGCATCGAGGCTGCCGAGCTTCGTGTGCTCGACGGCGGTCACTACGCACCTCTCGTCGCCTTACCCCAGGTCTGGGCGTGGCTGCGTGAGCGATCACGAGCCACGTAGCGACCGGTCGACGACCCCTGGATCTCCGTCGGATCAGAAGGTCGGCGGTTCGGCTCCCTCGGGTCGCGCTCTCACGACCTCCGGCTTCGGGCTCCGGCTCCGTACGACCCCAGATCCGCGAGCAGGCCCAGAACGACGAACACCCATCCGAGGAACGAGACGCCTTCGACCGGGTTGTAGACGAGCACGTAGAGGAACGTCGTCCACGGCAGGAAGATCAGCCCCAGGAGCGGCACGATCCATTCGTCGAACGCACGGTCGACGAGGTTCGTGAACAACCACGTGAACCCGAGCGCGACCCTCGGCCCGATCAGGGCCATCAGCACGATCAGACATCCCATTCGGCGAACTCCCCCCAGCTCGTGAGCGACGCCCACGAAGGCTACCTCACGTTCACTAAGCTCGGGAACCGTGACCAGGCTCGCCCGCCTCGGCATCGTCAAGCCGCTCGCGATCCGTGACTTCCGGCTGCTGTGGCTCGGCACAGTCGTCTCGTTCCTGGGTGACGGCGTCTACGTCGTCGCGATCGCCTGGCAGGTGTACGACCAGTGGAACCGACCCGGGGCCCTCGCGGGCGTCGGTATCGCGTGGAGCCTCCCCCAGGTCGCGCTCGTACTGTTCTCGGGCGTGCTCTCCGACCGCTTCGACCGCAGGAAGCTGTTGATCGCGGCAGACGTGATCCGTGGCCTCTCGATCGCTGCGCTCGCAACGCTCGTCACCCTCGAGGTACTCGAGCTGTGGCAGGTCTATGGGCTGGTGGTGCTCTTCGGCG
>JBGGNG010000146.1:0-5083 GCA_041287635.1 Actinomycetota bacterium | reverse complement strand
ACGAACTTCAAGGGCCAGGTCTACATCCTGTCCAAGGACGAGGGAGGGCGCCACACCCCGTTCTTCAACGGCTACCGCCCCCAGTTCTACTTCCGCACGACCGACGTCACCGGCTCGGCGGCCCTTCCCGAGGGCGTGGAGATGGTCATGCCAGGCGACAACGTCGAGATGACGGTCGAGCTGATCGCCCCGATCGCGATGGAAGAGGGCCTGCGCTTCGCGATCCGCGAGGGTGGGCGCACCGTGGGCGCCGGCCGCGTGACCGAGATCATCAAGTAACCTGCTCGGGCCCGCCCGAGCGCTCGACCCGAACGAAGGAACGACATGGCCAAGGCCGACAACCGCCCGAAGATCACGCTCGCCTGCACCGAGTGCAAGCGACGCAACTACAACACGGTCAAGAACAAGGTGAACGACCGCGACCGCATCGAGCTGAAGAAGTACTGCCGATGGTGCCGGTCACACACGGTGCACCGCGAGACCCGCTGACGGTTCCTCCCGCGGGGCTCGACCGAGGTCAACCCTGCTCGGGGAGGTCGGGGCCTGGCTCGAGCAGGTCGATGTCTTCCTCGGGCGTGACGTTCATCGTGCGCACCTTGCCGTAGCGGATCGCCGCGACGATCGCGTCGAGCTTGGAGTGCACCCCCAGCTTCGTGAGCACGTTCTGCGTGTGCGTGCGCAGCGTGTGCTTGCTCATGCCGAGCTCGGTGGAGATCGTCTCGGGCGTGTCGCCGTCGGCCATGCGTTGCAGGATCTCGAGCTCCCTCGGGGTCAGCCGCTCGATGCGCTGGGCGAGGTTCCCGTCCTGCGCGCGCCGGCGCCGAAGGCGCTTGAGCGACGCCTCCACCTCGGCGCTCGTGTGCAGCGGCTCCCCGCGATACGCACGCCGGATCGCGTCGGCGAGCCCGATGACGGCTTCGGTCTTGGGCAGGTAGCCGCGCGCGCCGGCCTGGATCGCTCGGGCGAGTGAGATCTCGTCCTCCTGGCCCGACAGGATGATCACCGCGGTCCCGGCCGTCTCGTCGTGGATGCGGCGGGTCGCCTCGATGCCGTCGACCCCGGGCATCTGCAGGTCCATCAGGATGATGTCGGGGTGTTCCTTCGACGCCGACTCGATCGCTGACTGGCCGTCCGTGACGACCTCGATCACGCGAAGGTCCTGTTCCTTGTCGAGGGCCACCTCGAGCGCTTCGCCGAACGAGCGATGATCGTCGGCGATCACGACCGTGATGGGCTCGTGAATCTCCTGAGCGGGCATCGCGGAGCATCGTAGGGCGTTCCCCAGAACGTTTCACGCACCTGGGGGAAGTTGGCGCTCCCTCGAGGCCCGTTTGCCGGGCGCTGATGCGGGGGGCTACGGTGCGCGCCGTGAACCCCGAGGCGGAAGGCACGGTCTATCCCGACGTCGACTTCGTCGTCGAACCCGGCCGTGTGGCCGCGTTCCGCGCGGTGTTCGGGCAGGCCGACGGGGTTCCTCCCACGTTCCTGACGGCGGCGGAGTTCGCCGCCTTCCCGCCGATCATCGGCGACCCTGCGCTGGACCTCGATTTCACCAAAGTGCTGCACGGAGGCCAGGAGTACGAGCTGATCCGCCCGCTGCGCGAGGGCGAGACGCTCACGGTGCGCCCGCGCATCGAGTCGGTGAGGGTGCGAGCGGGCACCGGGTTCCTCGTCATCGCGATGGACCTGTTCGATGCGGGGGGCGAACCGGTCGCGCGGACGCGCTCGACGATGATCGAACGGAGCGAGACGTGACTCGTCGGCTCGACGACGTGGCGGTGGGGCAGGAGCTTCCTGACCTCCGCCGCGTCGTGACCCGCGACGACGTGAAGGCGTACGCCGACGCGGGGGGCGATCAGAACCCGTTGCACCAGAGCGACGGGTTCGCCCGCGGCGTGGGGTTCGAGGGCGTGATCGCGCACGGCATGTTCACGATGGGTCACATGGCCGCCTGCGTCGTCGCGTGGGCCGGCGACGCCGCGGCGGTCTCGGCGATCTCGGCACAGTTCCGCGCCACCGTCTCGATGGGGCAGGAGATCGTGGCCGGCGGCCGCGTCCGCGCGATCGACGCCGAGACCCGCACCGCCACGGTCGAGCTCTGGGTGACGAGCGAGCGAGACGGCGAGACCGAGTGGCCGATCAAGCGCGGTGAGGCGACCGTGCACCTGACATGACGAGGGCCGGGGCGAACCCCGGCCCATCGTCGGAACCTCGTGGACTCAGGCGCTGCGGCGCGTCGCCGACATCGCCTGGATCGCGTCGGTCATGCGATCGATCACGACCTGCATGTCGCTGCCGACGCCCTCGTCGACCCGCACGCTCAGGCGGTCGATCTTCTCGCCCAACACCTCGGCGACCTTCACCATCGACTCGGTCGTCGACTGGGTCTCCTTGTGCAGCTGATCGCTGATCGAGCGGATCTTCCCGTCGACGCTGCTCTCCATCTCGTCGGCGAGCCCGGCCTGCAGCTCCTTGATCGCTCGCAGCGTCTGGCGAACGAGCTCCGCGTCGAGCGGCTCGCTCGGCGTGATCGCCTGCTGCTCGCGCACCGTCGATGCCAACGCCTGGTTGTCGGATCGGATCAGGCGGGCGATCGCGGTCATGCGGTCGTCGATGTGCGCCAGAAGGCGTTCCTCAACCGCGCCCTGAGCCTCGGCGAGTGTCAGGGCGCCGCCGTCGATCGCGCCGACGCCGGTGTCCATGCGCTCGGTGATCGTTGCCGTGATCTCCTCGGCGACCGATCCGAGCTTCTCGTCGATGCGCTCGGCGAACGCGGCCATGCGCCAGTCGACGGTCTCGCGGATCGTGTCGACCTGGACCTCGGTGCGCTCCTCGATCAACGCCTGGAGCGCCTCGGAGTCGGCCCTGATCAGCCGGGCGACGCCCATGATGCGGGCCTCGACGAGCCGCTCGATCGCAGCCCGCACCTGCTCCTGGTCGCGCCCGTGCAGGCCCACCTGTTCGGCGAGCATCTCGAGCTGCTCGGCCACCGGCGCGAGCTCGGTGGTGACACGATCGGCCACGGTCTGGCTGATCGTGCCGTCGTGCACGGCGAACGCCTCGGCATGCTCCTCGACGCGCTGGGAGAGCGTGCCGAGCGCCTCGGCACCGGTCTGCACGTAGGCGTCGATCGCGCCGATGACCTTCGCGGTCTCCTCGGTGAGGAGCCGTCCATGCGTCTGCACCTGCTGGGTCACGGTCTGCACGATCGCGCGATCGCGTTCCTGCATCGTGGCGAGCGCCGCGGCGATGTGGTGCTCCACCTGCTCGAGCTGCGTGCGCACCTGCTCGACGCCGTGCAAGGTGGGGGAGTCGGCGATCTCGCGGATCGCGAGCAGCGACGCCTCGATCGCGTCGCGCGACGTGCGGCCGCTCTCGGCCACCTCGTTCATCGAGTCCTCGACGCGAGCCGAGCGCAGCGCGAGCGCCTGGAACCGCTCGTCGCTCGACGCGATCAGCGTCTTGACCGTCTGGTCGCGCGAGAGCAGGGAGACGATGCGCTCCTGCTCGGGACGCATGTCGTTGCCCGAGGCACGCCAGATCTCGGCGGCGATCTCACGCATCAGCTCGGTCGCCTGCTCCTCGAGCGCCCGGAGACCTTCCTCGAGCTGCCCGTCGATCGACCTGCGCAGCGACGCGGAGATGCGATGCTCGCTGCTCGTCATGAGCGGTTCGTCTTCATGGTGTTCCAGCCGGCGGAACAGGGTCCGCCGGGGGGTGCTGGACTGCTCTTCCATGACGTCTCTCGCGATCTGGGGCCGATGCGGTGCGTCCGCGTGAGGATAGGTCACGACCTGGGGCGATTCACGCACCTGGCACCGCGAGATTTCACGCGCTCTCGAGGTGGGGAGGACGCCAGCGCCGACCTGTGGCATGGTGGGGGAGCGGTGGAGGCGGTTCTTTGCCGTGGCCTCCGAGCGAACCCTATACTGACCCTTCCGAACGTGCCCCAGCCGGGGTGGCCGAGGTCTCGGAGGCGCGTAGCTCAACTTGGTAGAGCACCGGTCTCCAAAACCGGGGGTTGGGGGTTCAAGTCCCTCCGCGCCTGCAAGGGGAACACGATGAACCGACAGATGAAGAGGATGCAGGAGCGCGCCGAGCGCCAGCAGAAGCGCGGCGGTGCCGAGCGCTCGACCGCGCCCTCGACGGCCTCGCGCCGCGCGCAGGCCACCGAGAAGCGCAAGCGCACCGGTGTCCGCCAGTTCCTCAAGGAGGTTCGCCTCGAGCTCAAGAAGGTCGACTGGCCCAGCCGCCGCGAGCTCATCTCCTACACGGTCGTGGTGCTCGCCACGCTCATCGTGACCACCCTGTACGTCGCGGGCCTCGACTACGTCTTCTCGAAGGCGATCCTCGACCTGCTCTCCTGACCCAGAAGGATCCCATGGAAGACCTCGAAACCACGTCCGACACCCCGATGACCGACGCGCTCGACGCGGCGGCCGAAGTGCACGAGATCGCCGATGAGGCCGCCGCCGAGACGATCGCGGAAGCCGTCGTCGAGGCCGATGTCGTCGAGGCCGCGACCGAGGCCGGCGCCGAGGAGATCCTCAACGAGGGCTTCGACGAGGCGGCCGCCCTGGTCGAGGTCGGGAACCCCGAGGCCGCCGACGCCGTGCTGGAGCAGTCGATCTCCGACGCAGCCGTGGTCGAGGCGGCGGGTGAAGAGGTCGCCGACGAGTTGGTCGCCGAGGCGGTGATCGAGGCCGTCGTCATGGAGGAGACCGCCGACGAGATCGGGCAGGAGCTCGTGCAGGAAGCCGCGGAGGCCGAGGAGGCCGTCGTCGACGAGGAGTACCTCGAGATGGAGGCCGCGCAGGGCGACGGTGAGCTCGCGCCCGGCACGATGAGTCCGGTCGTCGAGAAGGCCCCCGAGCCCGAGCCCGAGGTCACCGCCGAGCCCGCCTCCGACGATCCGTTCCGTGGCCCGGGCGAGTGGTACGTGGTGCACACCTACGCCGGCTACGAGAACAAGGTGAAGACCAACCTCGAGTCGCGCATCCACACGATGCAGATGGAGGGCAAGATCTTCCGCGTCCACATCCCCATGGAAGACGTGATGGAGATCAAGGGCGGCAAGAAGCAG
>JBGGNG010000145.1:0-2711 GCA_041287635.1 Actinomycetota bacterium | reverse complement strand
GACGCGCCCCCCGACGCCGGTGCCACGTTCCGGTCGGGCTCGAAGGATGCCGCCGCTGCCGCCGAGTCCCTCGCCGCGTTCGACGTGGCCGACGCGGTGCGCGACAAGGGCTTCGAGCCCCTCCAGGTGGCCGCGTTCACTGGGTCGGCGGCCCAGCTCGCGCAGGCCCTGGATCTCTACGGCAAGTCGGCTCGCGTGGCCGGGACGGCGCTCGACGCCGACGGGGCCGCGGCAAAGCGCCTGGCGACGGTGGCCGTGGAACTGCGCGACACGGCGAGAACCCAACTCACCGGGGCGTGGAACGAATACCTGGCCGCCCTGCGGGCCGGAGGCCTGAACGAGGGCCCGGCCACCGGCGGCCTCGTCCCGGAGCTGCCGGGCGGCGGCGGATAGGCTTCGTCGGGCCCGTGGCGAGCTCGGCGCCCGTCGTGATCGTGGCCAACCCCACCGCCGGGCGCGGCAAGGCCGGCAAGCTCATCGGTGCCGCCGACTCGATCCTCCGCGACTTGCGGGTCGAGCACGAGATCCACGTGGCCGGTTCGCCCGCCGAGACGGAGCGAGCGTGCCGAGCGGCCGCGGAACGGGGGGCCGCGATCGTGGCGGTGATCGGAGGCGACGGCACGGTCTCGTGCGCGGCGAACGGCCTGGTGGGAACCGAGGCAGCCCTCGGGGTGATACCGGCCGGCACCGGGGACGATTTCGCGAAGACGATCGGCGCCGGCGCCTTCCGCCTGGCCGTCCGCATGCTGTCGAACCCCCAGCTCGAGCGCGTGGACGTGGTGCGGGTGCACGTCGGCTCCGCCGAGCGATACTTCGTGAACATCGCCGGTGCGGGCTTCGACTCCGAGGTGAACGAGACCGCCAACGCGATGACCATGCACCTGGGCGGCACCGTCACGTACCTCGCGGCGCTCGTCAAGACCCTGTCCCGGTTCGCGCCTGCCCGCTACGAGCTCACAGTCGACGGCGTGGCACTGTCGCTCGACGCGATGCTCGTCGTCGTGGGCAGCGGCATCGCCTTCGGTGGCGGGATGCGCGTGCTGCCGGACGCCTCGATCGTCGACGGTCTCATGGACGTGTGCATCGTCGAGGCCCTCTCGAAGGCCGCCTTCCTCAGGGCGTTCCCGCGGGTGTTCGCCGGCAGGCATACGAGCCATCCGAAGGTGCGGATGCTCACGGCGACGAGCGTGTCCGTCGAGGCGAACCGCGCGATGCAGGTCTATGCGGACGGTGAGCACATCGGGCCTCTCCCCGCCCGCTTCGAGATGATGGCCCGAGCCCTGCCGGTCGTGGTGGGGCCGGATGCGAAGGGCGTGCGATGACCGAGGCTGCCGACGGTGTCATGTTGATCCACGCGTTCCCGCTCGATGCGCGGATGTGGGACGAGCAGGTGGACCGGCTGCGCCGGCGGGCGCCCGTCGTCGCCCCATCGCTCCCGGGGTTCGGCGGCACCGAGGGCGGCGCCGGATCCACGCTCTCGATGGGCGCCGCGGCGGACGGGTGCCTTCGCGAGCTCGACGCCGTGGGCATCGAACGAGCGGTGGTGTGCGGATGCTCGATCGGTGGATACGTCGCGTTCGAGCTCTGGCGCATGGCCCGCCAACGTGTGGCCGGCCTGGTGCTCGCCAACACGCGCTCCGGGGCCGACACCGAGCAGGCCGCCGACGGCCGCAGGGCCTTGGCCGCGCGGTTGCGGGCCGAGGGGAACGGCTTCCTCGTCGCGGAGCCACCGCCGCTGCTCGCGAGTCCGATGGGCGAGGGAGCGTGGGAGTTCGTGCGAGGGGTAATCGCCGACCAGCCGGCGGAGTCGATCGCGGCGGCGGCCGAGGGCATGGCGGCGCGGCCCGATTCCACGCCGGATCTCGGCACGATCGACGTGCCGACGCTCGTGCTCACGTCCGACGCGGACGAGCTCATCCCGGCCGACGTGAGCCTCCAGATGGTCGCGCACATCCCCGATGCCCGGGCGGTCACGATTCCCGGTGCCGGGCACCTGTCCAACCTGGAGGATCCGGCCGCCTTCGGGAGTGCGCTCGACGACTTCCTGGATCGCTTCCGCTTCGTCTGATCTGTTCCGGGGGGGCGAGGAGCCGCCCGTAGACTGGGGTGTTGTGGTCACCCCTCAGGCGTTCGCCGCCCAGTTCCCGTTCGCCCTGGATCCGTTCCAGCGGCAGGCCGTCGATGCGGTCGATGCCGGCATGTCCGTGTTGGTCGCTGCGCCCACCGGGAGCGGCAAGACGGTCGTCGCCGAGTACGCGATCGACCGCGCGCTCGGCCGGCGGGGCAAGGCGTTCTACACGACGCCACTGAAGGCGCTCTCGAACCAGAAGTTCGGCGACCTGACCGCCAAGCTCGGCGCCGACCGTGTGGGATTGCTCACGGGCGACAACACGATCAACTCCGAGGCGCCCGTCGTGGTGATGACCACCGAGGTGCTCCGCAACATGCTGTACGAGCGATCCGACACGCTGCAGGGTCTCGAGAGCGTCGTGATGGACGAGGTGCACTACCTGCAGGACCCCTACCGAGGCGCGGTCTGGGAAGAGGTGCTGATCCACTTGGCGACCAGCGTCGGCGTCGTCTGCCTCTCCGCCACCATCTCGAACGCTGAGGAGTTCGGGGAGTGGATCCGCACCCTCCGGGGCGAGACCCGGGTGATCATCGAGGAGACTCGCCCGGTGCCGCTCGAGCACCACTACCTGATCGGGCAC
>JBGGNG010000144.1:0-23360 GCA_041287635.1 Actinomycetota bacterium | reverse complement strand
GGGCCACGATCGCCACGTTTCGGATGTCGTCTCTGGTGGGCACGCAGAGCTCCGGGTCTCGGCGGGAACGGTTGAAGGGCCCGCGCGGAGCGCGGGCCCTTCGAGTCTACCGCCGCACCGAGAGCAGCAGCCCCGGTGCGGCCCGGTCTAGTTCGCGCCGGACTTCAACCTCGCCCACTCGTCCTGATAGAGCTGGTCGTCCTCGGGCGACAGCGGCAGCACCGGCTGACCCTCCGCGAAGTCCTCCTCAGCCACCAGCGTGTTCTCCAGATTGGGCGGGATGTAGCCAGCGTCGAGGAACTCCTGGCGGTCGACGCCGACGAGCGGTGGCTGGAAGCCCTCATAGCCGAAGTTCGTGAGCGCGACGTCCTTCTCCAGCAAGAAGTTGATGAACAGGTGGGAGAGCACCGGATTCTCGGCGTTCGCGTTGATCACGATCGTGTCGTTGGCGACCTCCCAGCCCCCCTCGGGCGGGTAGTAGTAGCCGAGCACGTCGATCTCGGTGCCCTTCGGCAGGTACCACTGCGCGTAGTTCATGTTCCCCGACCACGAGTAGCGCACGTGGCTCGTGCCCTCGGCGAGCTTCTGGTAGTCGCCGGGCCCGATCTCGACGTTCACGAGGTCGATCAACTCGAGCAGGGAGTCGACCGCAGCGGTGAGTTCGGCCGGGTCGGTCGAGTTGAAGTTCGTGCCCCCGTTGCGCAGCAGCGCCATGCCGATCGTCTCGCGGTACTCATCGAGCACACCGACCTTCCCGGCGTACTGCTCGTCCCAGAAGATGTCGAACGGCATGTCGTAGGTCGCCGGATCCTCGACGAAGTCCTTCCTGTAGCCGATGCCCGTCTTCCACGTGAGGTAGGGCATCGTGTACTGCGCCTCGCCGTCGTACCAGGGGTCCAGGAAGTACGGCCAGATGTTCTGCATGTTCGTCATGTAGCTGTGGTTCCAGGGCTGCACGCGCTTGGCGGCGACGAGCTTGCCGACGTTCTCGATCGTCGGGAAGAACAGGTCCCACTGGATCGTGTCGTTCTGGACCTTGTTCATCGCCTCGGCCATGCCGGCGAACTGCGTGAACTCGATCTCGACGTCGAACTCGTCCTGGAACTGCTTCAGGACCTTCTTGTAGATGTAGTCGTTCCAGTTGTACACGCGCAGGGGGCCAGGCTCGGGGCTGAGACCGTCGTCGATCGCCGGGATCTCGTCGTAGAGCGGCAGGGTCACCGGGTTGTCGGGCGACGCGAGCGCGATGCCGCCGGCGCCGGTCGACGCGGACGCCCCGCTCCCGCTCTCGGTCGAGCTGTCCCTGCACGCCGCGAGCACGGCGCTCATCGACGGAAGCGCGATGCCCGCCGCCGCCGCTCGCTTCAGGAACTCACGACGGCTGTGGCTCGGCCGCTCCTTCGGATGCGCCATGCAGGAACCCCCTCGTAGTGCTCTCGGACGGACCCTCGGGGGTCTACCGGCGGGCGGGGGCGCTGTCAAGGCAGTCGGGTGTCGATCGAGGTGACCCGGGGTCGGGTGGAGGTCCTCGGTAGAGCGCCTGCACGGCGCGCACCGCAGTGCTAGCGTCCGCGCGACATGGCTCGCGGGCGCGCATCGTCGGGGGAGAACTCGCTCACCACGCTGTACCCGCGTGGCTTCTGGAAGTGGTCCTCGACGCCCGGCGTGCTCTGGCTGATCCTGCTGTTCGTCGTCCCCTTCTACGCGTTGGTCTCGATGGCGGGAGGGTCGCTCGACCCCGCCACCGGCAGCGCCGTGCCGCAGTGGAACCCCGCGTACTGGGACCGGGCCTCGTTCCACTACGTGATCGAGCAGCTGATCTCGCCCGAAGGCGTGTACCGGATCGTGTTCCTGCGCACGCTGCGATACGTCGTCGCCGCGGTCGTGCTCTGCGTGATCGTCGGCTACCCGGTCGCCTACTACGTGTCGCGCCTGCGTGGGCGCATGCGCGGGCTCGTACTCGCCCTGCTCGTGCTCCCGTTCTGGATCAGCTACCTGATGCGCATGCTCGCGTGGGTCGGGCTGCTGAACGAGGAGGGCCTCGTCAACCGCATGCTGACCGGCCTGGGCATCCTGCAGGACCCCTACCCGTGGCTCGAGGGCAAGAGCATCACGGTGATCTTCTGGCTCGTGTACGGGTACGTGCCGTTCTTCATCCTGCCGCTGTTCGCGGCCCTCGACCGGCTGCAGAACAGCTACCTCGAGGCGGCATGGGACCTGGGCGCGAGCTCGATCAGCACGTTTCGTCGGGTGACGCTGCCGCTGTCGAAGAACGGCATCCTCGCCGGCATCGCGATCATCATGCTGCCGATGTTCGGCGACTTCTATACCGCGTACCTGCTCTCGAACGGGCGATCGAGCACGGCCATGATCGGCAACTCGATCCAGTCGCTGTTACAGGAGACGACGTTCGGGTACGCACAGGCCCGCGGCGCGGCGCTCGTGACGGTGCTCGCGCTGTTCGTCTCGCTCCTCACGCTGTACTACATCATCTCGACCGCCCGCAGCACGAGGGAGGCGGCGCGCACGTGAGCATCATGAGGAACGTCATCGCGAATCCGTGGCGCCGGCACCGGTTCCTCGCGGTCTACACCTGGCTCTACATCGTCTGGGCGATCGTGCCCGTCGTGATCGCGATCGGCTTCTCGTTCAATGCCGGACGCTCGCGCAGCGTCTGGCAGGGCTTCTCCCTGGAATGGTGGACCGGGAACCCCGATCTCGCCGTGTTCAACGACCCGATCCTGACCTCGGCGATCCGCCAGAGCCTGATCCTGGCCGCGGTGACGATGGCGATCGCCACGCCGATCGGGGTCGCGTTGGCGCTCGGGCTCGCGCGATGGCGTGGCCGCGGCTCGGGGGCGTCGAACTTCCTGATGCTGTTGCCGCTCGTCACGCCCGAGATCGTGCTCGCGACCGGCATCTTCTTCACGCTCGTCTTCCTCTATCCGTTCCCGAACCCGGGCACCACCGGCCAGATCGTGGGGCACGTGACGTGGTCGATCCCCTACGTCGTCGTCGTGTTGCGCGGACGCATCTTCGGCGTCGGGCCCGAGCTCGAGGAAGCGGCGATGGACCTCGGGGCGCCGCCGCTCCAGGCCCTGAGGCGGGTGCTGCTGCCCGTGCTCGCACCGGCGATCTTCGCGGCGTTCACGATCGTGTTCGCCCTGTCGATCGACGACTTCGTCACGAGCCAGTTCCTCGCCACCGACCTGAACACCCAGACCGTTCCGATGCTGATCTACAGCTCCGGGCGCACGGCACCGAACCCCGCGCTGAACGCGACCGCCACGCTGATGCTCGTGATCTCGCTCGCCGCGATCGCCGTCGGGCTCACCGGCATGCGCGTGCTCGCGAAGCGCCAAGGACTACAGGCGGAAGGATCCGACATGGCGACGATCCGCCTCTAGGATCGCGTGCCGAGGAGGACAGACGATTGACGGAGCCCGCGATCACCGAGCTGCTGCGACCCGACGGCGACGGGGCGATCCTCCCCGGCATCGATCCGCGCTCGACGCCGGGCGTGGCGGACCGCGAGACCGCCGAGGCGGAGCTGGCCGGGCTCGCCGACCGTCTCGACGAGCTGCAGGAGCGGCTCTGGGTCGAGGGCTCACGCTCGCTCCTCGTCGTGCTGCAGGGGATGGACACGAGCGGGAAAGGCGGCACGGTGCGCCACGTCTTCTCGTCGATGAACCCGGCGGGCGTCGAGGTCTCCTCGTTCAAGAAGCCGACCGAGGAGGAGCTCACGCACCACTTCCTCTGGCGCATCGAGAAGAAGCTCCCCGTGCCCGGCGAGGTGACGGTCTTCGACCGGTCGCACTACGAGGACGTGCTCGTCGTGAGGGTGCGCTCGCTGGTGCCCGAGGACGTCTGGCGAGCCCGGTACGAGGAGATCGTCGCGTTCGAGGAGCGGGTCGTCGCCACCGGCACCACGATCGTGAAGTGCATGCTGCACATCTCCTACGAGGAGCAGCGGGAGCGACTGCTCGCCCGCCTCGACGACCCCTCGAAGCACTGGAAGTTCCACGAGGCCGACATCGAGGAGCGCACACGGTGGCAGGACTACCAGGCGGCCTACGAGGCGGCGATCCGGGAGTGCTCGACCGAGACCGCGCCGTGGTTCGTGATCCCCGCCGACCGCAAGTGGTACCGCAACTGGGCGATCTCGAAGCTTCTGGTCGAGACGCTGGAAGCGATGGATCCGCAGCTCCCCCGGCCCGAGCTCGATGTCGAGGCCCTGAAGGCCAGGCTGCAACCTCCGAATTGACCACAACCGATGCACGACGGCCCTGCGTCATCCTTCGGCAAGGGTTGACCCGTAGCATGGGGTGATGCCCGAGAGGAACCTCCGCACGCTCGCAGCGATCCTGCTGCTGCCCATCGCGGTCGCGGCGTGTTCGAGCTCCGAGGGAACCGACGCCGGGGGCGCCCCTTCGCAGCCCGCGGAGAGCTCGGCGGTGCAACCCTCGCCCGAACCCGGCGGCAGCGGGGGTGGCGGTGGCGATCGCAACGGCGGCGGAACGGTGCCCGAGGTCCTCCGGTTCTCGGCACCTCGCCTCGGCGGAGGCACGGTCGAGGGTGAGGACTTCTCGGGCCAGGACGTCGCGTTGTGGTTCTGGGCGCCGTGGTGAACGACGTGCCAGGGGGCGGCCCCTGAAGTCGCGCGGGTCGCGCGAGCCTACGGCGACGAGGTGGCGTTCGTCGGGGTGCCCGGCAACGACTCCAGCGACAACATGCGAGCGTTCGTCGACGAGTTCGGTCTGGGGTTCCCGCAGGCCGTGACCGAAGACGGTTCCCTCTGGGCGCGGTTCGACGTCGCGTACCAGCCCGCATGGGTGTTCGTCGACGATTCGGGCGAGACGACCCTCGTGCCCTACGAGCTGCCCGAGGACGAGCTCGAACGAGTGCTCGACGATCTGATCGCGACCTGACCGGTTCGGCGTGGATCAGCTCTCGGCGTCGTCGGGCACGTCGGCCGCCGACCACCCGAACAGCCCGCCGACCACGAACCCCAGCCCGCTCACGGTGCCGTGCAGCTCGAGCATGCGCGTGACGGACAACGTGTAGTCGCCGGTCCACCGCCCGAAGGCGAACTGCACGGCGAGCACGAGGGCGAAGAGCACGGAACCACCTGAGACGACGAGCAGGGCCGTCGAACCGGCGCCTCGGCCACGGTGCATCGTGCCCATCACCATCACCACCGCGATCACGAACAGCGCGCCCGACAGGAGCAGCGAGCCCGCGACGTCGAGGATGCCGCGATCGCTCAGCAGCCCCGCGGCGAGCACGGGGATCGACGCGACGGTCACGATGCCCGCGACACCGGCCACCGATCGCGGCCGGCGCTTGATCGCGGCGGCTCGGGTTCGGTCGGCGACGATCGCCGCCCCGAAACCCGCGAACGTCAGGTGCACGGTGGCGAGCGCCACGCGCGTGTCCGACAGACCCATCGGCCTGAGCTGCCCTCGCCACGCCACCAGGCTCGCCGCGCCGAGGGCGAGGAACACGAGACCCGCGACGGGCACGATCACCTTCGCCCGCAGCGACGGTGCGAGCACCAGCCATCGCAGGCCGGCCCACATGGCGATCGCGGTCACGACGACCCACGGCACGGCGAGCCACGCCGACAACGCGCCCGGCTGGGCCAGGATACTCGCGACCACGAGCAGTCCCGCAGGCAACGTCAGGAGCCGCGCGAGTGCCAGGCCCTGTGCGGGCCCGGGAGGAGGACGGAGCAACGAGAACCCCAACGGCGCCACGACGAGCGGGCCGACCAGCCAGAGTCCCTCGAGCAGCCCAATCCGGTCCGACAACGGCCCGGTCGCGAGTGCGAAGACCACGACCCAGACCACGGTGCCGACGATCGCGTCGACGGGCGGGCCCGTGGCCGGTCGACGCGAGCTCATCCGCGCCCGGTCGCGTGCCAGGCCTCGAGCAGCGAGCGCTCGCGGTCGGGGTCGAGCCCTGCCTGCATCGGACCCTGCGGCCGGTCGCGGTCCCAGGCGAGCGTGTCCCGCACCGTCTCCGCGGGTGGCCGACACGTGAGGCCGGCCTCGAACGCCCGGCTCGCATCGTAGGCGTGGAACCCCGGCGCCTCGGGCCACCAGAGCGGGAAGGCCTCGTGTGGATCGTCGTCGTCCCCCGCGAACGCGTCGCCGATGAAGGCGTCGTCGACCCACGCCACCCGCGTGTCGACGCCCGCCGCGGCGGCCGCGGCGCCGATCAGGTCGCCCAGCGTCATCGTCGGAGCCCGGTCGACGACGCCGTACACGCCGGGCGTGGCGCCGTCGGCAAGGGCGAGCACGAACGCGGCCAGGTCGCGGGCATCGACCCACTGCAGGCCGTAGTCCGCGGGCGCGGGAGCGAGCATCTCCCCCCCGGCGGCGCCCCGACGCACCCAGGAGGTGAACCGGTCGGTCGGATCGTGGGGGCCGACGATGAACCCCGGCCGGATCACGCATGCGCGATCCCCGAACACGTCGATGACCTCACGCTCACAGGCGACCTTGAGGGGTCCGTAAGTCTCGTCGGTGACCTCTTCCGTATCGGGGAACGGCGGTTCGAAGATCGGCGAGTCCTCGGTCCCGCCCGGCGGCATGTCCTCGGGGTGTGCCGAGAGCGACGAGATGAAGCCGTACCAGCCGCTGCCGGCGAGGAGCTCAGCTGAGGCGCGTACCGCCCGAGGGACGTAGCCGCACGTGTCGACCACGGCGTCGAAGGTGCGCCCGGCGAGAGCGTCGACGCCCTTCTCTCGGTCGCCGATCACGTGCTCCGCCTCGGGGAACAGCTCGGTCGGGGTGCGATGGAACAGCGTCACCTCGTGCCCACGCTCGATCGAGCGCTCGCTGAGCGCCCGGCCCGAGAACCGCGCGCCACCGATCACCAAGAGCTTCATAACGACTCCTCACTCCATCCCGGATCTGTTCCAGGGGTCTACCACGTACCACGTGCGGTCGACGCGCCTCCTTACGACCGCGCCGTCGACGCGCGAGGCACCACCCTCGTCGAGATCGTCACGGAGGCCGGCTCGGTCACGGTGCGATCCACGAGGTCGGCCAGCATCTCGGCGGCCGCCGTGCCGAGATCGCTGGGGTGGAGCTCGAGGGAGGTGAGCGGTGGGGTGGTGCCGGCGGCGAGCCCCCGGTCGGTGATGGTCGCCACCATCAGGTCCCCCGGCACGTCGATCCCTCGCCTGGCGCATTCAGTGAGCACCGCCATCGCGTAGGACTCGGAGAGGCAGTACAACGCGTCGGGCCTGTCGGTGGCGTCAAGGCAGTCCGATGCCGCCGTCCGCGCGATCTCCTCGAACCCGACCCAGGTGCGAGGCGACGCCCAGTCGATGTGCTCGGTGGCGTACACCCACGGCTCGGAACCGCGCCCTTCGCTCCACGATCGGTACGCGGCGAGGATGTCCGTTTCGAAGGACTCCCCGATCGACAGGGTCATGACGCCCACCCGGCGGGCGCCGGACCCCACCAAGTGGTCCAGCATCGCGGCCGTGCCGACCGCGTAGTCGCTGTCGACGACCCTCGTGTCGACGTCGTCCTCGGGGAGCTTGCCCACGGTCACGATCGGCACCGCGCGGTTCCGCAGCTCGCGGACCGCGGGGTCGTCGGGCACGGGGTCGACGACGATCAAGCCGTCGAGCGGCAGCCGATCCCAGATCGTCGCTTCCCCCGACGGCACGATCACGAGCGCCAGTCCGCGCGCGATCGCCCTGGCGGTCGCCGCATCGATCAGGCGCGCGTTGTGGGCGAACTCCTCGACCGGCTCATGAACTCCATCGGGCAGCGAGACGGTCAGGGCCACGAGACCCGTGCGCCCCGAGGCCAACTGACGGCCCCGCGGATCGGGCCGGTACCCGAGGCCCTCGGCGATCTCGCGGACGCGCTGTCGCGTGCCCTCGGAGACACCGCCCTTCTCGTTGAGGGCGTGGGAAACGGTCGTGATCGATACGCCCGCCGCGCGCGCGACGTCTCGTATCCCGACGTGGCGGCGCTCCTTCATCTCGTGATGATAGGACCGCCCAGGAGGCGCCACCCGGCCAGGGGCGGATACTCCTACGCGGCAGGGGTTTCCAGGTCGCTGCGGTACGCCCCCGTACGCGCCAGGCCGTTCATGCGAGCCCGGTGCGCGAGCGCCGCCTGAGCCGCCGCGACGTTCGCGTCGTCGCCTCCCCAGGCCGCGAGCGACGGAGCCTGCAACGCCCGCCCGTAGGAGAAGCTCAGCTCCCAGGGCAGGCTCCCGGCACCGATGCGGTTCATCTCGTTCAACCGGCTGGTCGCGTGCTCGTCGCTCATGCCGCCCGACAGGAACACCACGCCGGGCACCTCGGTGGGGACGTGCGCGGTGAGGCACCTGATCGTCGCCTGGGCGATCGAGGCGTCGTCGTCCTGCGTGGCGCAGGCCTTCCCCGGCACGATCATGTTCACCTTGAGGAGCGAGTCGGGCAGGTCGACGCGCGCGGTCGCGAGCGCCGCGTAGAGCGCGTCGAGGGTGCGACCTGTGGCGGCCTCGCAGGTGGCGAGGTCGTGGTCGCCGTCCATCAGCACCTCGGGCTCGACGATCGGCACGACACCGGCCTCCTGGCAGAGGGCGGCGTAGCGAGCCATCGCGTGGGCGTTCGCCTCGATCGCCCCGTCGGTGGGCAGGCCCTCGCCGATCGTGATCGTGGCGCGCCACTTCGCGAACCGTGCGCCGAGCTCCACGTACTCGGCGAGTCGCGCACGGAGGCCGTCGAGGCCCTCGGTCACGGCCTCGCCGGGGAACAGCGCCAGCGGCTTCGCCCCCGTGTCGACCTTGATGCCGGGGATCACGCCCGCCGCGTCGAGCACGTCGACGAAGCGGCGTCCGTCGTCGGCCGACTGACGGATCGTCTCGTCGAAGAGGATCGCGCCGCTGATGTGCTCACCGAGCTCGGGAGTCGTGAAGAGCAGCTGCCGATAGCGCCGGCGCGCATCCTCCGTCGACGCCACCCCGATCGAGTCGAAGCGTTTCGCGATCGTGCCGGTCGATTCGTCGGCCGCCAGGATGCCCCTGGACGGCGCCACCAGCGCCCGTGCGGTCTCGTGCATCGAGGTCATGATCACCCGGTTCCGATCGATGGAACCGCTCCTTCGACCAGCCTATCGCCGCGATGCGCGCTCCCACCCGGGACGAGCGGGGGCGTCTTCAGATGCACGGGGCTCCCGCCGATAGGGGGGGATGCGCAACCTCACCGTGCGCGCGTCGTGGGTGGCGACCGCCCTCGCGGTCGCCCTCGCGATCGCCTCGCCCATCGCGTCGGGACTCACGGGGATCGCCGGAGCCGAGCAGGTCGACCGCGCCAACGGAGCCGTCGGGACCGGGGACGATCCGGGGGCGTTCGGCGACGCCGACACGGTCTCGGTGACGGGGGGGACCGAGGGAGCCGATCCGTCTCGATCCCCGCGCGGCGCCGTTCCGAACGCGCCGCGACCCGCCGAGCCCACGAAGCACGTGCTCGTGCGCGTGCCACGAGACCTCGCGGTGCGCGCCCACCCAGACCCGCACGCGCGCGTCGTCGGCACGATGCCGAGCGGGTCCAAGTACTACGACGTGGCGATCACCGCCTGGGTCGAGGACGTCTCGCCCGACGGTCGATGGGGTCGGGTCGAGATCCCCTACGTCTGGCCACGGCGTGAAGGCTGGATCGCCCTGCGCGACCTCGCCCGGCACTCGACCGTCGTCGAGGTCCACGTCGACCTCTCCGAGCACCGCCTCACGGTCACGAAGTCCGACCGGGTGCTCTTCGGCATGCCGACGGCCACCGGGGCGCCGGTGTCGCCGACGCCCCCCGGCGAGTACTTCGTGACGGACCGCATCGCGTTCTCGGGCGGGTACCTCGGCACGTTCGCGTTCGGCATCTCGGGGATCCAGCCGAAGCTTCCGCCCGGGTGGAGCGGTGGGAACCAGCTCGCGATCCACGGCACGAACGACCCCTCGTCGATCGGTCGCTCGGCGAGCGCCGGCTGTCTGCGCGTAGGCGAACGGTCCCTCGACAAGCTGAAGCCACTGCTGCAGCTCGGCACGCCCGTGATCGTGGTTCCCTGAGGAGCGACTGCTCCTCTTATCTATTCTGGTTCAGACTACCTGGCCCGCTCTTCGGCGAACGTCCGGAGCTGCCTGAGGTGCGCGTCGGCGTGGCGGAACGGGCCCGGCGGGCCGCCGAGCAGGTCCCCCAGCCGGATCCCCGCTGGCGTGCGCCCCCGCGACGTGCCAGGACGCTTCCAGCGGGTGTCGCCGAATGCCTCCAGACGGGCGAGCAGCCGCTCGTGGATCGCCTCCGCACGCCGGCGCTGGTCGGCCGGCCGCCGCGCGGCCTTCCTCGCGACGGCGTCGCGGTTGAGCGCCGAGGTGCTCGTCGACCAGATCACCTTGTCGATCGCGGGACCGTGGTCCCCGTCCCACGCATCGAGGGCCTCGAGCGCGTACTCCTGCCAGCTCTCCAGGTGACCGATCAGGTCCTTGGGCGACCAGTCGCCGCCCCCGAGCCCCGGTGTCGTCCGCGCACGGGGCGGCAGCCCGTCGTACAGCACGAACACCTCCCGCATGCCGTCGTCGAGGATGCGGATCGCACGGCGCCTCGAGGGCACCCGCTCGGCCTCGTCCCGCCCCATCGTCGCGAGCCTATGCCTGCGCGTCCTGGGCGAGCCACCAGCGCGCCGCGACCAGCTCGGCCACGAGGACCTCGGCGAGCAGCGCCACCTCGTGATCGTCGTCGTGGCGGTAGCGCACGGTGCGGTCGGCGCCCTCGACCTCACGGCCCACGGCAACGACCCGGGACCCTCGCTCGCGCATCCAATCGAGGATCGCCGGGTCGGAACGCGAGCCGGCGAACAGCAGTGCCCGGTACTCCAACTGCTTCGTGAGATACACGTCGACGTGCAGCCAGTCGCCCGCCTCGCAGGCATCGGCGGTGCGGCGGGGCCCCTCCCGGAGCATCAGCGCGGCCTGCTCCGCCGATGAGAGCCGCTCGGCGGGGGCGATCGTAAACGTCGCCGAACCCTCGGCGAGCAGGTCGGCCGCGGCGGGGAGCCACGCATCGCGGCGCTCGAGCAGGTCCTCGCTCGCATCGGCCGCCCGGCGCACCATGCTCGCGACGTCGGCGCCGGCGTCGCCGATCGTCGAGGCCTCCAGGGCGAGCAGCAGGGCAAGCGTGTGTTGGAAGGACCGGCACGCCACCCCGCCCTCCTCGTCACCCGCGAGCATCGACACGACCGAGTCCGCGGCCCGCTCGATCGCAGAGCCGGATCGGTTCGTGAGCGCGACGGTGTCGCTCGCACCGCGATGCCGGGCCAGCGCTCCGATCGTCTCCTCGGTCCCACCGCTCGCGGAGATACCGATCGCGAGCACGCCGTCGCCGGGCGGTGGACCCGTCTCGAGCGACGCGTACTCGGCGACCGCATCGAGACCGTCGGCGCGCATCCGCGTCGCGACGACACCGGCCGCATACCTCGATGAGCCCATGCCGATCATCACGATCTTGCGCGCGGGGACCCCCGGCCACGCCTCGCCCGACCCGAGGGAGTCGGCGAGGTCGCGAAGGACCTCGGGCTTTCGCTCCAGATCGCGCAGGAAGGCCTGCGGGTTCACCGGTCCTCCAGCGGGAACAGGGCCCGGATCGCGAGATCGGGAACGTATCGCCAGCGGGGCAGGAACCTGGCCGCGTACACGTACTCATGGCACTCCTGCGCGATCTCGAGCGGTCGCAACAGGCGCTCGTCGAACAGATCGGGCATCCCGCGCTCGGCGAGCTCGTGCCGGTAGGCGTCGAGGAAGCCTCGCCGGCTCGTCTCGATCCACGACGCGATGCGCTCGTCGTGGCCAGGCCGTCGCGTCGATGCGACCCGCCCGAGGTGATCGATCGAGCGCACGAAGGCCGCGACGTCGCGCGCCGGGGTGTCCGGCGCCCCCCGTTCGGCGGGCGCGGCCATCGGGTTCCCGTCGAAGTCGGTCACGGCGTAGCCGTCGCGCCACTCGAGCACCTGCCCGACGTGGAAGTCGCCGTGCACCCTCGTCACGACCGTGCCGGCGGCGTCGCCCAGGCCCTCGAGCTCGGCACGGATCGCGTCGGCGCATGCCGCGAGCCGGGCTCCCTCGTCGCCGTCCGTGAGTGCGATCGCCTCGTCGGCGACGCCCAGCGCCGCGCGTCGCCAGACGGCAGCGGTCGACGCATCGGCGGTCGATACGGGGTGCGGGATCACATCGGACGCCGTCGCGAACCCGACGTGCATCGCCGCCCCGATGCGCCCGAGCATCGGTGCCGGCCCGAACGCATGTCCGTCGTCCGCCTCGCCGTCGAGCCACCCGAGCAGCCGCGCCAGGTACCAGTCCCAGCCGTCACGCGCACCGGGGAGGAACGACGCCGCGGTCGCGAGCACGACGTCCTCGCCCAGCGGTGACGTCCACCGCAGCGCCCCGAGCGGCGAGGGGAGGAACGGGAACCCCACGGCGTCGAGATGCACCGGCAGCTCGAGACCCGGCTGCGGCCCCGGCGACGTGAGCGGGAAGAGCTTCACGACCGCCGAGCCGCCGACGACCACCGAGTCGTTGGACTGGTCGACGTCGATCGCGACCTCGTCGTCCGTTCCGTCGTCGAGCGCGCCGCCGAACGCCTCACCTCGGAAGGCGCCGTTCGAAGCCGCCCGACGCATCGTCCGCAGCATCGCCGCGAACACCCCGTCACCCGCCACAGCACGCCTCGGTGACCGGTCGGCATCGGCCACGGGAACGACCACGAACCCGGACTCGACCTCGGCGACCGTGAGGGCCCCTCCGCGGCCGAGATCCAGCTGGTCGAGCGGCTCTGCCCCGGCCTCCGACGTGGTCGCGGCGCGCCGGCGCGGCGGGAGCAGCTCGTGCCTCGGTGCCGCGCGGAGCCACGACGCGACCGAGGCGCGACCGCCGTTCACCTCCGCCGACGACATGTCGGCGAGCTTACCCCGCGCAACCTTCCTCACCTGCGGGAACCACTGTGCCGGAAGTGAAGCCTCGTTCCTGACCCGCGGTCGACCGAACGCTGGACCCCCCGTGGAACGCGGGTACGGTCGCGGGCGATCCCAGGACGAAGGCATCCTGCACGATGACCGACCGCACGATCCGACACATCGAGCACACGCGACGCATCGACATCCTCAGCGAGCAGGAGCTCGAGGACATCCGCGAGGCGAGCCTCGAGGTGCTCGAGCGCACCGGATTCGAGGTTGCGGTCCGAGCGCATGCTGAAGGAGCGCGGGAAGGCGGGCACCGCGATCGACAAGTCGATCGGGTGTTCAAGAAGTGCAACGAGATCGTCGAGCCGGCGCTGCTCGCGAAGGGCGGCTCGAAGAAGGGCGCGCTGGTGGTGACGGCCGCGGTCAAGGGCGACCTGCACGACCTGGGGAAGAACATGGTCGGCGCGATAGTGAAGACCGTCGGCTTCGAGGTGCACGACCTCGGCAAGGATGTGCCGACCGAGAAGATCATCGACGCGGTGAAGGAGCTGAATCCTGCGATCGTCGGCCTCTCGGCCTGCTCACCACGACCGTGCCCCGGCAGAAGGTCGTGATCGAGGCGCTCGAGGCCGAGGGCTTGCGCGACAAGATCAAGGTCATGGTCGGCGGAGCGCCCGTCACCGAGGAGTGGGCGACGTCGATCGGCGCCGACGGGTTCGCGCCCGACGCGCCCGAGGCCGTGCAGAAGGCACTGGAACTGGCGGGCCTCGCTGCGGACGAGGCCGAGGCCGTGCTCGGCAGCGTCTGATCGGCGCGGCTCCGCCAGGCGGCGGGCGATGCCCATAGGATGGGTCCACCCCGACTGCCCTGGAACCAGGAGGACCTCAGTGCCCACGCGTCTCTCGATCCGCGCCCGACGACGGTTCGCGTCGCTCGTCATCCTCGGGGCCGTCGCCTCGTGGCTGATCCAGCCGGCGGCGATGCCGGCGGCAGCGGCGCCTGCACGGCCCGCACTCCGGCCCGCGACGCCGGAGCTGATCGAACGAGCCGTTCGTCGAGGTGAGATCTCCGAGGCCGAAGGGGCCCTGTACCTGACGTGGGCGTTCACCGCTCCGGCGAGGCTGCCCGAGAGCTACGTCAGCGACACACCGTGGTCGGGCACCCTGCCGTTGCTCCGGTTGCGAGAGCGTCTCCCCGCCCTGGGCGACGCGCCCGCCGCGGTCGCCGCTCTTACCGAGCTTCGTGGCTCCGCGTTCGCCTGCCCCGGCACAAGCGGCTCGCTTCCCCAGACCAGGTCGACATCGCACTTCTACGTGCAGTACAAGGCCTCGGCGTTGCAGGGGCTGTCGGTCGGCTCCTACACGACCGCACTCGAGACCACGTGGACGACCGAGATCGGCCGGTTCGGATGGGCCAAGCCACCGGCGGACCCGGTCAGCTACCCGCCCGGCCGCCGGTACCCGGTGCGGATCGAGAACCTCGGCACCGGTCTGTACGGGTACGTGGCCGGCACGCGCGTCGCCGGCAACAACCCCTCGACCCCCTGGAACGACCGGGACGCGGTCGCGAGCTGCATGGTCCTGAACCGCGACTTCGGACCGTTCCCCGGAACGCCGCTCGACGCCCTGCGCGCGACCGCCGCACACGAGTTCAACCACTCGATCCAGTTCGGATACGGCGCCTTGGGCGGAGCAGGCAAGGCCGGCAACGTCATGGTGGAAGGCATGGCCACCTGGATGGAGGACGAGGTCTTCGACTCCTCGAACGACAGCTACAACTACCTCTGGCCGCAGTTCGCACAGCCGATGGGCCGATACACCAAGTCGCCGTACCCGTACTGGGTGGTGTTCCGGGCCATGGCGGAGCGCTTCGGCTCGGGCGATCGCAACGGTTCCGAGGCCGTCTATCAGACGTTCTGGGAACAGGTCGGCAAGGGGAACTCGACGAACCTCGAGGCGCTCGCGAAGGCGTTCAAGGCCGAGAACACCACCCTCGCCGACGCGTATCACGGCGCCGCGATCGCGCTGCGGTTCCTGGCCGACTGTTCATCGACACCGCGGAAGTACTGCCTCGACGAGGGGCCGGCCTACGCGCTGTCAGCAGGTCCGAATGACGACCACGCGACGCTCGGCGCCGCGCCCGACTCGATCTCGCGAACGATCCCGAACGACTTCGCGTTGAACTGGATCGGCCTGCCCACCGCCGCGGGCATCGACCTCACGGTCACCCACGACGGCGGCCGTGGCGTGTTGAGGGTCGCCGTCGCCTGCCTCGAGAGCGGTTCGGTCTCGGTCACACCGGCCGGCACGGCCACGCCGAGCGGCGACGCGGCGGCGTCGAACCTGGATCTCTCCGGATGCGACGCCGCGAGCGCGGTGATCTCGAACGTGAAGCTGACCGCCGCGACCCCGTCGTCGATCACGCGGACCGACTACACGATCGAAACCGGCTAGGCGTCTCGGTCAGGCCTGGCCGATCGGGTCGCTCGAGATGTCGCCACGCACCGGACCGAGGGGTTCACCGAGCTTCGTCGCGACCCGGTCGAGCCTCGCGACGTACGCGTAGACCTCCTCGCGCAGGCGCTTCGCGTGGTCGCTGAGGCCCTGCAGGTCGGCGAGCTTCCAGTGCTTGTCGAGGATCGGCCGCAGCACCTGGTCGTGATGGATCCGCAGGTTGTAGATGCCGGCCTGCGCCATCGCCTTGGCCTTCTCGCGGAAGCCCTGGATGCCCGCACCGGGCATCGCGAAGTTCGTGATCTGCCGATGCATCGCCTCGACCATCGCGTTCGGATCGAGCTCGATCGCGCTGACCGCCATGTCGCGGTAGAAGACGTAGTGCAGGTTCTCGTCGGTGGCGACGCGCGCGCAGAGCTTCTCGGCCGTCTCGTCATCGGTGATCGCACCGGTGTTGCGGTGAGAGATTCGCGTCGCGAGTTCTTGGATCGTCGTGAACACGACGCCGTCGAGCGGCCCTTGCTCGGCGAACTCCGGATACCAACCGCGCAGCGCCTGATCCATGCGCCCCTGCTCGAGGACCGTGGGGTCGACGCCGCGCGTGACCGTGAGGTAGTCGCGCAGCACGATCGCGTGTCGGCCCTCCTCGGCGGTCCAGCGCCGGACCCACTCGCCCCACGCCTCCTCGTGGCCGAACGTGCGCCAGAGGCTCAGGTGGTAGTAGGGCAGGTTGTCCTCGGTCAGCAGGTTGACCTCGAGGGCGGTCTGCGCCACGTCGGGGAGCCGTGAGTCGGTGGCCTCCCACGGCTCCTTGATGAAGTTGCGACCCTCCTCGTACGGCACGTAGTCGTGCGGCATCCACTCCGACGTGGTCGCCACGTGGCGGTCGAGGGCCGAGCCCACCTGGGGCATCAGCTCGTGCAGGATCGCCTCGCTGGACATGCGGGCGGCGCCCGCTCCGTTCGCTGGGGTCATGTGATCGCTCCTCGGTCGGTCCCGGTCCGTCGGCCGGCTGGTGCCGCATGGGTTCGTGCATAGGTTCAGCACCAAAACCTCTGCACCAGTGTGACACGCTGGGTGTATCGCTCAAGGAGCGGCGTGGTGGAACTCCCCAAGCGTACCGCGTCCGACGGCCGGTCTGCTCGGGGGCATCCGACGCCCGGTCAGACGCGAAGACATGAGCAGCGGTCGCCGGACCAGGCGGCCGAGGACGATGGAGACGAGGAGTCGGACGTGAAGATCGCCGTGATCGGGAGTGGCATCTCGGGGCTGGGCGCCGCCTGGGCTCTCTCCCGGCGCCACGAGGTCACGGTGTTCGAAGCCGCTGAGCGCCTCGGAGGACACGCCAACACCGTGGAGATCGAGGACCGCGGCCGCGCCGTGCCCGTCGACACCGGCTTCATCGTCTACAACGAGCGGAACTACCCGAACCTCGTGCGGCTGTTCGACACGCTCGGCGTCGCGACCGAGCCGAGCGACATGTCGTTCTCGGTCTCGACGGAGGGCGGGGCGTTCGAGTACCGCGCGCGAGCGCTCGGCATGCTGGCGCAGCCGTCGAACCTGCTGCGATCTTCGTACCGGCGGATGCTCCGTGAGATCGTGCGGTTCAGCCGCGAGGCGAAGGCGCTGGTGGGGCGGGAACCCGACGAGTCCACGGGCGAGTGGCTCGAACACGCCGGCTACTCGTCGGCGTTCCGCGACGACTTCCTGCTGCCCATGGTGGCGTGCATCTGGTCCTCGAACCTGCGCCAGATGCTCTCCTACCCGGCAGCGACGATGGCCGGCTTCCTCGACAACCACGGACTGCTCGATCTCGGGAACCGCCCGCAGTGGCGCACGGTGACGGGCGGGAGCCGCGAGTACGTGCGTCTGGTCGCCTCTTCGTTCGACGACGTCCGCATCGCGACCCCGGTCGATTCGGTGGTGCGCGAACCCGACTCGGTGCTGGTCCGCGACCGACGGGGACGCGCGGAACGATTCGACCACGTGGTCATCGCCACGCACGCCGACACCGCCCTGACGATGCTCGGCCACGACGCCACGGCCGAGGAGCGACACCTGCTGGGGTCGTTCACGTACCAGGAGAACCTGGCGGTGCTCCATCACGACCCCGCCACGATGCCGCGGCGGCGCCGAGCCTGGTCGAGCTGGAACTACCAGGCGCGGGAGCGCGGCGGGGCCGGCGCCGACGGAGGCGTCTCGCTCACCTACTGGATGAACCTGCTGCAGAACCTCGACACAGAGCGCCCGGTGTTCGTGACGCTGAACCCGGTCGGGGAGCCCCGCGATCGGGTCGCGTCGTTCGTCTACCACCATCCCCAGTACGACCGAGCCTCCGTCGAGGCGCAGTCTGAGCTGGCGTCGGTGCAGGGGATCCGCCGCACCTGGTTCTGCGGAAGCTACTGCGGGTACGGGTTCCACGAGGACGGCCTGCGCGCCGGCCTCGAGGTCGCCGCGAGGCTCGGTGCGCCCGCACCGTGGGCGACCGATCCGGCCGAGCCGACCCACGCGTCCGCGATCGCCCTCGAACCGGCAGGCGTCGGGGGATGAGCATGCACAGCGCCCTTTACGTCGGGAACGTGATGCACGAACGGTTCTTCCCCCGGCGCCATCGCATGTCGTACGGGGTGTGGTACCTGCTCGCCAACCTCGACGAGCTGCCGGCGCTCGATCGCCGGGTCCCCGGCTTCGGCCTGAACCGTCCGGCGCCGGTCAGCTTCCACGAGGCCGACCACGGGGCCCGGGACGGATCGCCGCTGCGACCGTGGATCGAGGGGAGACTCGCCGAGGCGGACATCGACCTCGACGGCGGACCCGTCCGCATCCTCGCCTTCCCTCGCGTGTTCGGCTATGCGTTCAATCCGATCTCGGTGTGGTTCTGCCACGGGCCCGACGGCGAGCTTCGGGCGATCCTCTACGAGGTCTCGAACACCTTCGGGGAATGGCACGACTACCTCGTGCCCGTCTCCCCCGGCGACGTGACGGGCAACGACCGCGGGCACAGCGTGCGCACGATCTTCGACAAGGAGCTGTTCGTCTCGCCGTTCATCGACATGGCCGCGACGTACGACTTCTCGACGCGCGTGCCCGACGAGCGCGTCTCGGTCGTGGTGCGGGAGACCGCGGCCGGCGGCCAGGTGCTGGTGGCCACGCTGGGTGCGCGCCGCCGGCCGCTCACCGGGCGCTCGCTCGCGTCGGTGCTGCTCCGGTATCCGTTGGTCACCGTGAAGGTGATCGGGGGCATCCACTGGGAGGCGCTGAAGCTGTGGCGCAAGGGCGCTCCCTACCGGCGACGCGGCACGCCCCCCGCCTCACCGATGACCGTGGTGGCGGGCGCGAACCGTCCGGCACGGGTGCCTTCCGGAGCCGGCTCAGGCCGGGGTACGCTCGCGCGATGAACGCGCTCGCGGGCACCGCCGAGCGACGCATCCTCGACATCGTGGGGTCTCGCGTCCGCGCAGGCCGGGCCTCGATCACGCTCCCCGACGGCACGCACCTCGTGTACGAAGGACGCCACGCGGGTCCCGCCGCCCACGTGTCGCTGCACCGGTGGCGACCGCTCCGGCTCGTCACCACGACCGGCGCGATCGGGCTCGCCGACGCCTACGTGCGCGGCGACTACGACGTCGACGACCTCGAGGCGTTCCTCGAACTGTGCGCCCTGCACCTCGAGCCCGAATACCGCGCCCCCGTGCCGGACCGTCTCCACCGGTTCGGACGGTGGGCATGGCGGGTGCTCGGCGATCCGACACGGCCGCGAGGCCCACTCACCGACGTCGTGCAGCACTACGACCTCGGCAACGACTTCTACGCCGAGTGGCTCGACGAGACGATGACTTACTCCTCGGGGATCTTCGCCGAGCCCGACGGATCGCTCGAGGACGCGCAGCGGCGCAAGTACGAGCGCCTCGCCGCCCGCACCGGCGTGCAGGAAGGCGATCACGTGCTCGAGATCGGCTCGGGCTGGGGCGGCTTCGCCGTCCACCTGGCCGCCGATCTCGGCTGTCGGGTCACCACCGTGACGATCTCGAAGGAGCAGCACGAGTACGTCGAGAAGCTCGTCGTCGAGCACGGCCTCGTCGATCGCATCGACGCCCGCCTGCAGGACTTCCGCACGATCGAGGGAACCTATGACCGCATCGTGTCGGTGGAGATGATGGAGTCGATCCCCAAGCAACTGTGGGATCCGTTCTTCCGGCAGCTGCGCTCGCGCGTGCGCACCGGGGGGTCGATCGGCCTGCAGCTGATCGTGGTCGCCGACCGTCACTGGCACGAGTCCGACGAGCACCCGGACTTCGCTCGTCGCTACATCTTCCCGGGTGGCCAAGTGCCGGCGCCGTGGGTGCTGCGCGAGCTCGCCGCGCGACACCGGCTCGACTGGCGCGAGGACGATGGGTTCGGCGCCTCGTACGCGCGCACGCTGGCGCGTTGGCTCGAGCGGTTCGACGCGGCATGGCCGCGCATCGCAACGATGGGCTTCGACGAACGCTTCCGACGCATGTGGCGCTACTACCTCGCGTACTGCGGCGCCGGATTCGGGAGCGGTCGCACCGACGTTCGCCAGATCGTGCTCGACCCCGCCTGACCCGTTCCCGTCGGTCGCCGCGTCTGTCGGTCGGCCTCCGTCCGATGGTGGGACCATCGGCCGAACGTCGCTTCCCTTGCTGCGCAGGTCAAGACGTGAGCCGGCCGACGCCGATACCCCTCGTCATGAGCGTGCTCGCATGACGACGGATGACGGCGGAGCAGGACTCGCCACCGCGGCCGTGTCTCGACGCAGCTTCGTGCACGCCGCCGCCGTCGGCGGCGTGCTCGCAGGATCCGGGGTGGCCTCGGGGATGTTCGACGCCCTGCCGGCCGGAGCGGGCGGCTCGCTCGTGGCCACCGGTCCCGACCTGCACCTGCTTCGGCGGGCCACGTTCGGTCCGACCGAGGAGCTCGTGAAGGTCATCCGCCGGCTCGGTCGCAACCGCTGGCTCGATCGCCAGCTCCACCCTTCGAGCGTCAACGACGGCTTCTGCCAGGACTACGTCGCCGACCGCTACCCCGACCTCGACATGACGCTGAAGCGCGCGTTCGAGACCCTCGAGGGCTCGTGGGACCTGATGTACGCGCTCGGACAGGCCACGATCGTGCGGGAAGCCTGGAGCAACCGTCAGCTCTTCGAGGTGATGGTCGACTTCTGGTCGAACCACCTGAACATCACGAACCCGCACGAGGCGTGCTGGTGGTCCCGGCACGACTACGACCGCACGGTGATCCGCAAGCACGCGCTGGGCAAGTTCAAGGACATGCTGAGGGCCTCCGCGACGCACCCAGCGATGATGGCCTACCTCAACAACGCGGAGAGCACGAAGGACAACCCGAACGAGAACTACGGCCGCGAGATCCTCGAGCTGCATTCGGTCGGCGTCGACGGCGGTTACGACGAGGAGGACATGCGTCAGTCGACCCTGGTACTGACGGGGTTCGGCTTCAGCTGGGACACGGGCGAGTTCGAGTACCGCGACTGGGCCCACTACACCGGGCCGGTCGACGTGATGGGGTGGCACGCCGCCAACAAGAACGAGGACAAGGGCAAGGACGTCGGCCTCGCCTACGTGAACTACCTCGCCCATCACCCTTCGACGGCCGAGCGCATCGCTCGCAAGCTCTGCTATCGCTTCGTCTCCGACGACCCGCCGCAGTCGCTCGTCGACGCGCTCGCCGAGACCTACCTCGACCACGACACGGCGATCGTGCCGGTGCTCGAGAAGCTGTTCCGCTCCAAGGCGTTCGACTCCTCGGTGGGCGAGAAGGTGCGCCGCCCCTTCGAAGACGTCGCGGCAACCCTGCGCATCCTGAACATCCGCCCCGATCCCGAGGGCGTCGACGGGCAGCAGGGTCTCTACTGGATGACCGAGGGCCTCGGGCACCTGCCGATGGGATGGGTGCCGCCGGACGGCTACCCGGACACCGGCGATCCCTGGCGTTCGGCGGGCCTCACCCTCAGCCGATGGAACATGCACGTCGGCCTCGCGGCCGGGTGGTGGCCGGCCAACCACCTGAAGGTGCCCAACATCCAGAAGAACGTGCTGCCGGCCACGCTTCCGAAGACCCATGGCGCGCTCGTGGACGCCCTGGCCAAGCGCCTCGTGTTCCGCACGCTCCCGGCCGCGCAGCGAGACGCCGTCCTCGCGTTCCTCGGCGTCGCCGCGGCCACCCCACTCGACGAAGACGACGCGGCCGTGGGCTGGCGCCTGCCGTACCTGGTGGCGCTGATCCTCGACACGCCCAGCCACGGGATCCGGTGATCGACATGCCACAGGAACGCATCACCACGCTCGACGTCACGCCGCTCGCCCAACCGTGCGGTTGCCCCGCGCAACCAGAGATCTCGCGCCGCTCCTTCCTGAAGGCGGCGGGCGCGACCGGCATCGTCGCCGGCCTCGCGAGCGAGGGGATGTTCACGCGACTCGCCTTCGGCGCGACGCCCTACGTCGGCGACGTGCTCGTCGTGCTCTCGCTCCGTGGCGGCATGGACAGCCTGCAGGCGGTCGTCCCGGCCGCGGCGGCCCAGTACGACCACTACGTGACCCATCGCCCGAACATCGCGGTGCCACAGAACCAGCTGCTTCCGCTCGACGCGAACTTCGGCATGCACCCCGCCATGGCCCCCCTGAAGCCGTTCTACGACGCCGGCTCGCTCGGCATCGTGAACGCGGTCGGCATGGCCCAGCCGAACCGTTCCCACTTCTCGGCCATGGAGGAGATGGAGCGCGCGGCGCCGGGCACGTCGGTGCGCACGGGATGGCTCGATCGCGTGTTGGGGTTGCGCGAGACAGGCTCCCCGTTCGAGGCGACACAGCTCGGCTCGAACAGCGCCGCCTCGGCGTTCCTCGGCCCCGCTCCCGAGCTCGCGATGTGGAACATCGAAGGGTTCGACCTCTCCGGTGCCTGGGATGCGGAGCAGGAGGCACTGTGGGACGCAGCCCTGCGCGGCGTGCACGACGGCGCCCCCCCGGTGATCGCGGCGCCGGCGTTCACCGCGCTCGACGCCCTGTCGACCGCGTCGCAACTGCGCGATGCCGGCTACACGCCTGCCAACGGGGCCGCCTATCCGGACTCCAACCTCGGCAACGCCTTGCGCGACGTGGCGCAGCTGATCAAGGCCGACGTGGGACTCCAGGTGGCCGCGGTGGACTACGGCGACTGGGACATGCACGCCGGCCAGGGCGACGTCGCGGGCGGCTGGATGGTCGACCACCTCGGGGAGTTCTCGTCGGCCCTCGCCGCGTTCGCGACCGACCTCGGGAACGGGATGGGCGACGTCACGCTGATCACGCTCACCGAGTTCGGTCGGCGGATCGAAGAGAACGGCTCCGGCGGCACCGACCACGGGTTCGGGCAGGCCGTCTTCCTGATGGGCGACGGTGTGAAGGGCGGGCAGGTGCACGGCGACTGGCCGGGGATCGCGCAGTCAGACGTCGTCGATGGCGACCTCGACGCGACGACCGACTATCGAAACCTGCTGGCCTCGGTGCTGGAGAAGCGCTGCGGCGCGAGCGCCGGCGACGTCGCCGGCATCTTCCCGGGCATCGACAACGTCCGGCCCGACGTCGTGCAGCAGCGGGCGTCGTAGCCAGCCCCTACCGCGTCGTCGACCTCCGCACCGAGATCGACGTCGGGACGTCGCGGACCGAGACGACCGGTCGCCCCTCGAGCACGTCGACCAACAGCGTCGCCGCGACCTCGCCCAGCCGGTCCTGGTTGAGCTCGAGGGTCGTGAGCGCGGGGTGCGCCGAGGCGGCGAGACCTACCTCCGCGATCGTCGCCACGAGCAGGTCGCCGGGGACGTCCACGCCTGCCTCGTTCGCGGCCGCGATCAGCTCCACGGCCTGCCGGTCGTACAGGCAGAAGACACCGTCGGGGCGGTCGTCCCGCTTCAGGAACGCCGCCGCCCCTGCTCTGAGCTCCT
>JBGGNG010000143.1:0-2654 GCA_041287635.1 Actinomycetota bacterium | reverse complement strand
ACGCCTCCATGAGCACGAGCCCGTCGCGCTCGGCGACGGCGAATGCCTCCTCCACCTCCATGGGGCGCCGCGAATACGGCTTTTCGCAGAGGACGTGCTTCCCCTCGGCGAGCGCGCGCATCGTCCACTCGTGGTGAAGCGCGTTCGGCAGAGACACGTAGACGGCGTCGACCTCCGGATCGCTGAGCAGCGAGTCATACGAGCCGTATGCGTGGGCGAGCCCGTGCTCGCGCGCGTACGCCCCCGCGCGCTGCCTGTCGCGACTTGCGACGGCGACGATGTCGACCCGTGCCGACCGGGCCCCGAGGAGCTGCCGGTTGATCCTGGCGGTCGAGAGCAGACCGAGGCGGAGCGCACCGACCGTCAAGCGCGAATCGCCTTTTCCGTCTCCGGGTCGAAGAAGTGCAAGCGGCGTACGTCGAGACTCACGTCGACGCGGTCGCCCGCGCGGATCGCAGCCCGCGGCTCGAAGGTCGCGCAGAAGGGCGTGCCCGAGCGTGTGATCAGGGCTACTTCGTCGAGGCCCCCGCCGGTTGCCTCCGCGACCGCAGCCGTCCCGGGTGGCTCGGCGTCGACCGTGAAGAACCCCAAGAGGCTTGCCCCGAGCGCCTCAACACGGTCGATCGTGGCAGCCAACGTCACGTAATGAGGCGAGCCGTCCTCGTCCCGCTGCCCCTTCAAGTCCTCGGGGCGAATGCCCACGATGACCGAGCGGCCGACCCATTCGTCGAGCGTGCGCTCCTTGGCCCACTCCGCTTGCAGCGGGATCGTCTCGCCGCCGAGGCGCACCAGCGTGTCCCCGTTCTCGCGTGCGATCGTCGCGCGGGCGAGATTCATCGGCGGCGATCCCATGAAACCAGCGACGAAGAGGTTCACCGGCCGGTCGTAGACGTTGGTGGGTGTGTCAACCTGCTGCAGCTCGCCCGAGCGCAGCACTGCCACCCGGTCTCCCATCGTCATGGCCTCGATCTGGTCGTGCGTGACGTAGACGGTCGTCACCCCGAGCTGCTTCTGCAATTCCTCGATCTCTCCGCGCATGTGCACGCGCAGCTGGGCATCGAGGTTCGAGAGCGGCTCGTCCATCAGGAAGGCCTGCGGCTGCCGAACGATCGCCCTCCCCATGGCGACCCGCTGGCGTTGCCCGCCGCTCAGCTGCTTCGGCCGGCGGTCGAGCAGCTCCTCCAGCCCGAGCAGCTGCGCCGTCTCGCGCACACGCCGCTTGAGCTCGTCCTTCGGCGTCCTCGCCAGCTTGAGGCTGAAGGCGATGTTCTGCGCCACGGTCATGTGGGGGTAGAGGGCGTAGTTCTGGAACACCATCGCGATGTCGCGGTCCTTCTCGAGCACGTTGTTCACCCGCCGCCCGCCGATGTAGAGGTCGCCTGAGCTGATCCCCTCGAGCCCGGCGATCATCCGCAGCGCGGTCGTCTTTCCGCAACCGGAGGGGCCGACCAGGACGAGCAGCTCGGCCTCGGCGATCTCGAGCGAGAGATCCTTCACGGCCTCGAAACCGTTGGGGTACCGCTTGTAGAGGTGCTCCAGGGTGATCTCAGCCATGACTCCTCCGTTAGCCCTTCAGCGCTCCGGCCATCAGGCCCCGCATGAAATAGCGGCCGAGCAGGATGTAGACGACCAGGGTGGGCAGCGACGCGAGCAGGGCCGCCGACATCTGCAGGTTGAAGGGCGTCACCAGCGACCCGGTCGTGTTGTTGAGCGCAACGGTGACAGGCCAATCGGCCGGGTTCGTGATCAGGAACACGGCGAAGAGGAAGTCGTTCCAGATCGACGTGAACTGCCAGATCGCCGCGACGACGAACGCCGGCGCCGACAGCGGCAGCACGACCGACCAGTACGTGCGCAGCATCCCGGCCCGGTCGATGCGAGCGGCTTCCATCAATTCGTCGGGAATGGTGGCGTAGTAGCTCCGGAAGATCAGCGTCGTGATCGGGATGCCGTAGACGATGTGCGCGAACGCGAGCCGCGGGATGCCCGTGGGGAAGTCGACCGACTGGTACAGCTGTGTGAGCGGGATCATCACCGCCTGGTAGGGGATGAACATCCCGAACAGGAACAGCGTGAAGACGACGTCCGAGCCGGGGAAGCGCCATTTCGCGAAGACGAAGCCGTTGAGGGAGCCGAGCACGACCGAGATCACGGTCGCCGGAATCACCAGCTTGAAGCTGTTGGCCAGGTTCGGCGACAGCTGGTCGTAGGCGTCGCGCCAGGCGTCGAACGTCCACCCGCTCGGCAGGTTCCACGCGTGCGACGGGTCGATCTCGCCGAGACCCTTGAAGCTGGTCACGATCAGGACGTAGACCGGCATCAGGAAGACGACAGCCAAGACCGCGAGCAACGCGTACTTGCCTGCCCGCACCAAGACGGCCCGCAGGCGCCGCCAGCGGTAGGTCGGCTCGACCGGGAGCGGTGCCGAAGGGGTCGCGATGCTCACGCTGCGACCTCTCCACGTCCGGCGCCGGGGACGATCATGCTCGGCGCTCCGCCCGCACGGTGAAGACGAGGTAGGGGATGATCAGGACGGAGATCCCCGCGAGGAGGAGGGTCGCGATCGCCGCCCCCTTCGCGTAGTCGCGGGCGTCGAAGATGAGCACCCACATGTAGACGGCCGGCACCTCCGTCACGAGCTGCTTGCCGCCGAT
>JBGGNG010000142.1:0-14781 GCA_041287635.1 Actinomycetota bacterium | reverse complement strand
GGGGCGCGACTCGAACAGGCCGAGGCCTGGGCCGCCACCACCGAGCTCGCCGTCGGTCGGGGCGAGCGGTCGTACCTGAAGGCGAGCGTCGCCGAGCGCGACCGTGAATCGGCGGCGGAGCGTGAGCGACGTGAACAGGAGGCACGCGTCGAGCGTCGTTCCCGCACGATGTTGCGCGCCCTCGTGGCCGTCTTCGCCGTCGCCGCATTGGTCGCGGGCTCCCTCACCATCATCGCGACCAACGAGAGCGGCGAAGCCGCCCGGGAGGCGAGGGTCGCCACCGCGAGGGGGCTTGCCGCGGCCGCGGTCGCGAACCTGCAGGCCGATCCCGAGCGCAGCATCCTGCTGGCGATGGAGGCGGTCGATCACACGAGATCGGTCGACGGATCGGTGCTGCCCGAGGCCGAGGAAGCGCTGCACCAGGCCGTCACGACCTCACGGGTGGTGATGACGACTCGTGGCGTCGGAGGAGCGGTGGCGTGGAGCGCGAAGGGCGTCTTCGTCACCCAGGGGCCCCGTGGAAGCGGGATCATCGACATCCGGGAGGCCGGATCAGGAGTGAGCGCTGTCCCTCCGTTCCGCGGGCACGATGGCGATATCACCGACGTCGCGTTCAGCCTGGAGGGCTCCATGCTCGCCACCACCGGCGACGACGGAGTATTGAACGTCTGGGATCCCGAGACTGGAGCGCTCATTACCAGCGGATCCGGTCCCGACTCGGTCCGCGACCCCTCCTTCAGCGATGACGGGGCGTTGGTCGCGGCCGTGTGGGACAACCGAACCGTCCGCGTCGTCGATCTCGCAACGGGCCACACGATCCGGACGTTCCATATGTTCTCGCGAGGCTCCGGCGATTACGACACCGTCGACGCGTCCCTCAGTTCCGACGGGCAGAGGATCGCAGTGGTGGCCACCGACGGCGGAGTCGTGATCTTGGACATCGCGAGCGGTGACACGCTCGTCAAGCTTGACGGCCCGAGGTTCGTCCACGCATTGGCGTGGAGTCCGAACGAACGATCGATCGCCACGGTCGGAGCGAGCGGCGTGATCGAGATTTGGGAGGCGAGAACGGGGAGGATCCAGCACGAGCTGTGGGGTCAGAAGTCGTTCGTCTGGGCGGTCGCGTGGAGCCCCGATGGAACGCGCATCGTGACCGGGGGTGATGAAGGGGCAGCACAGGTATGGAAGATCGGGGAGCACGAGGGCAGGGAGGTCATGTCGCTATCGTCGCCGGAGATGGCCGGCAGCATCGGCGGCGTGGCGTTCTCGCCCGACGGGAGCCGGGTGATGGCCGGTGCCAGCGATCGCTCCGCCACGAAGACCTGGGATGTGGGTCTGACCGGTGGCGCCGAGTTGGCGAACCTTCCGGCTCCGCGCGTCTTCGGAGACGCGGAGTTCATATCGGATGGGAACCGCGTGGCCGTGACCAATGACTGGGGCTCGGTCGCGATCTGGGAACTGGATCCCATCCGGAAACTCCGAACGATCGGGCTCCCCGGGCCGACCCTCTTCCCACGATCTGGGTACCCCGAGATCTCGGTAAGCCCGGACGGGAGCTCGATCGTCATCGACAGCCAGGCGATCTATGTCGATGACAAGACCGTGAGGCCCGGCCGGATCACCGCGTACGACACGGCGACTGGAGACCAGCTCTTCGCGACGAGACCTCACGGCAGTCTCGGCGCCGTCTGGAGCCCGGATGGGACCGTCTTCGCGCTAGGGGCGGGGGCGAGATCGGTGAGGATCCTCGATCGCTCCGGGCGGGAGGTCGGGGTCCTGCAGGAAGAGGATCTCGTCGACGGGGTCCGAGCGGCCGTGTTCAGTCCGGACGGCCGCTACCTTGCGACGTCAGTAAGGGTCCGAGGCGGTACCGCAGAGGACGGACTCGTCCGGATTTGGGATTGGCGACGACACGTCGTCGTCCGAGAGATCGAGACGGGGTTGGGGGAGGTCGCGTTCGATCGGACCGGCGCTCGTCTCGTCACGTTCGACGGGAACGTCGTCGAGACATGGGACGTTCGAACCGGGACTCGCCTTGCCGAAGTGCCCGCCGGCAATGCGCCAGCACCCGTCTGGGACGTCGCGATCGCCCCTGATGGTTCACTCATCGCGATAGCCTTTCGGAACGGAACGATCGAGCTGTTGGACCCGACGACCGGTGAACAGGTGATTCTTCGTGGGCACATTGCGACGGCCCTCTCGTTCAGCCCTGACGGCCGGACACTCGCCTCAGTCGGGGTCGGCTTGACCGGCGACGGCGTGCGAATCTGGGCACTCGACATCGACGACTTGCTCGAGATCGCACGGGGGGAGGTCACCAGGGATCTCACCGACGAGGAATGCCAGCAGTTCCTGCGTCTCGATCGCTGTCCGGCGACGTGAGGCGGCGGGCGAGCGAGCTGTCGACCGGCTCGACGAGGTAGGTGGCCAGGAGCGAACCGAGCACGTCCGTCGGGCGACGAAGACTCCAACGAGCATCCTTTCTCATGGCCGTTCCCCCCTTCCGGGTCCGACTCAGACTCGCGCCCACAAGGCCACAGTCGCGCGCGCGGGAGGGAAGGACTCCACCACGTCCGCGTAAACGCGCACCCTGCACTTGTCGGGTCGCCAGTAGGCCATCGAGAGGTGTCTCTTCAACGGCGTCTCGTTGACGAAGTAGCCCTTTCTGCGCTCGCGACCGGACCACTTGCGGCAGACGCTGGTCCAATCCACGCTATAATCGAGACTTGCGGGAGACCTGATCGCCACCGTGAGTTGACGCGGGTTACGCACCCTCCCCGCAACCTCGCACGTGTCGCGACACCTCCCGATCTCTTCCACGGAAGCCAGCGACGATCCCGCATCCGACAGAAGCAGCGCGGCGACGAAGACTCCAACGAGCACCCTTCTCATGGCCGTTCCCCCTTGCCTGGCACTCCAGTGCTGGACCATAGGTTGCGCACTATTTCCCTCAGCGCACTTGCGGTTCGCTCAAGGAACGCACAAGTCACCCCAGGGGCAGTTACTCGATCGTCACGATCGCGTACTCGTCGTACGCGATCACGTGCGGCTTCCCGCCTTCCCGATCCGGGAGGAAGCACCCGAGGACGAAGACGCGGCCGGACTGGAACGTGTCCTCCTCGAACTCGAGCCTGGCACCCAGCCCCGCGCTGAAGATCCCGCTGAACCCGAACCCCTCGAGCCCAGGGAATCCCTTCGGCCACCTCCCAGAGGCGAGCTTCGCCTCGTACGCGCGCTCCGCTTCCGCAGCGTCCATGCCCCTCGGGAAGGCCTCGATCGCGGTGAGGTGGATCTGGTCGGGGCCTTCGTTCATGAAGTTCACGCTCCGATCGCCGGCCTCGAGGTCGACGTCGAAACCGTCGTCGCCCGCGACGATCGTCCCGTCGGCCTCAGGGAGGGTCGGCTCCGGGTCTCCGCCGACGACCATCAGCTCGCGGACCATGCCGAGCTTGTAGTGGGGCGCCTCCTCGAGCCCGTCGGTGACGTCCCGGACGTTGCAGAACATCACGTACCGCCCCGGCGTCAACGTCATCGTGGCCAGAGCCGTGCCCCCTGCCTCGACGCTCACGAACGGTGGAGTGGCGACTTGGTCAAGGTAGTCCGGGACCGGGAAGGCGCTCAGGGCGTTGTCCCCAAGGTCCTCTACCCATCGCTGGATCGACGCGTCGCCGATCCCGGCGAAGGCAAGCTCGTGGCCGACCGTCCCCCGGTTCTCGAACCGAACGTCGATCACGCCACCCGCGAGCTGCGCGGGGGCCTCCGGATACGAGAAGTCGACCGCAACGACCGTGGCCTCCTGAGGCTCGCTCGCCGCGGGCTCGCTCGCCTCGTCGCTCTGAGTCGCGATTCCACCTCCGCCGGTGCACCCGGTTGCCACCACGACGACCGCCGCCGCTATCACCAGAGGACGGATCCGCCGTGACCTCATTCCAAGCCTCCTTCGCGCTCGCAGGAAGTCCGAGGCGAGGAGCGTCGACGCCACCTCTCGGAGGCGGAGCGGAGCAGGCTCAAGTCATGCTCAACAAGGATCAACAGTGGGACAGGCGTGTCGGAGATCGAGGACGACGGCACGAACCACCGGTCTGCTCTCGGACCTCGTTGCAGCGCAAGGAGGACGGCCGGGCGGAGACGGTGAGATTCGAACTCACGAACCCCTGTTAGAGGGTTAACCGCTTAGCAGGCGGCTCCTTTCGGCCACTCAGGCACGTCTCCGCCGACGATTCTACCGGCGTGGTCGCGCGGGCCACGGGTAGGCTGCGCGGCATGCCCGACGTGGTCATCGTGGGAGGCGGGGTGATCGGCGCCGCGTGCGCGTTCGAGCTCACCTCGCGAGGCGCATCGGTGACCCTGCTGGAACGCGACCACCTCGCGGCGCACGCGTCGGGCCGCAACCAGGGGTTGTGGGTGCTGCCCGAAGACGACGCGAACGTGCCGATGGCCCGGGCGAGCCTCGAGGTGTACCGAGGTGTGGCCGCGGAGTCGCCCCTCGATGTGCGCCTCGACGTCCATCCGGTGGGCACGGTGCTGGTCGCGATGAACGCCCGCGATGTGCGCGCTGCTCATGAGGCCGTCGCCCGGGCCGAGCGTCACGGCTTCGCCGTCGACGACATCTCGGGCCCGGGCGACATCCGCGACGACGAGCCTGGCGTGACCCGCAACGTGGCCGGCGCCTGGCTCGTGCACGCTGGGCACCGGCTCGATCCCGGGGCCCTCACGGTGGCCCTCGCGCGCTCGGCCGCCGAGCGGGGTGCCGAGATCCGCCACCACGTGAACGCTCGCGGACTCGCGGTCCGCGACGAGGCCGTCATCGGGGTCGTCACGGACGACGGCGTGGTGCAGGCCGGCACGACGATCGTGGCGGCCGGTCCATGGAGCTCACCGCTCCTCGAGCAGGTGGGCGTGCACCTGCCGATCGTGGGCGCGCGCGGATGGCTCGTGCGCGTGGCGCCTCGCCAGCCTCACCTGCTCACACATCTCGTCGAGGCCGTGGGGCCGCACACGGCCCTTCACGACGACGCCCTTCCTCTCTGGCCGACGGCCGCCGACGTCGTCTCCGAAGGGGAACCCCGTAGCGAGATCGGGGCCCTCCTGCATCCCCATCGCGACGGCCGCACGATCGTGATCGGGTCGACCCGACAGATCTGGCTGACCCCCGAGCCTCCCGAGGAGCGGATCGTCGCCCGGGTGCTCGAGGCCGCGATCGAGCTCGTACCCGAGGTCGCCGAGGCGCGCGTACAGTCGTCCTGGTGGGGGCTCAGGCCGCTGACGCCCGACGAGCGGCCGCTCGTGGGCTCGGTCCGAGAGGGGCTGCACCTCGCGACGGGCCACGGTTCCGAGGGTGTGATCCTCGGCGCCGGGACCGCGCAGCTCGTCGCCGCGCAGCTCGCCGGCGAACCGCCACCGTTCGACGCCACGCCGTACGACCCGCTGCGGTTCCGGGATGAACGCTGAACGTCGCGGTTCAGTGGGAGAGGCGGCCAGCGCGATCGAGCGACTCGAGCACGCGGTCGACCGGCATGGCGAAGTACGTGTGACCGTCGCGCCCGACCGAGTCTTCGGCGGCGACCAGCGCGTTCAGGACCGCTTCCTCCGTCGCCTCGACCGTGGCGCGGAACAACGCCGAGAGCGCGTAGGTGTGCCGCACCGGCCCATCGACCACGGCACGCACGTCGCGGATCGCCTCGCTCGCATCGAGGCGGTTCGACGTGGAGAAGGCCATCATCTGCTCGCCGCTGCCGTTCGAGGCGTGTGAGCCGGTCGCGGCGAGCCCGAGGCCGGCCCGGCGGGCGATGCGGGTGAGCTGGTGCGGCAGCAGGGGCGCATCGGTGGCGACCACGACCACGCACGATCCCTCGTGGTGCTCGCGCGGCATCAGGTCGGTCAGTTCCCGTCCGACCGGCACGCCGTCGATCCGCAGATGCTCGCGACTGCCGTAGTTCGTGAGCACGAGGGCGCCTATCGTGAACCCTCCCTCGTCGTCGCCGAGCACACGCGACGCCGTGCCGATGCCCCCCTTGAAGTCGAAGCACTGCATGCCGGCGCCGGCGCCGACGTTGCCCTCCTCGACGGAGCCGGCGGCCGCTGCGTCGAGGGCGGCAGCGACGTCGTCGTCGGCCAATGGGAACGAGAGCACGTCGGAGAGCCAGGAGTCGTCGCACTCGGAGACCACGGGCATGACCTCCTCGGCGCCGACCGGGTCCCGACCGGCGATCCAGCGGACCGTCGCGTCGTACGCCTTGCCGATCTGCAGCGACGAGGTCAGCACGATCGGGCTCATCAGCACGCCCCACTCGCGCAATTGGTTCACGCCGATCAGCTCGCCGTACCCGTTGAGGATGTCCACCCCCGCGTAGACCCACTCGCGCCACGGGTGTGCCTCGTGGGGGAACAACGCCGTCACCCCCGTGCGCACCGCATGAGGATCGCCGCCGGCGCCCCGCACGACCGTGCGATGGCCGACGCGCACACCCGGCACGTCGGTGATCGCATTCAGCGGCCCGAGTGTGCCGGTGCCGATCGAGATACCGAGGTCCCGTGCACGGGTCGTCATCGTGGGCCGCATCCTACCGGGCGCCCCACTTCACCCCGTCCGCATGGGGAGACACGCCACGAGCTGCGGCGATACGATTCCTGGCCTACCTGCCATGGCCATCCTCACCCTCGGGGTCTCCTTCCGTCGCGCACCGATCGAGCTGCTGGAGCGGCTCGCGTTCACCGACGACGACCTCTCGAAGGCGTACCGCGTCGCCACCGATCTCGACGGTGTCGTCGGCGCGGTGATCCTGTCGACCTGCAACCGGGTCGAGGTCTACGGTGAGGTCGCCAGCTACCACGCCGGGTTCATGGCCTTGAAGCGCCTGCTCACGGAGACGCGGGGCGTCGCCGCAGAGGAACTCGCCGACCCGATGTACGCCCAGTGGGAGCGGGACGCAGCCGACCATCTGTTCGCCGTCGCGAGCGGGCTCGACTCGATGGTCCTGGGAGAGACGCAGATCTACGCACAGGTGCGCGAGGCGCTGCGACGAGCCGAGGGCGAAGGCGCAGCCGCCCCGCCGCTGACCGGGCTCTTCCACTCGGCAGCACGCGCCGGCCGCCGGGTGCGCCAGGAGACGTCGCTCGGCACGGCGCCCGATGCGTTCGTGGCGCTCGGCGCCGACCTCGCCGAGGACGCGGCGGGCGGGTTGGGCGGGCGCGACGTGGTCGTCGTCGGAGCGGGCACGATGGCCGCCCTGGCCGTGAAGCACCTGCGCCAGCGCGGCGTGGGGCCGGTGCGCATCCTGAACCGTTCCCTCGAGCATGCGAGGGCGCTGGCCGAGCGGACGAACGCCGAGCACGGCGACCTCGACGTGCTCCCCGACGCGATGCGGCATGCCGACCTCGTCGTGAGTGCCACCGGCGCCGCGGGCACGGTGATCCGGCGCTCGGTCGTGGCCGACGCGATGGCGGACCGTGGTGGTCGGCCCCTCGTGCTCCTCGACCTCGCGGTGCCTCGCGACGTGGAACCCGAGACAGCCTACGTCGAGGGGACCCGCGTGATCGACATCGTCTCGCTGCGCGAGCGCCTCGCCGAGCACGACGCCGAGACGGCGGGCGACATCGAGCGAGCGCACGGCATCGTGGCCGACGAGGTGCGCCGCTACGTGGTACGCCGGCGAGGCGACGAGCTCGCACCCCTGATCCGCGCGATGCGGCGGCGAGGCGACGACGTCGTCCGAGCTGAGATGGATCGGTTCGGAGCAAGGCTCGCCGAGCTCACACCCGACGAGCGAGAGGCCGTCGAGGCGCTCGCACGAGGCATCGCCGCCAAGCTGCTGCACGACCCGATCGTCGCATTGAAGGAGCGTTCCGAGCCGGGCACGGACGGGATCCACGCCCGGGTGCTCGCCGAGCTCCTCGGCGTCGACCCCGACGCCACCTCGTGAGCGCCCTGCGCATCGGTACCCGTCGCTCGCCGCTGGCGCTCGCGCAGGCGGAGGAGATCAGGATCCGGCTCGAGGCGACCGGGGTGATCGCCGACATCGTGCCGATGAGCACCTCCGGCGACGAGGGTGCTCGGGCCGACTCCTCGCCGCAGGGGCTCAAGGGGCTCTGGATCGACACGATCCTCGATGCCTTGGAGTCCGGTGAGATCGACCTGGCCGTGCACTCGGCGAAGGACCTGCCGGCCGAGGAGGACGAGGGCTTCACGATCGCCGCGGTGCCCGAGCGGGAGGACCCGTCCGACGTTTTGATCTGCAAGGGACCGGGTGAGCTCCGAGGAGGGGCCCTCATCGGTACGTCGAGCGTGCGTCGACGCGCCCAGCTGCTGGCGGCTTTCCCGGGCCTCGAGGTCGTCGACCTCCGCGGCAACGTCGAGACGCGGCTGCGCAAGCTCGAGGAGGGCGAGGTCGACGCCGCGGTGCTGGCGGCGGCCGGGCTCTCGCGCCTGGGGCTTGCTCCCGAGCATGCCCGGGCGTTGCCGCTCGCGATGATGGTGCCAGCGCCGGGCCAGGGCTGCCTCGCCGTGCAGGCACGGGACGACGACGACGACACGATCGCCGCGGTGGCGCCGATCGATCACGCCGCGAGCCATCGGGCCCTCGACGCCGAGCGGTCGCTGATGTGGCGACTCGGTGGCGGCTGCGCGCTGCCGCTCGGGGCCCACGCGACCGTGGGCATGGAGGCGGTCTCGCTGACGGCGGTGATCGCGACGGCCGATGGCACCACCGTGCTCCGCGTCGAGACCGAGGGTGCCACGCCCGAGGACGTCGCGGCCGACGCGGCGAAGGACCTGATCGCGCAGGGGGCAGAGCGCATCCTCGCCGAGGTCGAGACCGGGTGACGGGATCGGGAGCCGGTCGACGCGGTGACCGGCCGCCTCGTCCACTCGCAGGACGCACGGTGCTCGTCACGAGGCCGGCCGACCAGTCGGCAGCGCTCGTCACCCTCCTGAGGCGACTGGGTGCTCGTGCGATCGTGGCGCCGGCGATCGAGATCGTGGCGGCGCGGTCGGCCGCCCTGACCAGGGCGCTGCACGAGCTCCAGCGCGGGGACTTCGTGTGGCTCACCCTGACCAGTCGCGCCACCGTCGACATGCTGGCCTCGAGGCTGCCGGGACCTCGCGCGATCGGAGACACCGAGGTGGCGGCGATCGGTGACGGCACGGCGGCGGCGTTCCGACGATGGGCCCGGCGCGACCCCGACCTGGTCCCTCCGACGTTCACCACGACCGGGCTCGCGCGGTCGTTCCCGCGCGGCGGCGGCCGGGTGCTCTGCGCCCGGGCCGACATCGCGCCACCCGGCCTCGAGGACGCGCTCGCCCGGAAGGGTTGGACCCCCACCCGTGTCGACGCGTACCGCACCCGCTTCCCTCGCTCGCTACCCGCGGAGGCTCGGGAGGTGCTGCGCCGCGGCGACGTCGACGCGGTGACGTTCACGAGCGCCTCGACCGTGCGAGGCTTCGTCGGCGCGCTCGGGGTCGTCAAGGGAAGCCCGAAGGTCGTGTGCATCGGCCCGGTCACCGCGAGGGAGGCGCGCACGCACGGCCTCGTCGTGCATGCGGTGGCGAGGCCCCACACGATGGAAGGCGTCGCCGCGGCGGTCGTGCGGGCTCTGGCCCGATGATCCACGGTGGCGTGAGCGAGCGCGCCGCCGGTACCCTGGCGCCATGAGCTTCCCCGAGCACCGGCCGCGGCGGCTGCGACGCACGCCCGCGCTCCGAGCCCTCGTCCGTGAGACGCGGCTGCACGCCGACGATCTCATCGTGCCGATGTTCTGCAAGGAAGGCATCGACGAGCCGGTCGCGATCGCATCGATGCCCGGGCAGTACCAGCACACCCTCGAGTCGTTGCGCAAGGAGGCTGTCGCGACGGCGGAGACCGGCGTCCGCGCCTTCATGCTCTTCGGGGTCCCGGCCGAGAAGGACGCCGAGGGATCGCAGGCATGGCACCCCGACGGCATCGGCCAGCGGGCGATCGCGGCGCTGCGCGAGGAGTTCGGTGACAACGCGGTCGTGATGAGCGACCTCTGCCTCGACGAGTACACCGATCACGGGCACTGCGGCGTGCTGAACGACGCGAACGAGGTCGACAACGACGCCACCCTCGAGCGCTACCGGCGCGTCGCCCGTGCCCAGGCCGACGCCGGGGCGCATGTGATCGGGCCGAGCGGCATGATGGACGGCCAGGTCGGCACGATCCGCGAGGCGCTGGACGAAGACGGCCGCGACGACATCGTGATCATGGCCTACGCGGCGAAGTTCGCGAGCGCCCTGTACGGGCCGTTCCGCGAGGCGGCCGAAGGGGCGCCTCGCTTCGGCGATCGCACCGGCTACCAGCAGGACCCGGCCAACGCCGACGAGGCACTCCGCGAGATCAGGACCGACATCGACGAAGGCGCCGACATCGTGATGGTGAAGCCGGCGCTGCCCTACCTCGACGTCGTGCATCGCGCGAAGCGCGAGACCGGCTTCCCGGTGGCCGCCTACCACGTGAGCGGCGAGTACGCGATGGTCAAGGCGGCCACCGCGAACGGCTGGCTCGATGAGCGGCGCACCGTGCTCGAGATCTTGATGTCGATCCGCCGGGCGGGCGCCGACATGATCCTCACCTACCACGCGAAGGACGCCGCGACGTGGCTTCGTGACGGGGCATGAGCGGTTCCGAGGAACTGTTCGACCGTGCCCGAACCGTGATCCCCGGCGGGGTCGACTCCCCCGTGCGAGCGTTCGGGTCGGTCGGCGGCACGCCGGTGTTCATCGATCGCGGAGCGGGCGCGGAGATCGTCGACGTCGACGGGAACCGCTACGTCGACCTCGTGCAGTCGTGGGGTGCGCTGTTGTTCGGCCACGCCCGCGCCGAGATCGTCGAGGCGGCCAGCGCAGCGGCGGCTCGTGGCACCTCCTTCGGGGCGCCGACGCCGGGCGAGGTCGAGTTGGCCGAGCGCATCGTCGAGGCGGTGCCCAGCATCGACCGGGTCCGGCTCGTGAACAGCGGCACGGAAGCCGCGATGAGCGCGATCCGACTCGCGCGCGGCTCGACGGGGCGAGACCTGCTCGTGAAGTTCGAGGGGTGCTACCACGGGCATTCCGACTCGCTGCTCGCCAAGGGTGCCGGCAGCGGACTCGCGACGCTCGGGATCCCGTCGTCGCCCGGGGTGACCGAGGGCGCCGCCCGCGACACGCTCACCGTCCCGTTCAACGACCTCGACGCCGTGCGGGCGCTCTTCGCGGAGCGAGGAAGCGACGTGGCGGTCGTCGCCGTCGAACCGGTGGCCGCGAACATGGGCGTCGTGGCGCCCGAGCCCGGCTTCCTCGAGGGGCTACGGTCGATCTGTGACGAGCACGGAGCCCTGTTGCTGTTCGACGAGGTGATCACCGGATTCCGCATCGCCTACGGCGGCGCCCAGTCGCGCTACGGCGTCACGCCCGATCTCACCGCGCTCGGCAAGGTGATGGGCGGGGGGTTCCCGTGCGCGGCATTCGGAGGACGCGCCGACCTGATGGCGCACCTCGCCCCGGACGGTCCGGTCTACCAGGCGGGGACCCTCAGCGGGAATCCGGTGGCGGTCGCCGCGGGCATCGCCACGCTCGACCTCGCGCGTCTCGAGGACCCGTACCCACGGCTCGAGGCCACCGCCGACGTGCTCACGCGCGGCATCGAGACCGCCCTCGCGGCGGCCGGCATCCCGGTGACGGTCAACCGGGCGGGCTCGTTGTTCAGCGTCTTCTTCACCGCGTCACCCGTGCGGAACTTCGACGGGGCGCGAGCGGCCGACCACGAACGCTACGGGCGGTTCTTCCACCACATGCTGGCCAACGGCGTCGCGCTGCCACCGTCCGGCTACGAGCTGTGGACCTTGAGCACGACGCACGGCCCCGAGGAGACGGAGAGGATCCTCGGGGCCGTGGCGTCGTTCCGGGACTGACGCGGCAGGCAGGCCGATCCCGGTTTCGACCCCGGCGTCGGACGGGCGGTCGGACGCCGGAGACGTTCGTCGATTACGCGACCGCGGCGGGCTCGGGAACCTCGCGCAGGTCCACCCGCTCCACCTTGATCGCCAGGCAGAAGGTGCCGATCACCCGGTCGAGCGCGTCGTGCGTCGGCGCGACCTGGCATCGGACCGAGGCTCTCGCTCCCTCGAGCGTGAACTCCGCGGTCTCGCCGTTCAGGGCTGCCACGTGCGCGTCGAGCAGGTCCAGGTTCGGACCTTCCATGCCGAAGATCGCGATCACGTCACGGCCCTCGACCTTCGAGCGAGACAACCCGACCACCTCTGACGCCGCACCGGTCACCGTGCGCACACGCAGCGCGGTGTCGGTGCTCCAGAAGAACACGGGACGCCCCTCCGCAGCCGCCCCGATCGTCTCCGCGTTCGCGAACCGCGAGCGCGGAGGCGGTGGTGCCTGCGGGGTCGGCACCGTGTCCGTGATACCGATCAATTCCCACTGTCGCATGACTCTCACCCCTCCCGAGGTTCGGGGACGCTTCGTTACCTGTTTTCGGGTAGCGGGGGGGTGGTTCCGCATAGGACCTTCGGCGGTTCTTCCCGCATCGGCCGTTGGGCCTAGGTGGCGGAGGGACGTTCTTCCCAGTCGACCCATCCGACACCCGACGTCTGCACGTACCCGTCGACCGCCGTGCCGATCGTCGGGAAGAAGCGCTCGTCGCCGAGGCGTTCGTAGAGGCCGTACGCCTTGAGGCGATCCTTCACCGGCCCCTTCATCTCCGCGAACGCCAGCGTGATGCCGGCGACCTCGAGTTCGTCCATCACCTCGCCGAGCATGTCGGCGGCTGTGGTGTCGATGTCGGTGATCGGCTCCGCGGCGACGACGACCCAGCGCACTGGCTCCTCGGCCGCCTCGATGTGCACCCGCACCTCCCGGCGGAAGAACGACGCGTTCGCGAAGAACAGAGGCGCGTCGAAGCGGTAGAGCAGCAGCCCGGGGATCGTCCGCCCTTCGGGGTGGCGCTCGAGATCGTGGTAGCCCTTCAGCTCGTCGACGCGGACGAGGGTGGCGTCGTGGGGCCGCCACGCCCGGCGGACGAAGTCGACCAGGGACAACACGATCGCCACGAAGACGCCTGGCAGCACGCCGAGCACCGCGACGCCGAGGAACGCGGCCGCCCAGAGGGCGAACTCGGTGCGCCGCATGTTCCAGAGCCGGCGGATCTCCGCTACGTCGACGAGGCGCGCGGCGGCCGCGACGACCACGGCGCCGAGCACCGCCTGCGGAAGGTCGCGGAGCAGCGCCGGCGCCACGACGAGCATGAGCGCGACGGCGATCGCACCCACCAGCGGCGTCAGCTGCGACCGGGCGCCCGCCGCGATCGCGACCGGCGTGCGCGACGCGCTGCTCGAGATCGGGAACCCCTGGAACAGCCCGGTGGCGAGGTTCGCGACGCCCAACGCGACGAGCTCACGATCGGGGTCGACCTCTTCCTTGCGTTGCGAGGCGAGTGACTGCGAGAGCACACTCGTATCGGCGGTCGCCACCAGGGCGATCGCGAACGCCGCCGTGATCAGCTCGGGGAGCACGTCACTCGGCACCCTGGGCAAGACGAACGACGGGAGCCCCTCGGGCAGGACCCCGACCGTATCGACCGAGAGATCGAGCAGCCCCACCGCGGCGATGCCACCCACGACCACGATCAGGGTCGCCGGGAGGCGCGGGGACCACCGGCCGAGCACGGCGATCACGATGAGCGCCGACGCCCCGACCGCCGCGGTGACCGGATCGACCGCCCCGCTGCCGATCGCGTCGGCGATCGCCTCGACCTGATCCAGCAGATCGTCGGCGTCGATGGAGAACCCCAGCATCTTCGGGATCTGGCCCACGACGATCGTGAGCGCGATGCCGGTCAGGTAGCCGAGGCGGGTCGGTCGCGACAGGAGCTCGGTCACGAACCCGAGCCGGAACAACCCGGTGGCCGCGACCACGAGGCCCGTGATCACCGCCAGAGCGCCGGCGACCTCGATCGGCGTGGTCGAGGAGCCGACCGACACGCCGACGACGACGGCCGCGATCACCGGCGCCAGGGACGAATCGGGACCGAGCACGAGCACGCGGGAGGGTCCGAACACGGCGTACGCCACGAGCGGCACGATCGTGGCGTACAGGCCCGTGATCGCAGGCAGCCCCGCGGCCTCGGCGTAGCCCATGCCCACCGGCACGAGGAAGGCCGCGAGCACCACCCCGGCGACGAGGTCGGAGCGCAGCCACTCGAGCCGGTAGCTCCGCAGCGTTTCGAGTCCCGGCAGCCAGGACGTGCGACTCGGCCCAGGGCCGAGCGTCGACGGACGATCCCCTCCGCTCACGCCTGCCCTCCCTCGCCGGTCGGGCACCGGCAGGGCAAACCTAGCGAGGCATCTTCCTCTTCTTGTCGCGCAGGATCTCGCGCACGCAGTGATGGCCGGGCAGGCCGGTCACGCCGCCACCGGCGTGCGTGGCGCTCGACGCCTGATAGAGGCCGTCGATCGGCGATCGGTAGTCGGCGTACCCGACCGCAGGCCGCATGTGGAACAGCTGATCCACGGTGAGCTCTCCGTGGAAGATGTTCCCGCCGATCAGATCCCACCCTTCCTGCATCTGCTTCGGGCCGAGGATCTGGCGAGCGAGCACGCTGTCGCGGAAGCCGGGCGCGACCTCGTCCATGTGGTCGATCAGGCGATCGGCGTAGGCCTCGAGCTCCTCGGTGTGGTCGTCCTCGTCGTCGGCCCACTCCGCCGGGCACCATTGCGTGAACATCGAGACCGTGTGGATGCCCTCGGGCGCGAGCGTCGTGTCCACCACCGTCGGGATCT
>JBGGNG010000141.1:0-5902 GCA_041287635.1 Actinomycetota bacterium | reverse complement strand
GGTCACCCCTCCTAGGAACGCGTCCTGCATCAGCTCCGCCTTGGCGCGGTTCCCGGTCACGAGCCCGAGCCGCCGGAACAGCGTCAGAGCCTCGGCCTGGTAGAAGGTCTGGGCTCGATCCGATGGATCTGGATTCGGATGGCCGGCTCGCCCGCTCGGCCAGACCCTTCAACCGAGCGGGCGTGACCGGCTCGACGTTCAGACGTCAGCCGAGTTCGATCATCAAGGTGTCCTCGTCGATCCACTCGGGCCACCCAACCGCGTCCGAGTAGCGCTGGGTCTCGCCGGTCTCGACGTCCATGACGTAGATCCCGTCACCCCCGTCGTAGGCGAGTTGGGATCCGTCCGGTGACCACCTCGCGGACTCCGCCTGAGGATCCGCGACCTTCTGCGCGTCGCTGCCGTCCGGTCGGGCCACGAACAGGTCGCCGAGCGTGAACTCGCCGTCGACACTCCGGGCCTCGATGTAGGCGATCGCATCCCCGGTCGGAGAGGCGTCGACAGCGGCCGCGTTGCGGTGGTCGAGCGTGGGTTCACCCCCCGTCGCGGGGACCGACCAGATGTCCCACCAGACCTGGGGGTCGCCCGGGCCGCTGCTCCCGCGCGCCATCGTGAAGTACACGGTCTGACCGTCGGCGGAGAACGTCGGACCCATCCACCAGAGCCCTGCCTTCATGGGCTCGAGGTCGGTGATCCGCTCGATCTGGCCTGTTGTCACCTCGAGGACGTAGAGGTTCCCGATGTCGGAGCCGGTCCTGCTTTGGTAGACGAGCTTCGTGCCGTCCGGCGACCAGCGAGGCGCAGTCGCATCGCCGGCCCTGTCCGTGCGATCGAACGCCTGATCGTTCGAGCCGTCGATGTTTGCGACATGAACCACGGCGCCGTCGGCGTAGGCCATCTTGGTCCCGTCGGAGGACACGTCGACACCCGGGGAGTCCGCCACGATCCCCGTACCGGAGAGCGCGCCCGTGTCGAGGTCGTACATCGCGAACCCCTCCACCACCGGCTCGGGAGCGACGGGGACCGGCTCGGTGGCGGGCGTGAGGGCTCCCTTGTCGTTCCGGGCGTTCACGACGAACACGATCGCGCCCACCGCGAGTGCCGCGGCCAACGCGAACGCGCCGATCTTCCGGTTGCGTCCCGAGCGACGGAGGCGTCGTTCCTGCTCCGACCACGAGTCGGTGTCTGGCTCTGTTTGCTGCTTGACCATCTCGAAGACCTCCCTCAGGTCAGCCATGCGGGCCTCCTGACATGCGAAGCACGGCTCTGCCTTGCGTTGCGAGCGCGCGAACGGTCGATGGACGGATGCCCATGATCCGTGCGGCCTCTTCGGAGCCGTAGTCGTATAGGTCGAGCAGGAGCAGGGCCGCACGTTGCCTGGGAGTCAGCTCGAGGAGCATCTGGCGAACGTCTTCGCGCAGCTCCACCTCGTCGAAGGGGTCGCGAACGACCCCGAGCGGGATCCGACGAGCCGCGGCACGCCGGGCGGTGCGCGCCCGCATCCGGCCGCCGTTCAACGCCACCTTGAACAGGTAGGCGTGCACGTCACGGATCTCGCCGATCGAGTCCCAGCGCTCCCACAGCTTCAGGAACGCTTCGTGCATGAGGTCGGCGGCGTCGTGACGATCCCCGGTGACGAAGTAGAGCGTCTGGAAGAGACTCCGGTGCTCGTCCTCGTAGAGCGTCCTGAAGTCGCGGGGGCGACCCGCGGCCTCGTGAAGCTGCACGACCTCACCCTTTGCCTGCATCACCCTTCTACGATGCCGCTGGCATGTATGGCGCTTAGGGAGACGGCCAAGATGACACGGCTGGCCCGCGGCCGCTAGGCGTGCGGCTACTCGGTGGGTAGGCGCGGGCAGCTTCGCCGTTGACGCCCAGACGATGCCGATGATCACCATGGGGTCAGCCATGCTGGTGGGAGTTCTGGCGTCGGAACGATGTACCGCCGAACGCGTCCCTCGAGTGAACATCGATTCGCCAGCACGGGCACTAGAGGCGGCGAGCTATGGGGTCAGGTTGCCGTTGGCTCGGAGCCGTACCGGGAGCAGATTCGAGGGTTCATAAGGGAATAGAGGTCGCCCCTGCCGGCGACCTCTGCTCGTTCGCTGTGGGGATCCGGGTGGAGGGCCAGGGCATCACCTGGGGGTTCAGCGCCGACCACTGGGTTTCGACAACCAAGGCATCTGGCCCTTCACGAACCTCGAAACTGGTGCGCCATACGTTCACCGATCCACCTACCACGTGACGGACGGTTCTCGGCCGACGGCAATACCGTCTTCGAGGTGATGGACGGGAAGTACTTCCTCGGCTTCCTTCCGGGAGATCAGGGTCCGGACGGGAGAAGTGGGTCCCGATGGCGCGACCTACTTAATCAGCGGAACTTTCTGGATGACCTTTGACACCGGGGCCGACCTCGTCACGTCATTCGACTGGACCGGCTGCAGGGTGGACGTGTGCGAGGTCCTCTCGGCTTGGACGACGCTTCCAGGTACATGTCCGCTCGTGCACCTGAGTCTTCTTGTCACCGGCCTAAGCGATTCGGGCGCCGCAGGACTCCTACTAGCAGGGAACGTGTTGCTCGGGGATGCCATTGGCGGTGTTCTGAGAGGCAGCAAGCAGGAGGAGGTTCGAGTGATGAGCCGTGTAGGCGATCCGGAGTCCCCGAAGGTTGTTGTTACAGGATGAGAGAGACGGTGCAGCTCGGCCCCGCCGGGAGGGAAGTCCACCAGGCGTCGCAGCCCGTGGCCTTCGAGGACTTCTTCGCGCAAGAGGGAGATGGGCTGTACCGAGCCTTGTGGCTCGTGACCCGGAACCGGTTCGAGGCCGAGGAGCTCACACAAGAGGCGTTCGTTCGCGTGCTGGAGCGGTGGGACCGCGTCTCGGAGATGGAGGATCCCCGCGCCTACCTGTACCGAACCGGGATGAACGCGTTCCGCACCGCCTACGGGCGCGCCCTCCTGGCCGCGAAACGGACGATGAAGGCTCTTCCCGCCGACGACGCGATCGCCGAGATCGATGAGCGCGACGTCGCCGTCCGAGCCCTCGCCCCTCTCTCGCAGCGTCAGCGCGCAGCAGTGGTCCTGACCGACATGCTCGGCTTCAGGTCCGAGGAAGCCGCTCGCATGCTCGGCATCCGTGCCTCGACGCTCCGCATGCATGCATCTCGGGCGCACGCGGCACTCAAGGAGGCGATGCCCCGTGACTGAATTCCGGTCCGTCCTCGAGCGAGCGGGGTCGAACGCTCCCCAGCCCGACCTGCAGGTGGAGCGCGTCCTGCGCCGCCGCGACCGCAGGCAGCGCAACCAGCGCATCGGTGCGGGCGCCCTCGGCGTCATCGTCGCGCTCGCGCTCGGGACCATCTTGGTCCGCTCGGTGACGTCGGAGCCGACCCCGGCGGATCCGCCCGTCGTGCCCGGGCCGGCGCCGGCGGCGTCGGGCACCCTCACCTACGTCCTCGACGGCGACATCTTCGTCGCCGACCCGGACGGCTCGAACGCCGTCAGGATCGCGAACGGCCTTCCCGACAACGAGTGCGGCCGCGGCCGCGTCGGCGAGCACTACTGGGCGGAGGGATCGATGTGGTCGCCGGACGGGCGGTACATCGCGTATCGCCACACGGAATGTTCCGACCCGGAGTTCAGGGGGGGTGTCGAGATCAGTGATGCGGAAGGCAACGTGATCACGACGTTCTCGACCGGAGCGGGATGGCGCATCGCGTGGTCCCCGGATTCCACACGCGTCGCGGTGTGGGACAGCCTGTACGACCCGCCCTCGACGATTGGCGTCTACGGGCTCGACGGCGCTCGGCAGACGCAGCTCACGATGCCGTCCGGATACGACCCCCACGGCGATCACGACCCTGTGTGGATGCCGGACGGCACCTCGGTCTGGATGGACGGATGGGCGTTGCCGGTCGACGGCAGCACGCCGCGACAGCTCCCGTTCGGGGGCGACCCGTATGCCACCTTCTCGCCCGACGGATCGCTCGTCGCGTACAGCGAGAACCGTTCGTTGATGGTCGCCCGATCCGATGGTTCCGAACCCCGGGCGGTGTTCGGGGGCTGGGCCGAGTACAGCGCATGGTCCCCCACCGGCGATCGGATCGCGTTCAGCGATGGCGAGTCCCTGCGCCTCCTCGATGTGGCGACTGGAGAGGTGACGCGGCTGACAGAAGGGGAGCGTGGAACGGACCTCTGGGTCAAGGGGTTCTCACCCGAGGGCGACCGTGTCCTCTTCTCGACGAGCGAATCGGACTCCTCGTTGTGGAGCATCGGCGTGGACGGCTCCGACGCCAGCCGCGTCGTCGCCGGGGCATGGCAGGGGGAGTGGCTGTCGCAGACAACGGATGAACCGGCGACGGCGGATGCCCGGCCGGCCCCGGCGGCGTCGGGCACCCTCGCGTACGCGCTCGACGGCGACATCTTCGTGGCTGATCCGGACGGGTCGAACGCGGTCAGGATCGCGAACGGCCTTCCCGACGAGGACTGCCTCGACGGCGGCGGGTACTGGGCCGAGGGACCGATGTGGTCGCCCGACGGGCGGTACCTCGCCTATCGTCACGACGCGGACTGTTCCAGCTCGGGGCCGCCGGGGCCGTGGGACGTCGTGATCAGCGACGCGGAGGGCAACGTGATCACGACGTTCCCCGCGCAGGGATGGGGTGTCGCGTGGTCGCCGGATTCCACACGCGTCGCGGTGTGGGACCGCCTGTACGACCCGCCCGTGATCGATCCTTTCAACGACCCGCCCGCGACGATCGGCGTCTACGGGCTCGATGGGTCTCGGCAGACGCAGCTCACGTTGCCGTCCGCATGGAGCAGTGGCGAGAACCACGATGACGACCCGGCGTGGATGCCGGACGGTACCTCGTTGAGGGTTCACAACCTGGAAGTGCCGCTCGACGGCAGCACGCCCCGGCAGCTCCTGCTCCCGTTGCCCGCGCTTCGCGCGAGCGTGAGTTCCTACTCGCCCGACGGATCGCGCGTCGCGTACGCCGACGACGACTCGTCGCTCGTCGTCGCCGCTGCGGATGGTTCCGACGCTCGGGAGGTGGCGGGGCGTACGGTTGTCGAACCCGTCTGGTCGCCAACCGGCGATCGGATCGCCTTCATCCACTCGGAGAAGGGTTCCAAGTACGGGTCGTCCAACGAACTCCGCGTGCTCGATGTGGCGACCGGCGAAGTGACGCCGCTGGTCGGCATGGACGGATCCTGGGACATCGGGGGCATCCAGTTCTCAGCGCGGGGCGACCGCATCCTCATCTCGAGGTACGAGCGAGGCGCGGACGAGTATGGGCTGTGGAGCATCGGCGTCGACGGCTCCGACGCCCGCCTCGTCGTCGCCGGGACGGCCCAGGGGGACTGGCTGTCGCGCTGATCGCGTGACGTGCAACACCGTGACAGGGCAAGGGAGGATGCTCCTGAGCCCAGAATGCGCTAACACGACCCCAATCTTGAAGTAGTGCCCCCAGGTAGGTACTGCCGGTTCCTCGTAGGCGATGCTGACAGCCTCACCGACTGGCTGCGACGGATGTTCGGCCAGCATCGACCCCCCACAGTGAGGTGGCACCGTCGAGCCTGAGAAGGGAGTCATGAGGGAGAACAGCAGGCGGCTGCTGATAGTCATCGCCGTCGTTGAGGTTCTCACACCTTCATCGCGCGCGGCCGTCGTCGCCACGTCGATCCTAGACATGTCGGCCGAGGAGGCAGGACGGGTCCTGGGGATGACGTGGGACCACACTCATCGCAAGATCTGAGCGTCGGTACCTCCCTCTTGGGGCAGCTCATCCAGGAAGCCGACGCACGCCAACGAGCGAGGCATGCGCTCACCGACTCCGATTCGCGAGGACTACCCCCCTGAGGGGTACCCACTCGGAGCCGCGAAACGCGAGGAGCGATGGCAG
>JBGGNG010000140.1:0-7648 GCA_041287635.1 Actinomycetota bacterium | reverse complement strand
CCGCGGATCTCCAGGTCCTTCATCGCGATCTTGAACCCAGAGCCGAGCGCCTGGTGCGCGCTGATCGTGGCGAGCCGCTCCCGCGCTTCCTCGGTCATCTCCCGTTGGGGCGGGAAGAAGAAGTACGCGAACGCACGCTCGGTCGACCGCCCCACGCGGCCGCGCAACTGGTACATCTGCGCGAGCCCGAGCAGGTCGGCGCGATCGACGACGAGCGTGTTCGCGTTCGGCACGTCGAGGCCGCTCTCGATGATCACGGTCGAGACCAGCACGTCGGCCTCCCGGTTCCAGAACGTCATCATCTGACGCTCGAGCAGCGCCTCGTCCATCTGGCCGTGCGCGACGACGATGCGCGCCTCGGGGAGCTCCTGCTGCAGCCACGCGACCTGCCGGTCGATCGTCGCCACCCGGTTGTGCACCCAGAAGACCTGGCCCTCGCGCAGCAGCTCGCGGCGGACGGCCCCCAGCGCGAGGCCCTCGTCGTAACTGCCGACGTACGTGAGCACCGGCTGGCGGTCCTCGGGCGGCGTGTCGATCGTGCTCATCTCGCGGATGCCGGTGAGCGCCATCTCGAGCGTGCGCGGGATCGGCGTCGCCGTCATCGTGAGCACGTCGACGCTGGCGCGGAACTGCTTCAGGCGCTCCTTGTGCGCGACCCCGAACCGCTGCTCCTCGTCGACCACGAGCAGGCCGAGGTCTTGGAACGCCATGTCCTTGCCGAGCAGCCTGTGCGTGCCGATCACGACGTCGACCTTGCCCGCCTTCACGTCCTCGACGACCTGCTTCTGCTCGGCGTGGCTCACGAAGCGGCTCAGCATCCTCACCGTGACCGGGAACGGCGCGAACCGCTCGCTGAACGTGATGAAGTGCTGCTCGGCGAGGAGCGTCGTCGGCACGAGCACGGCGACCTGTTTGCCCTCCATCACGGCCTTGAAGGCCGCCCGCACGGCGATCTCGGTCTTGCCGAACCCGACGTCACCGCAGACGAGACGATCCATCGGCTTGGGCAACATCATGTCGGCCTTGACCTCGTCGATCGCCGAGATCTGGTCGGTCGTCTCCTCGTGGGGGAACGCGTCCTCGAGCTCTTGCTGCCACGGCGTGTCGAGACCGAACGCGTGACCGGGTACCGAGAGACGCACCGTGTAGAGGCGCACGAGCTCGCCGGCCATGTCGCGCACGGCGCGTTTGACCTTCGCGGTCGCACGTGCCCAGTCGCTGCCGCCCATGCGATGCACGCGGGGGCTGTCGCCGCCGATGTACTTCGCGACCATGCCGACCGCGTCGCTCGGCACGAAGAGCTTGTCGCCGCCGGCGTACTCGAGCACGAGGTAGTCGCGCTCGGCGCCGGCGAGCTCACGGTGGGTGATGCCCGTGTACCGCCCGACCCCGTGGATGCGGTGCACGGCGAAGTCACCCGTCTCGAGCTCGTCGGCGATCGAGTCCGTGCGCCGGCGCGTGAACCGCGGCGCCGTGCGGGTGTGCCGGCGGGCGCCGAACAGGTCCTCCTCGGTGACCACGGCCAGGCGCCCCGCCTGGAACAGGAACCCGTCGGCGAGCGGCGACTCCACCGGTTCGACAGGCACCTCGTCGCCCAGCACCTCACGGGCGCGCTCCAGGGAGCCATGGCCGCGGGCCGACAGCACGATGCGGAACCCGGCGCCGGCGAGCTCGCGCGCACGCGAGGCGAGCTCCGCGGCGTTGCCCTGCCCCGTGCCCCAGCTCGCGATGCCGAGGTCGAGCCCCTCGGCGAACTCGGTGAGGTGCAGCCGCACGCGGTCGCCGATCGCGTCGTCGAGCGTGTGCAGCACCCTGGCGGCGGGCCAGGCCGTCGCCTCGGCGAGCGCCTCACCTTCCAGGTGCGCCGCCCGCGCCCGGTCGAGGGTGCGATGCGCGTGGGTGAGTACCACCCATCCGCCCTCGGGCACGAGCTCGGCCGGTGTGGGCATGCGGTCGAACAGGAACGGCGCGAGCGACTCCGCGCCCTCGACGAACAATCCGTCGGCCATGCGCGCGAGCTGGTCGGCGAAGCGCTCCGGCGCCTCTGCGGCCGCAGCGCGCGCACGTTCGCGCAGGGCGTCGTCGGGCACCAGCTCGCGCGTCGCCGGCACCTCGGCGAGCGCCACCCGTTCGGTGGACAGCTGCGTCGAGGGCACGAACTCCCTGATCGACTCGACCTCGTCACCGAAGTAGTCCACGCGCACCGGGCGGCGAGCCGTGCCGGGGAAGACGTCGACCACGCCGCCCCGCACGGCGAACTCGCCGCGGTGCTCGACCACGTCGGACCGCGTGTAGCCGAGGTCGACGAGTCGTTCCGCGAGCGCGTCGGGCGGCAGATCGAGGCCGGCGACGAGCTGGAGGGCGGACGTGACGCCGAGCGTCGGGATCAGGCCCTGCATCGCCGCGAGCACCGGCGCGACCAGCACGAACGCGCCCTTGGCCTCGCGCATGCGGGCGACGGCGCTGGCACGCCGGGCCGCGACTTCGGGCGCCGGCGAGATGCCCTCGTACGGCAGGGCCTCCCATGCCGGAAGCAGCGCGACCCGCTCGGGGCCGAGGAACGCCTCCAGGTCGGCGGCGAGCGCTTCGGCCTCACGGGGGCCGGGCGCCACGGCGAACAGGGGTGCCTCGAGCGCGGTCGCCACGCCCGCGACCACGAAGTCCTCGCCGGCCTCGGCCCTGGCCACGATCGGGCGCGCACGCTCGAGCAGGAGCCGCTCGAACGGTTCGGAACGCACGAGCACATCGAGCGCCTCTCGCAGAGCCAACCCCGGAACCTCCCGAACAGCGACCGGACACCAAGAACAGGCCTCGCCGCATGCCGGCGGGGCCTTGGGAGAAGCAGTCTAGTCCCGCGGGACGCGACGCCGGGAGCCGGTCAGCCCTGAGGCGTCTGGCGGTTGAACCGGTCCTGGGTCGGGGTGAGCCCCTCGGCGATCAGGCTGCGCACCGCGTCGGCCGCGTGGTCGACCCAGATCGCGACGTCGGCCTCGAGCTTCTTCCCGATCGGCGTCAGCACGAAGTCCGCGGGATCCTGGCGCCCGGGCGGACGTCCGATGCCGATGCGCACGTGCAGGAAGTCACGCGACGCCAGGGCTTGCTGCAGCGACTTCACGCCGTTGTGGGAGCTGCCGCCGCCGAGCTTCACGCGCAGCTCACCCTCGGGGATGTCGAGCTCGTCGTAGACCGCGATCAGCCGATCGGGCTCGACGTGTTGCTTGTGCGCGAGGCTCGCGTACGACGGGCCCGACTCGTTCATGAACCGCGTCGAGGCCGCGAGCAGCACACGATCGCCGCCCTCGCGGACCTCGGCGAGCTCGACCGGCAGGAACCGCACCTTCTTGAACCGCTCGCCGTGCGCGCGCGCCAGATCGTCGACGACCATGCGGCCGACGTTGTGCCGGGTGTTCGCGTACCGATCGCCGGGGTTGCCGAGACCGGCGACGAGCCAGGTCATGGGAGCGGCAGGGGGCTAGCCCTCGCCACCCTCGCCTTCGGCAGGAGCCTCGCCGCCCTCCGCCGGGGCCTCCCCCTCGACGGCCGCCTCGGCACCTTCCTCGGCCTCGGCCACGGGCACCTCGACGCCCTCCTCGCCGGGCACCGACAGGTCGGCCTCGACACGGAGCGCGGCCGGGGTCACGACCGAGAGCACGGCGTCCTCGGGGGCCGTGAGGATCGTGACGCCCGCGGGCGTCACGAGGTCGCTCACGTGCACCATGTCGCCGAGCTCCACGTCGGTGATGTCGACAACGATCTCGTCGGGCACGTCCTGCGGCAGGCACTCGATCTGCACCTCGCGCAGGTGGTGCTCGACCACGCCGCCTTCCTTCACGCCGGCGGCGTCGCCCGTCTCGTGGACGGGAACGTTCACGGTGATCGTCTCGGTGCGGCTCACCGCGAGGAAGTCCACGTGCACGAACTTCGAGTGGATGTGATCGCGCTGGATCTCACGCGGGATCGCCAGGTGCTCCTCGCCGTCGACCATGAGGTCGACGAGCACGTTCGATCCGGCGCTGCCGTGCAGCAGGTGGCTCAGCTCGCGGGAGTCCACGGTGAGCGGCGTCGTCTCGAGGCCCTGTCCGTAGAGCACGGCCGGGATCTTGCCGGCGGCGCGGAGCTTGCGGGCGACGCCCTTGCCGGCATCGGAGCGACGTTCTGCGGTGAGTTTCGTGTCCATGGCGAAGAGGAGCCCTTCGTATCTGTGGGAGGCGGATCGGTCGTTTCGAGAACGTGGGGATGGTACAGGAAAGGGCAGGTGGGCGGCATCGCTCCCACGTTGCGGTGCATCCGAGCGATACCTTCCGGCTCGATCGTGCGTCTTCACTGATGAGATGGCGGAAGGAACGGGATTGGGCGTCGAGGAGCGGCCCACGGAGGCATCGGAGCCCGATGTCTCCGACGGCGGGCTCGACGAGTTGTACGCGCGCTACATCGGTGCCGGCGTGCGGCTCGCGTTCCTGTTGACCGGCGATCGCACGCACGCCGAGGACCTCGCGCAGGAGGCCTTCATCCGATGCGTCGGTCGCTTTCGGCACCTGCGGCGTCCCGACGCGTTCGAGGCGTACTTCCGCCGGGCGATCGTGAACCTGCACACGTCGGGGCTACGGCGGCGTCGGCTCGAGCGCGAGTGGCTGTCGAAGGAGGGCGCCGAGTCGGCGCGGCGCGTGTCGTCGCAACCCGACGTGGGAGCCCGCGAGGACCTGTGGAAGGCGCTCGCGACGCTGCCCGCTCGGCAGCGCGCAGCCCTGGTGCTCCGGTACTACGAGGACCTGTCCGAGCGCGAGACCGCCGAGACGCTCGGGTGCTCGGTCGCGGCCGTGAAGTCGTTGGTGGCCCGCGGCAGCGGCGCCCTGCGCGAGCTGATCAGAGGTGAGGACGCATGAATGACGTCGAACACGACCTGCGCGAGCTCTTCGAACGAAAGGCGTCGTCGGTAGGCGGCGTGGCACCGAGGCTGCCCGAAACGGTGCGGAAGCGTGGCCGTCGCCGTCAGCTCGGCACCGCGTTCGTCGGCGGCGTGACGGCCCTTGCCGTCGTCGTGGGCTCCGTCGCCGCCCTCCGCGCGATCCAGACCAACGCGGACCGTGGCCAGACGCCGGTCGACGATCCCTGGGCGGGATACGAGGTCTTCGAGCGCACGGCAACGATCGGCAACTTCACGATCTCGAGCCCGAGCGACTGGTACCTCGTGAACCAATGGCCGTGGGCTCGCACCCCTGCTGTTCGGCTGGAGCTTCGGGCCGGCAGCCTCTTGACGCCGATCCTCCTCCTCAGCGACACCGATCGCGGTCTCGAGAGTTCCCCCTGTCTCGACTCCTCGTTCGCCATCGGGCCGGGCGATGCGGTCATGACGCTCGCGTTCGACAACGCGCACTTCGCCGCGAACTTCGGCGCCGGCGACCGCACGCAGTGGCCCGTGCCGTTCGATTCGTCGTCCGACGCCGAGCGCCCGAGGTGCGGACCCGGTACCTATGTGCACTTCGCCGGTGGCGACATCCCCTACGTCGCGCACTTCGCCTTCGGCGATGCGGTCCCCGACGACGAACGACGGACCCTGATCGACGCGTTCGAGGGCATGGAGGTCGCCGACTCGCAGGAGGTCCTCATGCAGGAATCCCAACCCGACGACACCTCGGCCTACGTGATCGCCGGGGGCGAGAATGCCGCCGGCCCGTGGACGCTGGAGCTCCGCCCACAGACCGACCCGGGATACGTCACGAACCTCCGACTCGAGCTCACGACCGCAGAAGGAAGCGGGGCCGTCGCCGGCGGACCCTTCACGGTGGGCGAGGACCGCCCGATCGAGCAAGCCGGTGGCGATCCTGTCTTCGGCGCGGTGACGAAGGAAGCCGCAGGAGTCGAGATCAGAGGCAACGTCTTGCTTCCCGGTCCCTCCGCGACGATCGTTCCGCTCCCTCCGAGCCTTCCGTTCGATTTCGACCTGTTCTTCGCGTCGCACGAGGGCGACCAGCCGCCGTTCGCGGTGCCCGTCGACCCCGACGGTGAACCCATCGGGAACATGGCCGGGATCTCCGAGGGCAACGACATGACCTTGTTCGACATCCTCGGGACCGGAGGCGCGATCATGACCGACCGTTCGACGGGCATCACCTGCTACGTGGTCTCCTCCGAGCACGGCGTCGTCGATGGCTGTGCCGACGAGATCACGCTGCAGACGATCCCGCTTCCTGAGGACCGGGGGCAGATCCTCGTGTTCTCGCACGAGGATCCGATCGAGTTGAGCGGGATCGAGCTGGACGTCGATGGGGCTGACACGTTCGCCGGCTCGAAGTGCCAGGGACCCGTCTGCGTCATGGGGATCCCGCCAGGATCCGGGACCGGCACACTGTGGCTGCTTCAGAAGGGTCGGCGGGTCGACTCCGCCCCCGTCGCGTGGACGCCCGCAGGCGTCGAACGCACCTAGTCCAACTCAGACTAGACTTGGTTCGCACCACCGAAGATCTCGCTGACGCTCGCATCCTCGAACACGGCGCGAAGGCCGCTCGCGATCAGGGGGGCGATCGAGAGCACCCGGAGCTTGTCGAACTGGCGTTCCTCGGGGATCGGCAGGGTGTTCGTCACGACGACCTGCTCGATCGGGGCTTCCTCGAGCAACTGGCGCGCCTTGCCGCTGAAGATGCCGTGCGTGGCGCCGACGAAGATCGGACCGGCGCCCCTCTCCGCGAGGACGTGCACGCCCGCCGAGATCGTCGACGCGGTGTCGATCATGTCGTCGACGATCACGCACGGACGGCCCTCGACCTCGCCGACGACCGCCATCTCCTCGATCTTGTGCGCCTCGTGGCGGCTGCGCCGTTTGTAGAGGAACGCCAGGTCGGCGTGGAGGTACTCGCGCAGCTTCTCCGAGGTCTTGATGCGGCCGGCGTCGGGCGCCACCACGACGAGGTCGTCGCCATGCAGGCCGAGCTCGCCCGAGAAGTGGTTCGACAGGATCGGCAGGGCGGTGAGGTGGTCGAACGGTGAGTCGAAGTAGCCCTGGATCTGACCGGAGTGCAGGTCGACGCTGACGACGCGGTCGGCGCCCGCGGTCGACAGCAGGTCGGCGACGAGCTTCGCGCTGATCGGCTCGCGAGAGAGCGCCTTGTGGTCCTGCCGGGAGTACCCGTAGTACGGGATCACGGCGGTGATGCGCTTGGCGGACGCGCGCTTCATCGCGTCGATCATGATCAGCTGTTCCATCAGCGCCTCGTTGACGGGCTCGTAGTGGGTCTGCACCACGAACACGTCGGCGCCGCGCACGCTCTCCTTGGCCCGGAAGTAGATCTCGCCCGAGGCGAACCGCCGGAGCTCTGACTCGCTCACCGGCACGCTCAGGCAGTCGGCGATCTCGTGCCCGAGCTCCGGGTGGATGGTGCCGGTGAACAGCATCATCCGCTTCTTGGTGATGATCTCCACGGCTGCGCTCCCCCTACGTTCCGCTTCCTCGATCCCCGCTCCGACGCCGGCTGCGGCGATGCTCCGCGTCCTTGCGAGCGCGGTAGCCCTCGACCGTGCGCTGCTCGCCACGAGCCACCGCGAGCGCGCCCGCGGGAACATCCCTCGTGATCACCGAACCCGCTCCCGTGACGGCGCCGTCACCCACCGACAACGGCGCCACGAGCATCGTATCCGAGCCGATACGGACGCG
>JBGGNG010000139.1:0-6983 GCA_041287635.1 Actinomycetota bacterium | reverse complement strand
TTCATCACCCCGCCGATCCACGACGGTATGGCCGTATTCAATATGGGCGGCGGCCGGTGGCGAATCGTGCGCAACCACGAGCTCGGTGAGGGGAACGGCCTCCCGGCAGGCACGGTCATCGGCGATCCCGCGACGGCATGGGACAAGAAGGCGCCCGGCGGCACCGTGACCCTCGAGATCGATGCGTCCAACGCGGAGCTGATCTCGCATTGGATCAGCCTCAACGGCACCGACACGAACTGCGCCGGCATGCCGACACCCTGGGACACCTGGATCACGTGCGAGGAGACGACGGCGGGAGTCAGATCGGGGCGCCAGAAGCCGCACGGTTACGTCTTCGAGGTCGACCCGACCAACGACGGTGCCGTGCTGACCAAGCCGTACAAGAAGCTCGGTCGGTTCCTGCACGAGGCCGGCGCGGTCGACCCCGTCACCGGCGTGATCTACCAGACCGAGGACGAGGGTCCCGACGGCTTCTACCGGTTCATCCCCGACACGCCCGGCAACCTGCGCAAGGGCGTCCTGCAGATGCTCCGGGTCAAGGGCCAGCCGAAGTACAACACGATCACCGGGCAGACCGTCGGCGAGGTGCTCGAGTGCAACTGGGTCACGATCGACGATCCCGACCCCGCGAACGCCGAGAACAACGCGTCGGCCGTGTTCCAGCAGGGCCGGGCCAAGGGCGGCGCGAAGTTCCTGGGCGGCGAGGGCTGCACCTACCGCGACGGCTCGGCCGTGTTCGGCTCGAGCGATGGCGGTGACGCCGGGCTCGGTCAGATCTGGTCGTACACGCCGACGAACAACGCCGGTGAGCTGAACGAGCGCGGCGAGCTCGAGCTGCTGTTCGAGTCGGCGGCCAAGGGTCAGCTCGATGGTCCGGACAACATGACCACGAGCCCCGGTGGTGCCATCGTGATCGCCGAGGACGGGAACCTGAAGAGCAACTTCGTGAAGGCGCTGCTGCCGAACGGCACGATGATCAACGTGGCCGAGAACCTGCTCGCGGTGCAGCAGCACTATCTCGAGGCGTCGGGCAAGCTCTACGACCCGACGGTGCCCGACGACGGCCGCTCGGCCGGCGACGGCCTCGGCTTCTCGGAGTTCGCAGGCCCGTGCTTCAGCCCGAACGGCGAGTGGCTGTTCGTGAACATCCAGGTGCCCGGAATCACGTGCGCGATCACGGGCGACTGGGGCAGCATCGGCCTATGACAGAGGCTCCGCATATCGTCTCGGTCCCTCCGGGGCCGAAGACGCGCGACATCCTCGAGCGCCAGTCCGCGGTCCTGTACCGCGGACTGGCCGATGAGGTCGGCCCGTTCGTGATCTGCCGCAAGTCCGGGTACGAGGTCGAGGACATCGACGGCAACATCTACCTCGACTGCATCAGCGCGATGGCCTCGGTGCCCGCGGGGGCCGCTCGCGCCGACATCACGGAGGCGGCCGTCGAGGCCCTCAGGCGCTACGGCAACGAGGACACCCACTACTACTCGCACGAGTACGTGCTGCCCCTCGCGGAGCGGCTCGTGGCGATCGCTCCCGGAGCACTCTCGCGCGTCGACATCGCGTTGAACGGCACGGAGGCCGTCGAGACCGCGGTGCGGTTCATGCGCCGCGCGACCGGACGGTCCATCGTGATCGGGTTCATGGGCGGCTACCACGGGGAAGCCGGCACGGCCGGCGCGATCGGCGCCGAGACGAGCGACCTCTCCTACGGCTACCGCGCGCTGATGCCCGGGTTCGTGCACGTCCCGTATCCGAACCCGTACCGCACGCCGTTCACGGCCCGCCCGGGTGGCACGGGCGACGGCACCGTGGACTTCCTGCGGGACTTCCTGCTGCACCATGCGGTCGATCCGCGAGAGGTGGCGGGGTTCGTGATCGAGCCGGTGATGGGTTCGGGCGGGTGCGTCGCCCCACCCGAGACGTTCTGGCCCGCGCTCAACGACCTCTGCCGCGAGTTCGACTTCCTCCTGTGCGCGGACGAGGTGAAGACCGGGTTCGGCCGGACGGGGACGATGTTCGCCGTCGAGCGGTTCGGGGTCGAACCCGACCTGCTGGCCCTGGGGAAGTCGATGGGCGGCGGCGTGATGCCGATCGGCGCGTTGCTCGGCACCGAGTCGTCGATGGACTTCGACGACGTATCGACCGGCTCGACGTGGTCGTGGCTCCCGGCGGCGTGCGCGGCGGCGCTGGCCACGCTCGACGTGTTCGAGCAGGAGCCCATCCTCGAGAACGTGATGGCGCTGGAAGCGGCGGGCCTCGAGGCGCTCCGCGGGCTCATGGATCGCCACGAGGCGATCGGCGACGTCAGGGTCACCGGCTGCTTCATGGCGATCGAGTTCGTGAAGGACCGCGAGACGAAGGAACGCGATCTCGACCTGCAGGAGCGGGTCGCGTGGGGATGCGTGCGGCGCGGCCTGCTGATCGACCCGTCGACGACGTCGCTCAACATCCAACCGTCGCTCGTGATGCCGGTCGAGGAGCTGGCGACCGTGTTCGGCATCCTCGACGAGTCGATCGCCGAGGCGCTGTCCGCGTGAACGACGCCGCCGCCCGCGCGTGGGTCGCGCGGGAGCTGCTGGATCTCGTCGCGATCCATTCCCCGTCCCAGAAGGAGCACGACGCGGTCGACCATCTCGCGGCTCGTTGCGCGGCGTGGGGGCTGCCGGTCGGGCGCATGCCCGTCGACGGAGCGGCCGACGACCTGCTGATCGGGTGGTCCGATCGCCCGGCGCTGCTGCTCACGGCCCACATCGACACGGTGACGCCGACGTGGTCGTGGGGAGCCTCGCTCGACGGCGACGTCGTGCGCGGCCTCGGCGCCGGCGACTGCAAGGGCTCCGTGATCGCGTTCGCGCTCGGCATCGTGCTCGCCGTCGAGCGGGGGGTCGACCTCGGGTCGCTCCCGGTCGCGCTCGGCGTGTGCACCGACGAGGAGCTGTTCGGGCGGGGCTCGATCCTGATGGCGAACGCGCTGCAACCGAGGTACGTGATCGCCGGTGAGCCGAGCCGGCTCGAGGTCGGGCTCGCCGAGGCCGGGTTCGTCGACGCGATCTGCGAGGTGCGCGGCGCATCCGCGCACGGATCGTTCCCCGAGCGCGGCGACAACGCGATCGAGAAGGCCGCCCGGCTGCTGCTGGCGGTGCACGAGGAGTCGTTCACCCGCACCGAGCACCCGATGCTCGGTCGCACCGTGCCGGGCACGCTGTGGATCGAGGGCGGGGGAGAGCTGCATGTCGTGCCCGACCGCGCCAGGGTTCGCATCGAGATCCGCGTGGTGCCCGGTGGTCCCTCGGCGATGGAGATCGAGTCGAGGTTGCGCGAGCTCGCGGCCGACCACGATGCCGAGGTCGAGCTCGTCGAGGAGAGCGTGGAACCGTTCGAGACCGACGCGAGCTCGCCGCTCGTCGGTGCCCTGCTCGGCGCGACCGAGCAGGTCGGCGGATCGCGCGCGGCGACGATCGGCGTGCCTGCGTGGACCGACGCGCACAACTTCGTCGACCTCGCCGGCTCGCAGGCCGTGGTGTGGGGTCCCGGTGACTTCGGCCTCGCGCACGACCCCGCCGAGGAGATCTCGGTCGACGAGGTGGTCGTCGCCGCCCGCACCGTGGACGCGCTGCTCGCCGACGCCGCTGGCTGGCTCTCGTGATCCCCCTCGACCGTTTCGGCGAGCTCGCCGGGGACCTCAACCATCCCGAGGGTGTGGCGTGGAACCCCGTCGACGGACGTGTGTACGCGGGCGGGGAAGGCGGCGAGTTCTACGCGGTGACGCTCGACGGCGACGTGACGCAGGTCGGCTCGAGCGGCGGCTCGATGCTCGGGGTCGCGGTCGACGGACGTGGACGTGTCTACGCGTGCGATGCGGGGAAGGGCGAGATCGCGCGGTGGGACCCCGTGACCGGCGAGGTCGCCCCGTACGCCCGGGGGGTCGAGGGCGACGACATGGACTGCCCGAACGTCGCGGCGTTCGGGCCCGATGGATCGCTCTACGTCACGTGTTCGGGCGAGGACGAGCGGCCGGAGATCGTCCGGGTCGCACCCGGAGGCGGCGATGCAGAACGGTGGACGACGTCGGTCCCCCGGTATCCGAACGGCGCGCTCGTGACGCCCGACGGCGATGCGCTCATCGTCGTGGAGGCGAAGGCACAGCGCCTCGTGCGCGTGCCGATCGAGGGCGACGGTTCGGCCGGGGAGCCGTCGACGGTGGCTGAGCTCCCCGACACCGACCCGGACGGCGTCGCGCTCGCGGCCGACGGATCGTTGTGGGTCACGCTCTACCGCCCCGACGGGCTCGTGCGGATCGACCCGGCCGGCACTGTCGACCTCGTGGTCGACGACCACCTCGCCACGACGTTCGACGCCCCGACGAACATCGCGTGGGTGGGGAAGAACCTCGATCGCGCGGTCATCGCGAACGTCGGCGACACGTTCCTGTCGATCGGCGACCTCGAGGTCGTGGGCACTCCCCTCCACCTCCCGCTCGTCGACTGATCGAGAGCTGGGCCTGCAGCGTCTCTCAGAGCGTGGGCCGCAGGAGGTCCATCATCTCGACGAACGGGCGCGTGTCCTGCATCACGTAGACGTGCACGGCCGAGACGTCGTGGTCGAACAAGCCGCGCACCTGTTCGGCGGCCCACCGGATGCCGATGTCGCGCCCCCGGTCGGGGGCGGCCGCCACCTCGCTCGCGAGCGCCGGGGGCACGTCGACCCCGAACGTGGCCGGCACCTTCCGGACCTGGTCGGCCCTCGTGAGGATCTTCAGCCCCGGCACGATCGGGATCGTCACGCCGCGTTCCCGTGCCGCCTTCACGAACCGGAAGAAGACGTCGTTGTCATAGAAGAGCTGGGTCACGGCGTAGCCCGCCCCCGCGCGCTCCTTCTCGAGCAGGACGTCGATGTCCCACTCCAGGTTGGGTGCCTCGACATGCTTCTCGGGATACGCGGCGACGCCGATGCAGAAGTCGGTGGGGGTGGCCTCCTCGAGCGGCTCGAGGTAGCAACCGGAATTCATGTCGCCGATCTGGCGAACGAGGTCGAGTGCCGACACGTTCGTGGCGCGCGCTCCGGCGGGCTCGCGCGGCTCCCCGTCTCCGCGGATCGCGAGCACGTTTTCGATGCCCAGGTAGTGCAGCTCGATCAGGGCGTCCTCGGTCTCCTCCTTCGTGAAGCCGTTGCAGAGCAGGTGGGGCACCGGATCGACGCCGAAGCGATGCTTGATCGTCGCGCAGAGACCGAACGTGCCCGGCGCCTTGCGGGTCACACGACGTTGCCACGTGCCGTTGGGCAGCTGCTCCCATCGTGCCTCCGCCGCGTGACTCGTGATGTCGATGAACGGCGGGCGGAAAGGCATGACCGACTCGACCGCCTCGTAGATGCGGCGGACGTCACCGCCACGGCGCGGGGGGATGATCTCCACGCTGATCGTCGGGCCGGTCTCGTTCGCCAGATGGTCGGTGACCTTCACCCTGGAGAGCCTACCGGCGCGGGGCGGGCCGGGGGCCTATCCCGAGGGAGCCTCAAGGAGCGTTGCGAGCTTCGTGGTCGTGTTCCAGTTGCGGATCGTCATCAGTTGGTAGATCGGCATCGACGCCACCCGGGAGAGACGGCTCTGGGTCGCCCGGCCCGAGAGGCGGGAGAAGTAGAGAACCGAACTGCCCGCTGTCACCGCGTCGACGCCTTCCTTCGTCGGCACGTCGCGGAGCGCGGCCGCGGCCGTGAGCGCCGGCTTCAGGAAGATCACGTCGTAGCGGAACCGCGACGGTTCGTCACCGAAACCCGCCGGGGCGCCCGCGACGATCGATCGCATCTGGCTCGCGCTCCGCACCACCACGCTCGCTTCGTAGTGGTCGAACGTCGTCGAGAGCATGCGCTCGATCCGGGCGACCAGCTCAGCCCGGGGTTCCCGAGCGGCCTTGAATACGACGTTGCCGCTCTGGATGTAGGTCACGACGTCGTCGAACCCGTTATCGGTGAAGCACGCGGCGAGCGCGGGCATGCGGATCAGGTTGTTGCCTCCCACGTTGATGCCGCGCAGCAGCGCCACGTACCTCGCCATGAGGGCTCAGCCTAGTCTTCGGCACGGACGGCCACCCTGGGTGTAGACTGTCGACAACTTGGTATCCACGCTCGCTGATCTCGAGATCGCGACGTTCGCGGTCGACGAGGTCGTCGAGGGGACCCAGACAGGGTGGAGCGAGGGCGTTCTCACGCTCGCGCTACCGCAGCTCGCGGTCGGAGCCGGCTCATCCCCGGCGCTGGCGGAGGCCACGGTCGAGGTCGTCCGTCCCGGCGATCACGTCCGCATCTCGAACGTCCTCGACGTCGTGCTGCCCACGGCCCGCGTCGCCGACGCCCGCCTACATCGACTCGTCGGCGTCGCGGTGGTGACCGTGTGCGACTGGAGGACTGCCGGGTTCGCGGATGCCGACGAGCTTCCCGACGCCCTCATCGACATGGCCGGACCCGGCGCCGGTCGCACCCCCTGGGGCGCGAGCATCGGCGTCGTCCTCCGGTGCGTGCCCGCGCAGGGGGTCGAGGTGGCCGTTGCCGACCACGCGGTGCGGGAGCTGGCGGGCGAGCTCGCGAGCGCGCTCGCCGTGTGCACGGCCGACGCTCCGGCCATCGACCTGCGCTCGATCGGACCGCTTCCTCCGGCCGCCGCGACGTTGCCGGCGATCGCGGTGGTGCTGCAGGTCGCATCGGAAGGTCCGCTGCTCGACACGTTCCTCGACGGCGAGCCGCTCGGCGTCTTCGAGCCGAAGGTGCTCGAGGAGCGAGAGCTGTACGAGGGCCGGCTGACGAACGGAGCGTACGACTGGCCGGGAGTGCGCAATGTGACCGCGGTGTATCAGGACCCCGCGGTGCCCCGGGAGCTGCGAGCCCGACACGGGCGCGATCTGCGCTTCGCCGGCATCGTGTTGGCGCCGGGCTACCTCGACGGCGCCGAGCAGAAGCGCAGGGCCGCCGAGACATCGGCCGAGCTC
>JBGGNG010000138.1:0-8884 GCA_041287635.1 Actinomycetota bacterium | reverse complement strand
AGCTACGGAGGGATGGCGCCGCACGGCGGCGGCTGCTTCTCGGGCAAGGACCCGACGAAGGTCGACCGCTCGGCGGCGTACATGGCGCGGTACGTCGCGAAGAACCTCGTGGCCGCGGGCGCGGCGGACCGGCTGCAGATCCAGGTCGCGTACGCGATCGGGGCGGCCCATCCGGTCTCGCTGGCGGTCGACACGTTCGGGACGGAGCAGGTCGACCCCGGCCGCCTCGTGGACGTCGTGTGGGACGCGTTCGACTTCCGGCCGGCCGCGATCATCCGGGACATGGATCTTCGACGCCCGATCTACGAAGACACGGCCGCCTACGGCCACTTCGGCCGCAAGGAGTTCCCCTGGGAGGCGACCGACCGCGCGGATGAGCTCCGCCGCGCGTTCGGGTAGCGCGGCGTCCCGGTTCGTCCCGAGGGCACCGCGCGAGATGCGGATGAGGGTCCTGTCGGGCCCCGTCTCCGTCTGCATCGACCGGCCGCTGCTCGCCCTCGATCGTGCCTTCACCTACGACCTCCCCGAGGAGCTCGGAGCAGGTCTCGGGTCCGTGGTGCAGGTCCCGTTCCACGGCCGCGCCACCCGCGCGTGGGTGCTCGGCGAGACCGACGACGTCCCCGAGCGGATGCTCCGGGTCCGCAAGCTCGTCTCGGCCGTCAGATCATTCGACGAACCCTCGCTCGTGCTGTTCCGCGCGATGAGCGAGCGGTACGTCGCTCCCCTCGCAACCGTGATCGGCCGGGCGGTGCCGCCGCGCGTCGCCTCGGAGGAGACCTCCCTCGGGACCGCGCCGCCGCGGCGGGGGCCTTTGCCGGCGCCGAGGACCTCACCCATCGAGGCCTACCGCGGCGGCCCCCTGCTGCTGGAGGCGCTTCGGACGGGGCAGGGCGCATTCGTGGTCCGGCCGGCGCCAACCGACGAGGCGAACGTCGCCGTAACGTGCGTCGCGGCGACGCTCGCCGCCGGGCACACGGCGATCGTGATCGTGCCGGACGCCGACCCGGTGCCCGCGACCGCGAGGGTGGTCGTCGACGCGTTCGGGGACGACGCGGTGCTGTTCCTCGGGGGTGACAGGCGCGTCCGGTACCGCACCTGGCTCGAGATCGCCGCCGGCCGCTACCGGGTGGTGGTGGGCACGCGTCCCGCGGTGTTCGCGCCGCTCGCCGAAGCGGGTTTGATCTACGTGCACCGTGAGGGTCACCCGCAGCACCGGGACGAACGCTCGCCGTCGTACCACGTTCGCGACGTAGCACGGATGCGGGCCGAGATCGTGGGGGCCGTGAGCGTCCTGAGCGCCTTCTGCCCCACGCTCGAGTCCACGGTCCGTGACCATGTCCTCGTCGAGCCGGCCGTCCGACGTTGGGCGCCCGTCGAGGTCGTCAAGCCCGGTCCCGAGGGCCGGTCGCCCCGCCTGATCCGGGCGCTCCGCTCGGCCACGCGCGCGTTCTTGTTCGAGCCGCTCCGTGGCTATGGGGTCGCAAGGGTCTGCAGGTCCTGCGGGGAACCGGCTGCGTGCGCGTCGTGCCTCGGCATGCTCCGGCTCGAGCGCGGCAGCATCCGCTGCGTGGTGTGCGAAGCGCTCGGGCGGTGCGCGGCCTGCGGGGGGACCGACTTCGGCATCGCCCGTCGCGGTGCCGAACGGGTCGAGGAGTGGGCCCGCGGAGTGGCCACCGTGCCGGTGTCGTTGATCGGTCGCGACGACCCACCCCACGCGCCGCTCGAGCGCGAGGTGCTGGTGGGTGGCGTCGACGCGCTGAAGGATGTGGGCTCGCCGGGCCTGGACCTCGTGGCGATCCTGCACGCCGACGCGTCGCTCCGTCTTCCCGGTGTGGACGCTCGCGAACGCGTGCTCGTGACGTGGTTCGAGGCGGCGGCGTGGGCCCGTCCGGACGGACGGGTCATCGTGCAGACCGACGCCCCGAACGACCCCGCGGTCCAGGCCCTCGTCTCGGGACGACCCGACCGGTTCCGACGCTCCGAGCTCCCGCGCCGGGCGGAGGCCGGTTTCCCGGTGGGGTCGCCCGTGTTCCGAGTGACCGGCGGCGCCGAGCTCGACCGCGAGCTGGCGGCGCTCGAACCCGGGACGTTGCTCTCATCGAGCGTCGGTGGGGCGACGATATGCTTGGTGGCGCTCGATGCGGCCCGCGTCCCTGGTTTCGGCGCCGAGATGCGCCGGCTCGCGGCGGCGGGGATCGTTACCCGGGTCGAGGCCGAGCCGCACCTGTGAGCGGTGACCCGCATCGGTTAGGGAGAACATCGTGACCGTGATGCAGATCCGAACGCTCGGGGACCCCGTGCTCCGCGAGACGGCGTCGCCGGCCGAGGTGTTCGACGACTCGCTCCGGCGGATCGTCGACGACATGCTCGAGACGATGTACGCGGCTCCCGGCGTCGGTCTGGCCGGGAACCAGGTGGGTCTGCGGACGGCATGTTTCGTCTACGACGATCGCGAGGGACACGCCGGCTTCGTCGCGAACCCCCGGCTCTCCGAACCGGAGGGCGAGGAGACGCTCGAGGAGGGTTGCCTGTCGATCCCGGGTCCGTACCACCCGATGGTTCGCGCAGCGCGCGTTCGCCTGGTCGGCGCCGATCTCGACGGCGAACCGCTCGACATCGTGGCGGAGGGTCTCCTGGCGCGGATCTTCCAGCACGAGACCGATCACCTGAACGGGATGCTTTACATCGACCGCCTGGACGACGCGGGCCGGCGTGACGTGATGCGTCAGCTCCGCGAGTTCGAGGTGCAACGCTCCGAACCCTGAGCGGTCGACCTCCGGGGGGGCGTTCGGGCCCGCGTATCCTCCCACCCGTGATCCGGTCGCTCCGCATCGCGTTCCTTGGCAACGACCGATGGTCGGTGCCATCGTTGCGAGCGATCGCCGACTCCAGCCACGAGGTCGTCGGGGTGATCACGGCCGCACGCAGGCCCGCCGGTCGCGGCAACGAGCTCCGCCCGACGCCGGTCGCGGACGCCGCCGCGGAGGCCGGGCTGTCGCTGCACGAGGTCGAGACGGTCACGTCGGGCCCGGGCGCCGACGCTCTCGCCGCGAGCGCCCCCGACCTCCTGCTCGTGGTCGCCTACGGCGAGATCCTGCCGCAGGCGGTGCTCGATCTCCCGGCCATCGCACCCGTGAACCTGCACTTCTCGCTGCTGCCGGATCTCCGGGGCGCGAGCCCGGTGCAGACGGCGTTGCTCGAGGGACGCGGCGAGACCGGCGTCACGACGATCGTGATGGATGCCGGGATCGACACCGGTCCGGTGATCGTCCGCAGGGCCGAGGCGATCGAGCCCGGGGACGACGCGGGTTCGCTCGGGGACCGGCTCGCCACGATCGGGGCGGAGGTCCTGGTCGAGACCGCCGACCTGTTCGCGCAGGGCGCTGCCGAGCCCCATCCACAAGACGAGGCTGCCGCGACGTTCACCAGGCGCCTTGGGGCCGACGATCGCGTCCTGCGGTGGACCGAACCCGCGCGCGATCTCGTCAACCGCACCCGGGCGATGTCGCCCGAGCCGGGCGCGACCACCAGGTTCCGCGGCGAGGACCTGAAGATCTTCCGCGCGGACGCGGTCCCCGCGACCGGGGCGCCCGGCTCGATCGTCGAGGCGAGCAGGGAGGGGTTCGTCGTCGCGACGGGCGAGGAGGGGTTCCGAGCGATCGAGCTCGCGCCGGCCGGCCGGCGGCACATGAGCTCGTCCGACTTCGTGAACGGCTATCGCCCGGTGATCGGCGAGTCGCTCGGGTGACGCGTCCCGTGGACCGGAGGCGGGCCGGGTCGACGCCCAAGGTCGGGCCCCGCGGGCGGGCGAAGCCGGCGGCGTCCGCGCGTTCGGTCGCGCTCGACGTGATCCGGCGCGTCACCGATGAAGGCGCGTACTCCAACCTCACCCTCGCGCGAACGCTTGCGCGGGTCGGCCTGTCCGAACGCGACGCGGCGTTCGCGACCGAGCTCGCCTACGGCACGCTCCGCAGGCTGATCCCGATCGACTACGCACTCGCGCCGCTGCTCGACCGTCCGATCGACACCGCCCCCAAGGGCGCCCGCGCGGCGCTGCGCCTGGGGGCCTACCAACTGCGCTTCCTGCGCGTCCCCGCTCACGCCGCGGTGTCGGAGACCGTCGCCCTCGCCGACCCGCGCCACCGAGGCTTCGTGAACGCGGTCCTGCGGCGGTTCGCGACGCTCGGGCCGGAGACGCCCGAGTGTCGCACCGATCTCGCGGTCTCGTTGCGGACCGGGCTCGCCGAGTGGGCCGTGCGCGAGCTCCGCCGGATCGTGTCGTCGGACGAGGAGACGGAGCGGGCCGCCGCAGCGCTCGCCTCACGGGCGCTGATCACGATCCGAACGAACACCTGCCGCACGACGGTCGACCAGCTCGAACGGGAGCTGCATGCCGCTGGCGTCGGGACCGAACGAGGAACGGTGCATCCGGACTCGCTCGTGGTGGACTCGGGTGCACCCTCGAGGCTGCCCGGATCCGCCGAAGGATGGTTCGCGGTTCAGGACCAGGCCTCCTCGTTCGTCGTGGGGGCGCTGGATCCGCGGCCGGGCGACCGGGTCTTGGACGTGTGCGCCGGACCGGGTGGCAAGACCGGTCATCTCGCCTGCGTGATCGGGCCCGAGGGACGTTCGGTCGCCGCGGATGTCTCGCCCGCCCGGCTCGAGCTCGTGCGCGCCAACGTCGAGCGGCTCGGCGTTCGGACGGAGCTGCTCGCGCAGGACGGTCGCCGGCCTGCCCTGCGAGGCGGGTTCGACCGCGTCCTGGTGGACGCGCCGTGCTCGGGGATCGGCTCTGCCCGCCGGCGCCCCGAGCTCCTGTGGCGGGCCCGCAAGGACGAGCTCTCGAGCCTCGCCCGGCTGCAGGTTGGGGTCGCGACCGCCGCCGCCGGGCTGCTGCGTCCCCACGGCCGGCTGGTCTACAGCGTCTGCACGTTCCCGAGGGCCGAGACCGACGCCGCGTGCGACGCGATCCTCCGGCGCGTCCCCGAGCTCGAGCCCATCGAGATCGCCGGCCCCGAGGGCCCCGCCGAACGGGTCCGCCTCTGGCCGCACGCGCACGGCTGCGACGCGATGTTCGTCGCGGCCTTCCGCAGGCGAGCAACCCCTCGCGGCTAGAATCGCGCCGTGGCCAAACTGGGCGCGTCCATCCTGTCGGCCGACCTCGCCCGTCTGGCCGAGGAGGTCAAGCTCGTGGGTGAGCATGCCGACCTCATCCATATCGACGTCATGGACGGACACTTCGTACCGCCCCTCACGATCGGTCCGGTGGTGGTGGCCGCGCTGCGCCCGCACACGGATCGGCCCCTCCACGCGCACCTCCAGGTCGAGGCGCCCGATGGGTTCCTCGACGAGCTCGCGGCGGCGGGTGCCGATGCCGTGAGCTTCCATCTCGAGGCCGTGAGCGATCCGGCGCCCACGCAGCGCAAGGTCCGGGGGTTGGGGATGCGGGCCGGGATGGCGCTCGCGCCGCGCACGGCCGCGGAGGCCGCGTTCGCCTTCCTCGATGACGCCGACGACGTGGTCGTCCTCGCGGTCGAACCCGGGTGGGCGGGGCAACCGTTCCAGCCCGGGGCCGTGGCCAAGATCGAGGCGCTCCGCGCCGAGATCGATCGCCGCGGCCTCGACGCCGAGGTGCACGTGGACGGCGGCGTGAACCTCGAGACGGTCGCCCGATGCGTGCAGGCGGGCGCCGACGTCCTGGTCGCCGCGACCGCGATCTTCGGGGCCGGGGATCCGGTGCGTTCGGCCCGTGAGCTGAAAGCGTCGGCGGAGGCGACGGTCTGATGCCGGAGTCGATCCTCGTCGTCGACGACGACCCGGACATCGCCCGATTCGTCGAGGTGAACCTCCGCAGCGCGGGCTACGAGGTCTCGGTCGCCTCGGACGGGGAAGAGGCGCTCGAGAAGGCCGCCGGCATGCGCCCCGATCTCGTGTTGCTCGATGTGATGATGCCGCGCATCGACGGTTTCGAGGTCGCGCACCGCCTCCGCCGGAACCCGCACACCTCGAACACGTCCATCATCATGCTCACCGCCAAGGCCCTCGCGACCGACAAGGTCCTCGGGCTCACCGCAGGCGCCGACGACTACATAATCAAGCCGTTCGACCCGATCGAGCTGCTCGCGCGGGTCAAGGGGACGCTCCGGCGAGCGAAGGAGATGCGCAACCTCTCGCCGCTCACCGGGCTGCCCGGGAACATCCGCATCCAGGAGGAGATCGAGAGGATGATCCGCGAGGAGTCGCCGTTCGCCGTGATGTACGCGGACCTGGACAACTTCAAGGCTTACAACGACCAGAAGGGGTTCGTCCAGGGTGACCGCCTGATCCAGGCGACGGCGAGGATCCTGCAGGACGCCGTGGTCGGGCTTGCGGGCGCCGACGGGTTCGTCGGGCACGTCGGGGGAGACGACTTCGTAGCGGTCGTGCCGCCCGACGTCGCCGAAGACGTCGCCATACTCGTGATCGAGACCTTCGACCGACAGATCCAGGGGTTCTACGACCCAGAGGACGTGCAACGCGGGTACGTCGAGGTCGAGGATCGCAAGGGAAAGCTGCAACGGGTGCCGGTCGCCGGCATATCGATCGGCATCGCGACCACGAAGGTCCGCTCGTTCGCGCACTACGGCGAGGCGGTCTCGGTCGCCACCGAGATGAAGCAGTACGCCAAACGCGAGCCGAAGTCCTCCTACGCGGTCGACCGCCGCAAGGTCGACTAACCCACCATCCGTCCGGCTTCGCACTCTCCGCGTGACCTGCCCGCGCGGGCGACCTATACTCGAGCCTCCAGAAGAGCCTGTCTTCGGGGCGGGGTGTAAGTCCCCACCGGCGGTGAGAGTCCGCGACCCCCCGAACGCCATTCGGGGGTTGACCCGGTGAGATTCCGGGACCGACCGTCAAAGTCGGGATGGGAGAGGACGGGCGGAACGGTAGCCGACGGCTGCCCGTCCTGCCTCTTCCCCGCATCGCCGCCTCGAGATCGGAAGCGACATTGTCCGACGAGGCGTATATGGAGCGGGCGATCGAGCTCGCGCGGCGAGGTAGTGGCCTGGTGTCCCCCAACCCCATGGTCGGCGCCGTCGTGGTCTCCGACGGGGCGATCGTCGGCGAGGGCTCCCATGAAGGCCCGGGCCTGCCGCATGCCGAGGTGGTGGCCCTCGACCGGGCGGGCGAGGGCGCTCGAGGCGCCACGCTCTTCACCTCGCTGGAACCCTGCGACCACCACGGCCGTACGCCACCATGCACGGACGCGATCGTGCGCGCCGGCATCACGCGGGTGGTCTCCGCGGCCCGAGACCCGAACCCGGTCGTGGACGGGCAGGGGGTACGGAGCCTCCGCGCCCGCGGCGTCGAGGTCCTCGAGGGGATCCGCGAAGCCGAGGCCGAGCGGCTCAACGCCGGGTTCGCCAAGCACGTCCGCACCGGGATGCCGTTCGTGATCTGGAAGGCCGCAGCGTCGCTGGACGGCAAGGTGGCTGCGCGCGACGGCTCCTCGCGATGGGTCACCGGCGAGGCCGCGCGAGCCGACGTGCATCGCCTCCGAGCGTGGGCGGACGCGATCGTGGTGGGTGCAGGCACGGCGCTCACGGACGACCCCGAGCTCACGGTCCGCGACCCCGAGTACCGCGGGAGACCGCCGCTCCGGGTCCTTGTGGACGCGCGGGGTCGGGTGGGTCCGTCGGGTGACCTGTTCGACGACCAGGCGCCCACCCTGGTCGCGACGACCGAACTTGCGCCCACGCAGGCGCGCGACGCATGGCGCGAGGCCGGTGCCGAGGTCTTGGTGGTGGAGACCGACGGCGAGGGTGTGGGGCTCACCGCGCTCATGAGCGATCTCGGCAAGCGAGACGTCCAGGGCGTGCTGCTCGAAGGCGGACCGACCCTTGCCTGGTCGGCGCTCGAGGAGCGCCTGGTCGACACGATCGTGCTGTACCTCTCGCCGAAGCTGCTCGGCGGGAGGGATGCCCCGACGGTGTTGGAGGGACGTGGGTTCGCTCCGATCGGGCAGGCGCTGCCGGTGCGGATCCGCTCGGTCGAGCGGATCGGCGAGGATCTGAGGGTGGAGGCGGATGTTCACGGGGATCGTTGAGGAGCGGGGCGTGGTCCGAGAGGTGGGGACGACGCGTCTGTCCATCGGCTGCCGAACGGTGACCTCCGACGCGACCGAGGGCGCGTCGATCGCGGTGAACGGCGCCTGCCTCACGGTCGTCGAGCGCTCGGACGAGCATCTCGCGTTCGATGTGTCCGAGGAAACGCTCCGGCGCACGAGCTTCTCGCGCCTGCGGGCGGGCGACCTCGTGAACCTCGAGCGGCCGCTCACCCTGTCGAGCAGGCTCGGCGGTCACCTCGTGCAGGGACACGTCGATGGCGTGGGCGAGGTCGTCGCGATCGATCTCGCCGACGACGGGAGCGCGTGGATCACCGTTCGCGCCCCCGACCGGGTGGCGCGCTACCTGGTGGACAAGGGCTCGGTGTGCGTCGACGGGGTCAGCTTGACGGTCGCCTCACGGCACGGGGCAACGTTCGGCGTGGCGCTGATCCCGCACACGCTCGAGGTGACGACGCTCGGCAACGCCGAAGTGGGAGACCCATTGAACCTGGAGGTCGACGTGATCGCGAAGTACGTGGAGGCGCTCCTCGACCCGATCGAGGGCCCGATGGAGGGAAAGACACCATGACCCAGGAGACCGGACCCGTATTCGCGACGATCGACGAGGCCCTCGCCGACATCCGCGCCGGGAAGATGGTGATCGTCGTGGACGACGCCGATCGCGAGAACGAAGGCGACTTCATCATCGCCGCCGAACACTGCACCACCCAGTCGCTGAACTTCATGGTCACCCACGGCCGCGGGATCGTGTGCCTGCCGGTGGCGTCGTGGCGGCTC
>JBGGNG010000137.1:0-8637 GCA_041287635.1 Actinomycetota bacterium | reverse complement strand
TCGTCCAGGACGGCCGCCGCCCGGCGATCCGCGGAGGGTTCGATCGCGTGCTCGTGGACGCGCCCTGTTCGGGGATCGGGTCCGCCCGCCGGCGTCCCGAGCTGCTGTGGCGGGCGCGCAAGGACGAGCTCTCGAGCCTCGCGCGACTCCAGGTCGGGGTCGCCACGGCCGCTGCAGGCCTGCTCCGCGCGGGAGGCCGTCTCGTCTACAGCGTCTGCACGTTCCCGCGCGCCGAGACCGACGCCGCGTGCGACGCGATCCTGCGGCGCGTACCCGAGCTCGAGCCCGTCGAGATCGCCGGCCCGGACGGGCCGGCCGACCGCGTGCGCCTGTGGCCCCACCGGCATGGGTGCGACGCCATGTTCGTCGCCGCCTTCCGCAGGCGTGAAACGGCCCCCGGCTAGAATCGCGGCCGTGGCCAAGCTCGGTGCCTCGATCCTGACCGCGGATCTCGCACGTCTGGCCGACGAGGTAAAGCTCGTGGGCGACCATGCCGACTTCATCCATATCGACGTCATGGATGGTCATTTCGTCCCGCCACTCACGATCGGACCGATAGTGATCGCCGCGCTCCGCCCCCATACGGACAGCCCCCTCCACGCGCACCTGCAGGTGGAGGCGCCCGAGGCCCTGCTCGACGAGCTGGGGCAGGCGGGCGCCGACGCGGTCGCGTTCCACGTGGAGGCGGTGCCCGATCCCGTCCCCGTCCTGCGGAAGGCTCGCGGGACCGGGATGCGCGTCGGGATCTCGCTCGCCCCCGCGACGCCCGTGGAGGCGATCCTCGCGTACCTCGAGGACGTCGACGACGTCGTGGTGCTCGCGGTCGAACCCGGGTGGGCCGGCCAGCCGTTCCAACTCGAGACCCTTCCCAAGATCGAGGCGCTCAGGTCCGAGATCGATCGGCGAGAGCTGGACGTCGAGCTGCACGTCGACGGCGGCGTGAACCACGAGACGGCCGCCCGATGCCTGCGAGCCGGCGCGGACGTGCTGGTGGCAGCGACGGGGATCTTCGGATCGGACGACCCGCGCCGTGCCGCGTGCGAACTCAGGGCCTTGGTGGGGGAGGCGACCTGATGCCCGAGTCCATCCTGGTCGTCGACGACGATCCCGACATCGCGCGATTCGTCGAGGTCAACCTGCGGAGCGCCGGCTACGACGTGTCCGTCGCCTCGGACGGTGAGGAGGCCATCGAGAAGGCCGGGAGCCTCCGGCCGGACCTGGTCCTGCTCGACGTGATGATGCCGAGGATCGATGGTTTCGAGGTGGCGCACCGGCTTCGCCGGAACTCCCAGACGTCGAACACGTCGATCATCATGCTCACCGCGAAGGCGCTGGCGACCGACAAGGTGCTGGGCCTCACCGCGGGAGCGGACGACTACATCATCAAGCCGTTCGACCCGATCGAGCTCCTCGCGCGGGTCAAGGGGACGCTCCGACGAGCCAAGGAGATGCGGAACCTGTCGCCACTGACGGGTCTCCCGGGCAACATCCGGATCCAGGAGGAGATCGAGCGGATGGTGCGCGAGGAGCTCTCGTTCGCCGTCCTGTACGCGGACCTGGACAACTTCAAGGCGTACAACGATCAGGAGGGATTCGTCCAGGGCGACCGGCTGATCCAAGCGACCGCGCGGATCCTCCAGGACGCCGTGATGGAGTTCGCGGGGGCGGATGGGTTCGTCGGCCATGTGGGCGGCGACGACTTCGTGGCCGTCGTGCCCCCGGATGTGGCGGAGGACGTCGCCAAGCAGGTCGTCGCAAGCTTCGACGGGCAGATCAAGGGGTTCTACGCTCGCGAGGACGTGGAACGCGGGTACGTCGAGGTCGAGGATCGCAAGGGTGTGATGCAACGGCTGCCGCTCGCGGGCATCTCGATCGGCATCGCCACCACGAGGGTCCGCTCGTTCGCTCACTACGGCGAGGCGGTCTCCGTGGCGACCGAGATGAAGCAGTACGCCAAGCGCGAGGCGAACTCCTCCTACGCGATCGACCGCCGCAAGATCGACTGACGCCGCTGGGGCTGCGGCCCCGGACGTCGCGGCCGGTGACCGCACGCGCCCGTCGATCTATACTGGGGCCCAGTAGGCCTGTCTTCGGGGCGGGGTGCAAATCCCCACCGGCGGTGAGAGTCCGCGACCCTCCGAGAGCCACTCGGGGGTGGACCCGGTGAGATTCCGGGACCGACCGTGAAAGTCGGGATGGGAGAGGACGGGCGGTGCGGCAGCGTTCGGCTGCCGGTCCTGCCCTTTCCCCGTCGTCACCGCCTCGAGATCGGAGCGACGTGTCCGACGAGGCGTATATCGAGCGGGCGATCGAGCTCGCGGAACGGGGCAGGGGCCTGGTGTCCCCGAACCCGATGGTTGGCGCCGTCGTGGTCTCCGAGGGGAGGATCGTCGGCGAGGGGTTCCACGAGGGCCCCGGCCTGCCGCATGCCGAGGTCGTGGCGCTCAACCAGGCCGGAGACCGCGCGAGCGACGCGACCCTGTACACGTCGCTCGAGCCCTGCAACCACTACGGCCGCACGCCGCCGTGCACGGAGGCGATCGTCCGGGCCGGGGTCGCACGGGTCGTGTCGGCTACCACGGACCCGAACCCCGTGGTCGACGGCCGGGGTCTCCGGATGCTCAGCGACCGCGGGGTCGAGGTGCGCAACGGGGTCCTGGCCGAGGTCGCCCAACGGCTGAACGAGGCCTTCGCCAAGCACGTGCGAACGGGGATGCCGTTCGTCGTCTGGAAGGCGGCGTCCTCGCTCGACGGCAAGGTCGCGGCTCGCGACGGCTCGTCCCGCTGGATCACGGGTGAGGCCGCCCGCGCCGACGTTCACCGGCTCCGCGCGTGGTCGGACGCGATCGTGGTCGGCGCCGGAACCGCGCTCGCAGACGATCCGGAGCTCACCGTTCGGGCTCCCGGGTACCGCGGGAGGCCGCCGATCCGCGTCCTGGTTGACGCACGCGGCCGGGTCGGGTCGTCGGGGGACCTGTTCGACCGCCAGGCCCCCACGCTCGTCGCGACGACCGAGCTCGCGCCCCTCGAGGTCCGGGAGGGGTGGCGTGCGGCCGGCGCTGAGGTCCTCGTGCTCGAGACCGACGGCGAGGGGGTGGCGCTCGGGTCGTTGTTCGCCGACCTCGGCAAACGCGACGTGCAGGGTGTGCTCCTGGAGGGCGGTCCCACGCTCGCGTGGTCGGCCGTCGAGGATCGGCTCGTCGACACGATCGTCCTGTATCTGGCGCCGAAGCTGATCGGGGGCGAAACCGCCGCGACCGTGCTGGAAGGACGCGGGTTCGCGCCGATCCGGCAGGCGCTGCCGATGCGCATCCGCTCCGTCGAGCGCATCGGCGACGACCTGAGGGTGGAGGCGGATGTTCACCGGGATCGTTGAGGAACGGGGCTCCGTGCGCGACATCGCGCCCGCGCGAATGTCCATCGAGTGCCGAACGGTGACGTCCGACGCGGCCGAGGGAGCGTCCATCTCGGTGAACGGGGCGTGTCTCACGGTCGTCGAGTGCTCCGACCGACATCTGGCGTTCGATGTGTCCGAGGAGACGCGTCGCCGCACCAGCTTCTCCCGGCTCCGCGAGGGCGATCCGGTGAATCTCGAACGACCGCTGACGCTTTCGAGCAGGCTCGGAGGCCACCTCGTGCAGGGCCACGTCGACGCTGTCGGCGAGGTGGAGTCGATCAAACGCTCGGAGGACGGCGGCGCGTGGATCACCCTTCGACCGCCCGGGTCGATCGGCCGGTACCCGGTGGACAAGGGCTCGATCTGCGTGGACGGCGTGAGCCTCACGATCGCCGCCCGGGGCGAGGAGACCTTCGGTGTGGCGTTGATCCCGCACACGCTCGAGGTGACGACGCTCGGATCGACCGAGGTGAGTGATCCCGTGAACCTGGAGGTCGATGTGATCGCGAAGTACGTGGAAGCGCTCCTGGAGGGACGGTCATGAAGGAAGGCAGGGAACCGGTGTTCGCGACGATCGACGAGGCGGTCGCCGACATCCGAGCGGGGAAGATCGTGATCGTCGTCGACGACGCCGACCGTGAGAACGAGGGCGACTTCATCATGGCCGCGGAGAAGGCCACGCCCGAGACCCTGAACTTCATGGTCACGCACGGTCGTGGGATCGTCTGCATGCCGATGACGCAGCAGCGGCTCGACGAGCTGCGGATCCCGCTCATGGTCTCGAAGAACAACGAGAGCCACGGCACGGCGTTCGCGGTCTCGATCGATGTGCAGGGCCGGACGACGACCGGGACGAGCGCGTTCGACCGCGCCGCGACGGTTCGGGCGGTGGCCGATCCGGATCTGCGCCCCGAGGACATCCGGATGCCGGGCCACGTCTTCCCGCTGATGGCGCAGCAGGGCGGGGTCCTCAAACGCGCCGGGCACACCGAGGCAACCGTGGATCTCGCACGGCTCGCCGGCCTGTACCCGGCCGGTGTGCTCTGCGAGGTGCTCCACCCGGACGGCTCGATGGCTCGCCTGCCGGAGCTCATGCGCGTGGCCGAGGAGCACGAGCTCAAGGTGATCTTGATCGCCGATCTGATCGAGCACCGCCGGCACCGCGAGCATCAGGTGCTGCGGACCGCCGGAGCCCAGATCCCCACCGAGCACGGCGAGTTCACCGCGCACACCTACGAGAGCTCCGTCGACGGGATGGTGCACGTCGCCCTCGTGCTGGGCGAGGTGGGCGACGGCGAGCAGATCCTGGTCAGGGTGCACTCCGAATGCCTGACCGGCGATGTCTTCGGCTCGATGCGGTGCGACTGCGGCGATCAGTTGCACGGGGCGCTCGCGCAGGTCGGCAAGGAGGGGCGCGGCGTGATCTTGTACATCCGTGGTCACGAAGGGCGGGCGATCGGCCTCACGCACAAGCTGCGGGCCTACCGTCTGCAGGAGCAGGGCCGGGATACGGTCGAGGCGAACGTCGAGCTCGGGTTCGCGGCGGACCAGCGCGAGTACGGGATCGGGGCGCAGATCCTCGTCGACCTCGGCGTGCGTTCGATGCGGCTGCTCACCAACAATCCCGCGAAACGAGCCGGTCTCGAAGGGTATGGGCTGTCCATCATCGAGCGCGTGCCGCTCGAGACGCGACCGACGGAGGAGAACATCGGCTACCTGCGTACCAAACGGGAGAAGCTCGGACACCTGCTCGAGAACCTCGAACCGGAGGCCACTCCATCGAGTGAGCTCGAACCCGAGGATGTACCGTGAGCGAGATCCGGGGCGACCTCCACGCGCGCGGCCGCCGCCTCGCGATCGCGGCCGCGAGGTTCAACGAGCTCGTGACGAGGAAGCTGCTCGAGGGGGCCTTGTCCGCGCTGGCCACGCACGGGGTGGCGGTCGAGGACGTCGACGTGGTGTGGGTGCCGGGGGCGTTCGAGCTGCCGCTCGTGGCTCGGCGGCTCGCGGGGTCGAGGACCTACGACGCCGTGATCTGCCTCGGGTGCGTGATCCGCGGTGAGACCGTGCACTTCGAGCACGTCGCCGGCCAGGCGGCCGCAGGGATCCGTGAGGCGGGCCAGACCACCGGCGTCCCGGTGACGTTCGGCGTCCTCACGACCGAGACGCTCGAGCAAGCGTTGGACCGGGCCGGCGGCAAGCACGGCAACAAGGGATGGGACGCGGCGACGGCGGCGATCGAGATGTCGTCCCTGCTCGAACAGCTCCCCAAGGAGGCGGAACCGTGATCGTCGACAAGCCCTGGGGCAAGGTCGTGACCTACGCGCTGAACCAGCCGAGCTCGGTCCGCGTTATCACCGTCGAACCCGGTCAGGAGACGAGCGTCCACTACCACCAGATGCGCGACGAGATGTGGGTCGTGCTGGACCCGGGGTTGAGCGTGCAGATCGGCAACCGTCAGGTGGAGGCGTCGTCGGGCGAGGAGTTCATGGTGAGCGCCGAGACCACGCACCGGATCGCGAACCCCGGAACCACCCGCGGCCGGGTCCTCGAGATCGCGTACGGCTACACGACCGAGGACGACACGCTGCGGCTGCAGGACGACTACGGCAGGCCGCTCGAACCCGACTGGTGAGCTCCCCCGAACGCCGTTGTACCCACCCGCCACCCCCGTTGAGCGCTCGTCGCGGGCCGTGCTACGCTCCGCGCGCTCCAGGCACAGGAGGGCACGTTGGCAGAGCAGGGCAATGTGAAGTGGTTCAGCAACGAGAAGGGTTTCGGGTTCATCTCGCGCGAGGGGGAAGACGACGTGTTCGTCCACTTCTCGGCGATCGAGGGCGACGGATACAAGTCCCTCACGGAGGGCCAGGCGGTGGAGTTCGACGTCGTCGACGGCCCGAAGGGCAAGCAGGCGGCCAACGTGCGGGCCGTCTGACCGATCTCGCGGGCGCGTGGCTCTGGTCATCGACAGCCTCCCCGAACGGCACCTATACTCTGCGGGTTCTGTTCACCGTGTTCGGGCGGCACCGGCGGACGGCCGGTGCCTTTGTCTCGGTAGGAGGTGATGCGGGGTCTCGGCTGATCCGCGCATAAACGACCGCATCCGTTCGGCGCAAGTGCGCCTGGTGGGTGCCGACGGGTCGCAGATCGGGATCGTCTCGACTCAGGACGCGCTCCGTCAGGCTCAGGATCTGGATCTCGATCTCGTGGAGGTGGCGCCGCAGGCGAACCCCCCCGTGGCCAGGATCATGGACTACGGGAAGTTCAAGTACGAGCGCGACATCCGCCAGAAGGAAGCCCGCAAGAAGCAGGTTAGGATCGAGGTCAAGGAGATCAAGTTCCGCCCGAAGATCGACCCGCACGACTACGCCACCAAGAAGGGGCACGTCGAGCGGTTCCTTCGGACCGGCGCGCGGGTCAAGGTGACCATCATGTTCCGCGGGCGCGAGATGGCCCGGACCGAGCTCGGTCGCAAGATCTTGGACCGGCTGGTGGCTGACCTCGCGGATTCGGCGGTCGTCGAATCGCTGCCCAAGCAGGACGGGCGCAACATGGTGATGGTCCTCGCGCCGACGAAGAAGCACCCCGAGCCCAAGGGCGCAGAGCCCAAGCAGGAAGAACGGCCGGCCGCTCCGCGGGCCGCGGCCGAACCAACACCGGAGCCCGAGCGACAGGCGTCGAGCGAGGTGGCCGCCGCCCCGGCCGAGCAGCCACAGGAAACGTGAGCGAAGGAAGTCGAGAAGAGCGATGCCGAAACAGAAGACGCACCGAGCGACGGCCAAGCGGTTCCGCATCACGCGCACCGGCAAGGTCCTCCATCGCAAGGCTACGGGCAACCACTTCCTGAGGAAGAAGAGTGGGAGCCGCCGCCGGCGCGTGGAGGGCATGGCCGAGGTCACGGCCGAGCGCACCAACATCCGCCGACTCCTCGGGAAGTAGGGAACCATGGCACGGGTCAAGCGATCGGTCCACGCGAAGAAGAAGCGCCGCGAGGTCCTCCGAAAGGCCAAGGGGTACTTCGGGTCGCGCTCGAAGCGGTACCGCGTGGCCAAGGAGCAACTGCTCCATTCGGGCCAGTACGCGTACCGCGACCGGCGTGACCGCAAGGCACAGTTCCGCCGTCTGTGGATCGCGCGGATCGGCGCGGGCGCGCGACAGCACGGCCTGTCGTACTCGAGATTCGTCCACGGGTTGGGCAAGGCCGGGATCGAGGTGGACCGCAAGATCCTGGCCGACATGGCCGTGCACGACCCTGCCGCGTTCGGTCAGCTCGTCGAGGCCGCCAAGGACGCGCTCGCGCCGTAGGCTCGGCGGTTGGGGGAGGGCGCGTGATCACCTCCATCCGGAACCCGAAGGTCGCGGCGGCGCTCAGGCTCCACAAGCGAGCCTTCCGAGAGCGTGAGCGTGCGTTCCTGGTCGAGGGCGTCCAGGCCTTGGACGAGGCCCTCTCGATGTCCCGAGGCAGCCTTTCGACGTTGTTCCACACGGTCCCATCGCACGACCTGGTCGAGCGCGCGCGCGAGGCGGGGATCGCGATGGTCCACGTGAGCGACGAGGTGATGGCCCGTCTCACCGGCACCGTGACACCGCAGGGGTTCGTGGGGGTCGCCTCGTTCGTCGACGTCTCGCTCGAGGTCGTTCCGCAGAGCCCGGCCTGCGTGGCGCTCCTGCACGAGGTTCGCGATCCGGGGAACGCGGGGACGGTGCTCCGGTCGGCGGACGCCGTCGGGGCGAACGCGGTCGTGTTCTCGCCGTCTTCGGTAGACGTGTACAACGCCAAGACCGTCCGGGCGTCGGCCGGCTCGTTGTTCCATCTGCCGGTCGTGCGTGGCCGCCGGACGGAGGACGCGATCGAGGTCCTCCGGTCCCGCGGGATGCGCATCCTCGCCATGGATGCCGACGGCGACGCGGATCTGTACGAACAGGATCTGTCCGACCCCGTCACGTTCGTGTTCGGCAACGAAGCATGGGGACTCCCGAAGGAGGTCGCGTCGCTCGCCGACGCCACCGTGCGCGTCCCGATCCGCGGCCGCGCCGAATCGCTGAATCTCGCCGCCGCGGCAACGGTGTGCCTGTTCGAGTGGGAGCGCCAGCGTCGCGAGGGCCGGCGCGCGGTGCTCGAAACGATCATCGCGGCGGCGGCCCACGACTTCCGCTCGCCGCTGACCGCGATGAAGGGGATCGGCCACGCGTTGGCGACGCGGTGGGAGCAGATGACGCCGCAGGACCGCGACATGATG
>JBGGNG010000136.1:0-4995 GCA_041287635.1 Actinomycetota bacterium | reverse complement strand
TCGGCCAGCACCACGACCGACTTGCCGCTCTGCATGACCTTCTCGAGCACCGGCAGCAGGTCCTTGACGGCCGAGATCTTGGAGTTGGCGATGAGGATGTAGGGGTCCTCGAGCACCGCCTCCATGCGCTCGGGGTCGGTGACGAAGTAGGGCGAGATGTAGCCCTTGTCGAAGCGCATGCCCTCGACGAAGTCGAGCTCCATACCGAACGTGTTGGACTCCTCGACCGTGATGACGCCGTCCTTGCCGACCTTGTCGACGGCCTCGGCGATCGTCTCGCCGATCTGGGGGTCGGCCGCGGAGATCGCGCCGACGTTGGCGATCTGGGCCTTGTCGTCGACCTCCTTGGACTGGTTCTTGATCGCCTCGACGGCGAGCTCGGTCGCACGCTCGATGCCGCGCTTCAAGCTCATCGGGTTGGCGCCTGCCGCGACGTTGCGCAGGCCTTCCTTCACGATCGCCTGAGCGAGCACGGTGGCCGTCGTCGTGCCGTCACCGGCGACGTCGTCGGTCTTCTTCGCGACCTCCTTGACCAGCTCGGCACCGATCTTCTCCTCGGGGTCGTCGAGCTCGATCTCCTTGGCGATCGAGACGCCGTCGTTCGTGATCGTGGGGGCGCCCCACTTCTTCTCGAGGACCACGTTGCGGCCCTTCGGGCCGAGCGTGATCTTCACGGCGTTGGCGAGCTGATCCATGCCCCGCTCGAGCGCACGCCGTGCGTCCTCATCGAAAGAGATGATCTTCGCAGCCATCCCTTCTCCTTTCCGGCTCGTCGGTCTGCCTGGTGGCGACCGGTGGATGTCTTCTCACCCTCGGTCTCGGACTGCTAGCACTCGAAGGTGTCGAGTGCTAACGATTGTAGCCGCAAACCCCCATGGAGTGGCAACGCATTTCCACGAGGCGGGACGATGCCCATCTGCCAGGTGTCGGGTATCCGACACCTGGCAGGCTCGGTTCGGCAGTACGCTGCGGGAGCCGTACGAAGGAGCCTGATTGGTCACCACCACCGATTGGCGACGTCGGCTGACCGTGCCGACCATCAGCGACGTCGCGTGGAGCAGGGCCGCCCCACATCGGCTCGCCATCGTCTCGACTGAGAGTGGCGTCTCGCAGGCGTGGTCGTGGGATCTCGCCGAGGGCGTGCGGCGACAGGCGTCCGCCGAGGGTGTCGGCGCTGAGGAAGCACACATCACCCCCGACGGCTCGGGCATCGTCTGGTGGCTCGATCCGCAGGGCGACGAGCGAGGGCGGTGGATGGTCACGCCCTTCGCAGGTGGAGATCCGAGGCCGCTCTTCCCCGGATTGCCCGACATGTGGATGTCGGGACTCTCGCTCGTCGGTGACTCCGTCGCCGCAGGCTTCTCCGACGACGACGGCTACACGATCGTCGTGCGTCACGGGTCTGAGCCCAGCCGGGAGATCTACCGCAACGAGCAGCCGGCTGGAGCGGGGCAGGATTGGCCGCAGGGACCCGGCGGTCTGTCGGCGGACACTTCGCTCGTCGCGATCTGGCACACCGAGGGATCGAACATCGAGAACCCGGCGGTGCGCGTCCTCGACGCGCGCACGGGTGACCCGATCGGCGAGGTAGCCGACGAAGGGATGGCGGCCGTCGCGGCCGGGTGGTCCCCGGTGCCGGGCGACGGGCGCCTCGTGGTGCTCCGCGAGATCACCGGATTCACGCGGCCCTTCATGTGGTCGCCTCGGGAGGGATCCCCGCGAGAGATCGCGTTGGATCTCCCGGGCACGGTGACGCTCGCGGACTGGTTCCCCGATGGCGGGGCCCTGTTGGTGCACCGTGACCACGACGCGACGCACAGCCTCGTACGGATCGACCTGGGTGCCGGCGTGTTTACCGCGGTCGTCGAGCCCGGCGGTACGATCGGCGGAGCGGGCGTCCGCCCGAACGACGACGTGTGGTTCCGTCACGAGGACGGCGTTCGTCCCCCAGCCTGGCGTGACGCAACCAGCGGCGTGCAGGTCTTGCTTATGACCGACCCGCCGCCACCTGGTCGCCCGTGGGAGCCGATGTGGTTCGACAACCCGGCCGGCCAGCCGATCCAGGCGTGGTTCATGCGACCCGACGGCGAGCCCCCCTTCCCGACCGTGGTGTCGGTTCACGGCGGACCGAACTACCACAACACCGATGCGTTCGAGCCGCGGCGCCAGGCTTTCGCCGACGAGGGATACGCCGTCATGCTCGTGAACTACCGAGGGTCGACCGGGTACGGTCGAGAGTTCCGCCAAGCGCTGTACGGCGACGTCGGGTTCCCGGAGTCCGAGGACATCAACGCCGGACTCGACCATGCGATCGAGGCGGGGCTGGTCGATCCCGGGCGCGTCTTCCTCGAAGGATGGTCATGGGGTGGCTACCTCGCGACCCTCAACGCCGGTCTGCACCCCGAGCGATGGCGCGGAGTCATCGCCGGCATCCCCGTGGGCGACTCGGTGGCCGCGCACTACGAGAGCGCGCCCGCTCTCCAGGCCTGGGATGTCGCGGTGATGGGTGGCACGCCGATGGAGGTCCCCGAGCTCTTCCACGAACGGAATCCGATGACCTACGTGGACCGCGTGCGTGCCCCGATGCTGCTGATCGCCGGTGAGCACGACAGCCGGTGCCCGCTCGGACAGGTGATGACGTACGCCCATGCGCTCCGAGTGCGGGGCCGCGAGGTCGACGTGCACCTGTATCCCGGGGGACACCACGCGAACGACGTCGACGAGCAGATCCGCCACGTCGAGCTGATGCTCGACTTCATGCGCCGGCACTCGTGACGGCCGGTTCGTCTCGGCGCCTGAGCAGGTCCGTGATCTCGGCAGCGAGCAGGAACAGCCACATCGCGATGTAGATGAACGCGAGCAGCCCGAAGATCGCACCGATCGTGCCGTAGAGCGCCGTACTCCGGGTGACGACGCCTGCGACGTAGACGGCCCCGAACCGCTCGAGCACGAGGAACCCGACCGTGAACACCGCGGCACCCGGTAGGTGCTCGCGGATCGTCGGCCCCGGTGACGGTGTGAGCAGCCGGTAGACGAGCGCCCAGGTGCCGGCGCCGAACGCGCCGAGCACGATGAACGCGGCGAGCTCGACGGTCACCCCGACCACGCCTTCGAGCCGGAGTCCGGTCACCCACGCGGCGGCGGTCGCGAACGCGACGAGCAACACCACGACCGGCGCGCCGATCACGGCGCCGCTCAGCCGCCCGACGACGAGCCCCGTCATGCGAGAGTTGAAGATCACGCCGAGCGCGTGCCTCACCCGGGCGACGAACCCCGACGCCGCGTAGATGATGCCGAGGAGCCCCACCACGCCGGTTCCGATCTGCGATGCGGTCGTGAGCTCGAGCTGGGTCGACACCACCTCATCGAACCCGGGGAGCAGGTCCCCGACCGCGTCGATCAAGTCCTGTTGGACCGACTCTGCTTGCTGCTGGAACACGATGCCCACGACCGAGATGAGCAGCAACAGCAGCGGGGGGAGCGAGAGGAACGCACCGTAGGTCAGCGAGCCGGCTTCCACACCTAGCTGATCGCGCTGCACCCTGTCGGTGAGCTCGAGAGCGGGTCGTACGACCAGGCGCGCGAACCTGCTGTCGCGAGCTGCCCGGGCATCAGCCCTGGCGCGGACTCGCTCGGCGAACGACCGGTGCTCAGTCGTCGAGACCCCAGCTCACGACGCGATCGACCCGCACCTCCACGATCACCGACGAGCCTTCCTCGATGGGGGCCTCGGACTCGTACTGCGGGAACTTCTCGTAGAGCAGAGCACGATCTCGCTCGAACTCGAAGCCGGCGCCGAGCACGTACGCCTCCCCGTGGGCGATCACCTGCTTCAGCTGCGACCAGTCCTCGTGGTACTCGTCGAAGCTGATCGCGACGTCGGGGTTCGCGCCGATGTTACGGATCTTCTGCGTATCGGCCTCGCTGGCGAACACGAGCCGGTCGAGATCCAGCACGGTCGAGATGGGTACGACGTGTGGGCGGCCATCTAGATAGGTCGTGGCGAGCGCACACGTGCGAGCACCCGCGACGAACGCGGCCTCCAGGCCGGAGAACACCGGGTCGTCGATCGTCATCGCAGGTCGTTCAATCCTCGCCCGCGGCCGCCTGGTCGCGGATGTGCTCGACGATCTCGGCGTTCGCCAGCGTCGTGACGTCGCCGAGCGTGTTCCCGCGGGCCACGTCGCGGAGCAGCCGGCGCATGATCTTGCCGGACCTCGTCTTGGGCAGGTCGGGGGTGAAGATGATGTTGTCGGGCTTGGCGATGGGTCCGATCACCTTCGAGACGTGCTCGCGGAGCTCGTCGAGCATGGCGGCATCGCCCTCGTAGCCCGCCTTCAGGGTGACGAACGCGACGATGCCCTCGCCTTTGATCTCGTGCGGCCTCGAGACCACCGCGGCCTCGGCGACCTTGTCGTTGTCGACCAAGGCAGACTCGATCTCGAACGTCGACAGCCGATGGCCCGCGATGTTCATCACGTCGTCGATCCGGCCCAACAGCCAGAAGTACCCTTCGTCGTCGAGGCGTGCACAGTCGCCCGCCACGTAGACGCCTGGCCCGTACTGCGAGAAGTAGGTCTGCACGTACCGATCCGGATCGCCCCAGATCGTGCGGGCGATCGCGGGCCACGGATGCCGCAGCACGAGGTATCCGCCGCCGCCCAGCCCGACGCTCGTTCCGACCTCGTCGACGACGTCGGCCTCGATGCCCGGGAACGGGAACGTGGCCGAGTCCGGCTTGAGCTTCGTGATGCCCGGAAGGGGTGTGATCATGATCGCGCCCGTCTCGGTCTGCCACCACGTGTCGACCACCGGGCATCGCTCGGTGCCGATTACCTTCCAGTACCAGACCCACGCCTCGGGGTTGATCGGCTCGCCGACCGAGCCGAGCAGCCGGAGCGAGGAGAGATCGTGCTGCTCGGGGTGCTCGGTCCCCCATCGCATGAACGCCCGGATCGCCGTCGGCGCCGTGTACAGGATCGTGACCCCGTAGCG
>JBGGNG010000135.1:0-36110 GCA_041287635.1 Actinomycetota bacterium | reverse complement strand
CTTCCGAGTTCGTGGCTTATTTGCAGGCATTTCGTTCGCAGCGCCGCCACAAACGCCTCGCTTCACGCGGGAGGTCGCTGGTTCGAAATCAGCCGCGCCCATCCGGCCGAGGAGGCGCGGGCTCAGCCGACCGGCTCGCGCCACATTCGCCACAGCGGCGGGCCGTCGCCCGGGAGCCGCATCTCGTCGAGGAACTCGATGTAGACCTCGCCCCGGCGCTCCTGCTCTCGGAGGAGCGCGAGCTCGGTGTCGTCGACGTCGGTCTCTCGCTTCGCCATCCTCCAGTAGACGATGTGGTGGCGCATCGTTCCTGCCTCCTCGTTGTTCACGGTCATCGTGGCCCACGTGGACGGAAGCGGGATGTGACGAGGGTCCCGACGAGCGGGGGCCAACCGGCGCGCTCGACCTGGCTCCGGAGCGCCGTCGCCGACTACCATCGCAACACCTGTGCCCGAAGGGAGATGGCGACATGAGGATCCTGGTGGTCGGCAGCGGTGGGGTCGGGTCGGCGTTCGCGCCGATCGCCGCCCGACGCGACTTCTACGAGCACATCGTGTTCGCGGACATCACCGAGGCGAAGGCGCAGCGCATCGTCGATCGCTACGGCGCCGGCGGCAGGTTCGCCGCGGCGAAGGTCGACGCGACCGACGCCACCCAGGTGGCCGATGTCGCCCGTGCGCACGACTGCGACATCATCCTGAACGCCGCCGATCCTCGATTCGTGATGCCGATCTTCCTCGGTGCCCTCGAAGCGGGCGTGAACTACATGGATATGGCGATGTCGCTCTCAGAGCCCCACCCCGAGCGCCCGCACGAGGAGGTCGGGAAGAAGCTGGGTGACGACCAGTTCGCGATGTCGGACCTGTGGGAGGACCGGGGAGCGCTGGCCCTGGTCGGCATCGGCATCGAGCCGGGAGCCGCCGACGTCTTCGCCCGCTACGCCGCCGACCACCTGTTCGGCAAGATCGACGAGGTGGGCGTGCGTGACGGCGCGAACCTCGAGATCGAGGGGTACGACTTCGCCCCCACGTTCTCGATCTGGACCACGATCGAGGAATGCCTGAATCCACCCGTGATCTGGGAGAAAGACCGCGGGTGGTTCACCACCGCCCCGTTCAGCGGGCCGGAGACGTTCACGTTCCCCGAGGGCATCGGCGAGGTCGAGTGCGTGAACGTCGAGCACGAGGAGGTGCTGCTCGTGCCGCGCTGGGTCGATTGCCGTCGCGTCACCTTCAAGTACGGGCTCGGCGACGAGTTCATCCAGGTGCTCGAGACCCTGCACAAGCTCGGCCTCGACCGGGTCGAGAAGGTCAGTGTGCGAGGGGTGGAGGTCTCCCCGCGTGACGTCGTGGCCGCGGCGCTGCCCGACCCGATGACGCTCGGCGACAAGATGACGGGCAAGACGTGCGCGGGCACGTGGATCACCGGCACGGGCGCGGACGGCGCCCCGCGCGAGGTGTACCTGTACCACGTCGTCGACAACGAGCAGACGTGGAGGGACGACGGGGCGCAGGCCGTCGTGTGGCAGACCGCGATCAACCCGGTGATCGGCCTCGAATTGATCGCGAACGGCACCTGGACGGGCGCGGGTGTGCTCGGGCCGGAGGCGTTCGACGCCGTGCCGTTCCTCGACTTGCTGAACGAGTACGGCAGCCCCTGGGGCATGACGGAGATGACGCCGCGAGGCGCGTGAGCGCGTTCGGTTCCGTGACGCCGACTCAGGCGCGGGCGTCGAGCGCCGTCTTCAGGCCTGCGACCGCCCGATCGCTCATCTCGTCGAGTCGGCCCCGGATGAACGGCAGGGCAAGGGACGACAACCCCTTCAGCCCAAGGACGGCCACGTAGGTCACGCGGGTGCCGCCGTCCTGGCCGGGGGCGAACGAGATCACGTCGGTGCCCCTGAAGCGCTTCCCGTCACCGACGAACGTGACGCTCGTGGGGGGATCGAAGGCGGTGATCTCGTAGAGGATCGTCTGCTCGGTCGACCCGAACCGCGAGAGCAGTTCGAACCGGCTGCCCGGACCGATCGGGCGGTCGTCGAGCCGGCGAGCGCTCGGGATGCCCGGATCCCACTCCTCGGTGGTGGAGAAGTCCGCCACGAAGTCGAACGCGCGCTCGATCGGGCAGGCGGTCTCGATCACGCGCTCCACACGATGGGTCATGGATCGAGCATAGGCGCGCCGGCTCTGATCACCGACGTGGAACCCACGCACGTGCCCGCGCATCGCCCCATCGGCTCAGGTGGCGGCCTTGGCCGCCCGATGCATATCCGAGACGTCTCGGAAGGGTTGGCACGCATGGTGACCGAACGCGACCGGGCGTCGGCGCTCGATACTGCCGACGCCCGCTTCGCCGCGATGATCGAGCCGGGCTCGCTGCTGGAGGCGACGCCCGAGTGCCTCGTCGTGACCCTCACCGACGGTCGCATCGTGTTCGCGAACCAAAGGGTCGAGTTGCTGACGGGCTTCGGCCGCGACGAGCTGGTGGGCCGGTCGGTCGAGCTGCTCGTCGCGGCCGAGCTGCTCGACCTCGAGACGGGCGTCTCGATCGAGGCCCTCTGCAGCACGAGCGGCGGGGGCACGGTGCCGGTGGAGGTACACGTCGGTCGCATCGACGGTCCCGATCAGCTGCTCGTGGTGACGCTCCGCGACGCGACCGAGCTGCAGGCCGGACGCGAGGCGAGGTTCGAGGCCGAGGCGAAGTACCGGGCGCTGGTCGAGCAGATCCCCGCGGTCGTCTACCTCGATCCTGTCGACGAGAACTCGGACTCGATCTACGTGAGCCCCCAGGTGGTCACGCTGCTCGGCATCGACCCCGACGAGTGGCTGACCGACCCGTACTGCTGGCGCAAGCACGTCCACCCCGAGGATCTCGACCGGGCCTGGGATGAGTACGAGCAAGCGTTCAAACAGCACACGACCCTGAACCACGAGTACCGCATGGTGCACCAGGACGGCACGATCAAGTGGGTGCTCGAACAGGCGTATCCGATCAAGGACGAGCAGGGTGAGCCGTGGTTGCTCCAGGGCGTGATCTTCGACATCACGGCCCGCAAGGCGGCCGAGGAACAGGTCGCGTTCCTCGCCTATCACGACAAGCTCACGGGCCTGCCGAACCGGGTGCTGTTCGAGGAGATGCTCGAGAACGCGATCTCGCGAGCGCGACGGCACGACCTCGGGGTCGGAGTGATCTTCGTCGACCTCGACAACTTCAAGCTCGTGAACGACTCGCTGGGGCATGCCGCCGGGGACCAGCTGCTCGCCCAGCTCGCGGAACGACTGCGCGTCTATACCCGTGAGACCGACCTCGTCGCGCGCCAGGGGGGCGACGAGTTCCTGTTGTTGCTGTCGGATCTCGACAGGACCCACGACACAGGGTCGGACCGGGAGTCGGCGATGATCGTCGCCGAGTCGGTCGCCTCCCGCGTGCACGAGGCGCTGGCCGAGCCGTTCGTGCTGAACGGCACGGAGTTCATCGCGAGCGGATCGATCGGCATCTCGCTCTTCCCGCAGGACGCGCTCGACGCCGAGACGCTGATGAAGAACGCCGACGCGGCGATGTACCAGTCCAAGCGGCAGGAGCCCGGCGGCTACGTCGTATTCGCCACGAGCGGCGAGGACCCGATGAAGAAGCTGTCGCTCACGACGCGACTGCGTCGGGCGGTCGAGCACGAAGACTGGGTGCTCCACTACCAGCCGGTCGTGAACCTCGCCGACGGTTCGGTCGAAGGCGTCGAGGCGCTCGTGCGTTGGCAGGATCCGAACGGCGGCATCGTGCCGCCCGGTGAATTCATCCCTCTGGCGGAGGAGCTCGGGCTGATCGAGGCGATCGGCGACTGGGTGATCGACGCGATGGCCACGCAACAGCGTGCCTGGGCCGATGACGGCCTCGACCTCACCGTCGGCTTCAACCTCTCGCCCCGTCAGCTGTGGTCGGCGCATCTCGCGGAGAAGGTCCTGGGGAAGCTCCGCGCCGCGGGTGTCGATCCATCGAAGGTCGTCGTCGAGATCACGGAGTCCACGGCGATGGCCGATCCGGACCGTACCCAGAAGATCCTGTCCGAGCTGCACGCGTGGGGCCTCTCGCTCGCGATCGACGACTTCGGCACCGGATACTCGTCGCTGGCGCGGCTGAAGCACCTGCCGGTGCAGATACTGAAGATCGACCGCTCGTTCATCCGCGACGTCCACCGCGACACAGGCCTCGCGAGCATGGTGCGTGCGATGATCCAGCTCGCGAGCGGGCTCGGCATGGTTGCATTGGCGGAAGGGATCGAGACGGCGGCGGAGCTCGAGTTCCTGAAGGCGCACGGTTGCTCGACGGGGCAGGGCTTCTACTTCGCGAAGCCGGTCCCTGCCGAGGAGATCCCCGCGCTCGTCACGCGGGAGCACGGGCTGTTGCCGGTCGACGCCCCGCACTGACGCGACTCCGCAGGCGTTTCCGACCCTCCGCTACCATCTACCGCCATGAGCAGGCGGTACGACCCGAGCGAGTTCGAGCCGAAGTGGCAGCAGGTCTGGGCCGACGAGCGCATCTACGAGGCGTCGGAGGATGCTGCCGACGAGCGGCCGCGGTTCTACGCGCTCGATATGTACCCGTATCCCTCGGGTGACCTGCACATGGGTCACGCCGAGGCGTTCAGCGGAGGCGACGTGGTCGCCCGATATCGGTGGATGCGTGGGGACAACGTGCTCCATCCGGTCGGATGGGACTCGTTCGGGCTGCCGGCGGAGAACGCCGCGATCAAACGCGGCATCGACCCCAGGGCGTGGACCGACGCGAACATCGAGCAGCAGGCGCGGTCCTTCCGGCGCATGGGCATGTCCTTCGATTGGACCCGGCGCCTGGCCGTGCACGAGCCTGAGTACTACCGGTGGACCCAGTGGCTGTTCCTGCGGTTCTTCGAGAAGGGTCTCGCCTACCGCAAGGAGTCGCCCGTCAACTGGTGCCCCAACGACCAGACCGTGCTCGCCAACGAGCAGGTGATCCAGGGGGCGTGCGAGCGCTGCGGCGCGATGGTCGAGCGCCGGAACCTGACCCAGTGGTTCTTCAAGATCACCGACTACGCGCAGCGCCTGCTGGACGATGAGGACCAGCTCATGCGGTGGCCCGAACGCGTGCTGACCATGCAGCGCAACTGGATCGGGCGCAGCGAGGGCGCGCGCGTCACGTTCACGATCGAGGAGACGGGCGAGGAGATCGAGGTCTTCACCACTCGTCCCGACACCCTGTGGGGCGTCACCTTCTTCGTGTTCTCGGTCGAGCACCCGGCGGTCGAGCGCCTCGCGAAGCTCGGCGGCACATGGGGCGAGGTCGAGCCGCTGATCCAGCGCTCCCGAGCGGCCTCGCTGGCGAGCCGCGAGGCCGCCGATACGAAGGAAGGCGCGTTCCTCGGTGTGCACGCGATCAACCCGGTGAACGGCGAGAAGGTGCCCGTCTACGCGGCGCCGTACGTGCTGATGGAGTACGGCACCGGCGCGATCATGGCCGTGCCCGCGCACGACGAGCGCGACTTCGCGTTCGCACGGCAGCACGGACTGCCGGTGAGGGTCGTGATCCAGCCAGAGGGATCGGAGCCGATCGACGCCGACGCGATGACCGCGCCGTTGCAGCACGAGGGAGTGATGGTCGACAGCGGGCCGTTCGACGGGGAGCCCTCGCCAGCCTCGATCGCGAAGGTCGCAGCGTGGCTCGAGCAGGAAGGGCGCGGCGAAGCCACCGTGAACTTCCGCCTGCGGGACTGGCTGCTCTCGCGCCAGCGGTATTGGGGCGCGCCGATCCCGATCGTGCATTGCCCCTCATGCGGAGAGGTGCCGGTGCCCGACGACGAGCTGCCGGTGCTGTTGCCCGACGACGCCGACTTCCAGCTGGGCGGGGAGAGCCCGCTCGCCCGTCATCCGACATGGAAGCACGTGCGGTGCCCATCGTGTGGTGGCGAGGCGACGCGGGACACCGACACGATGGACACGTTCGTCGACTCGAGCTGGTACCTGTTCCGCTACTGCTCGCCGGGCTACGAGGGCGGGCCGTTCCGCCGCGAGGACGTCGACCGCTGGATGCCGGTCGGCCAGTACACCGGCGGGGTCGAGCACGCGATCCTGCACCTGCTCTACACGCGCTTCTTCACGAAGGTGCTCTACGACCTCGGCATGGTCGGTTTCACCGAGCCGTTCCCGCGTCTGATGAACCAGGGCCAGGTGATCTACGACGGGGCGTCGATGAGCAAGTCGAAGGGCAACATCGTCGAGCCGATGCCGATCGTGGAGCGATGGGGCGCCGACACGATGCGGCTGATCATGTTGTTCGCCGGCCCGTTCGAGGACGACATCGACTGGAAGCTGATCGCCGGCGACGACCCGAACCGGCGACCGGGGGTGCACTCGTGGCTCGGGCGCGTGTTCGCAGCCGTCGGCGACGCCGTGCAACGAGGCGACGCATCGCCGGAGCCCGATGCCTTGGTGCGCCTCACGCACAAGACGATCGCGGGCGTCACCGACGATCTCGACCGGTTCCGGTTCAATACGGCGATCTCGAAGCTCCAGGTGCTGACGAACGAGATGCGGACCGCCCTCGACGCGGGCGGGAGTGCCCTCGGTGCCGCCCGCGCGCTCGTGCAGATGCTCGCGCCGTTCGCGCCGTTCGCGGCCGAGGAGCTCTGGCGTGTCGAGTTCGGGGAGCCTGCGTCGGTGCACCGGTCGAGCTGGCCGTCGTTCGACCCCGCCCTCGTGGTCGAGGACACCGTCACGATGGTCTTCCAGGTCGACGGGAAGCTCCGCGACAAGGCCGAGGTGCCGGCCGGCATCGACGAGGCCGGCGCGCTCGAACGGGCGCGCGGCAGCGACAAGGTGCTGGCCGCGATCGACGGACGAGAGGTCGTGAAGGAGATCGTGCGGGTTCCGAAGCTCGTGAACTTCGTCACGAAGCGCTGAGTGTTAGCCCCGCACGGTGATGCGGACCCGGTGCACGGCGTTGTTCGCGTACCCCCCCAGGTTCGGCTCGGCCTCCAGGGGCTGGGTCGCGCCCGTGGCATCGGTGGCTCGGCAGGCCAGATCGTGCACACCCGGGGTCGCGGTCCAGTCGAAGATCCAGCGCTGCCAGGCGTGCGGCGCAGGAGGGGCGTTCACGTTCGCTTCGTGCCACGTCGAGCAACCGTCGAGACTGACCTGCACGCGGTCGATCGCGGCCGACCAGGACCAGGCGCGGCCCTCGAGCACGACGTGGCCCGCGCGGACGATCCTGTCGCGCTCGGGGAACGTCGGCATGCCGGGAGGCGCCATCAGCGACTTCACCAGGATCCGCGACAACGGCGTGCCGGTCTCGTCGAGGTCCGTGCGCAAGCGGTAGGCGACGACGTTCTGATACCCCTCGAACGGCCGGGGGAGTGCCGAGACGCGCCCGAGCCACTTCACGTGCGCCATGCCGTACCAGCCGGGCACGACGAGGCGCACCGGCGCGCCGTGCTGAGGGAGAAGCGGCTGCCCGTTCATCTCGTACGCGACGAACACCTCGTCGCGGGTGGCTTCCTCGAGAGGAAGGCCCCGTTCGTACGCGCGCTCCTCGCCGTCCTCGACCCCGCGATCGTTGCCTGCGAACGCGACCTCCACCGTGCCGTCGGGGATGCCGGCCTCGCGCAGGAGTGGCGCGAGCGGGGTGCCGGTCCACTCGGCGGTGCCGACCGCTTCCCGAAGCCACGGTTGGCTCAGCGGGCGGCTGTCGAACATCGCCCGCCCGTTCCCGGCGCATTCGAGCGTGACCGGCACGGTGACGCGTGGGCGCTCGCGGAGATCGTCGATCGTCAGTCTGAGCGGTCGATCGAAGCCCTGGAAGGTGAGGGCCCACTCGGCGGGGTCGAGGAACGGCACGTCGTAGTGGATCAGCAGGTAGTGGAGTCCGGCGGGTGTGATGTCGGAGCGGAGCGCCTCGAGCGGCATGCCGTGGTTCCGAGTCGCTTGGGCGAGCTCGTCCAGACCGAAACCCTCGTCGCGGCGCCGCTGCACGGGTCGATGCAAGCACGTTCCGGCCGGGAACGCGAGAGCGTGGCTCGAGCGTGATCCGCGTCACGGAACTCGGGGGCTCGCGTCCGTAGCGTCGGGAGCATGAGCATCAGGGATCGGCTCGACACGCTGTCTCGGAGCGAGCTGATCGGCCTGATCGTGGTGGTGGTCGTCACGATGGCGGGCGCCGGCCTCTGGTACGTGCGCTCGCTGCCGAAGCCCGTGACGATCGCGGCGGGCGCGCCCCAACCGGCGCCCCCCACGGCCGGCGCTCTGGCGAGCGCGGTCGCATCGCCGACCGGGCCGCCGATCATCGTCGACGTCACCGGCTGGGTCCACGAGCCGGGGGTCTACGAGTTCGCGCAGGGCGACCGGGTGATCGACGCCGTCGACCGGGCCGGCGGGGCCAAGAACGGCGCCGACCTGTCGGTGTTGAACCTGGCGGCTCCGCTCACCGACGGCACCCAGGTCGTCGTGCCGAAAGCGGGGACCGCCGGCTCGGTCGCCGTGGCACCCGGTGCCACCGGGTCCGACGCCGCCGGTGGCGGCCTGATCAACATCAACACGGCGAGCGACACGGAGTTCGAGACCCTCTCGGGCATCGGTGAGGTGCTGGCCGGGGCGATCGTCGACTACCGAACCGAGAACGGCCCGTTCGCCTCGGTCGACGACCTCGAGAACGTGAGCGGCATCGGCCCGGCGACGCTGGAGGAGATCCGCGACCAGGTCACGGTATGAGCGCGTGGCTCCTCCCGGCGGCGACAGCCGCGTGGTGGGCCGGGCTGCTCCTCGGCTTCGGCCCCGCCCGCTCGTGGGTCGTGTGGGCTCCGGGCGTGCTCGGGCTGGCCGCGATCGCCTCGGCGGCGATCGCCGCGCCGGCAACCCGAGGTCGAGATCCGGTGGCCGAGGCCGGACTTGTGCCGAGCGGCCGTCGCCCGGCCGCGGCGGTCGAGCGCATCTCACCCCCGAGGCGCAGCGTGGGGGCATCCGCCGTCGCCCTGACCCTGCTCGTGTGCACCGGCGTCTGTGCCGTGGCCGTCTGCTGGGCGCTGCTCACTCAGCGACGTCTCGCGACGTCGCCGCTCGCGGCACGGGCTCCCGATCGGGTGGAGGTCGACGTCACGCTGCGTGAGGATCCCCGCCCCGGCGCGCTCGGATGGCACGCGCTCGCCGACGTCCGCCTCATGCGCACGCCCGACGGCGCGGCGAGCGCGCTCCGCGAGACGATCTGGCTCTCCGGCGACGAGGATCCGCCCGCGGCCGCCCGCGGCGACCTCGTCCGGGCCGAGGGTTCGCTCCAGGTGCCCGACGACCCGGGGTTCCTCGACGCGATCCACGCCAAGGGCGTCGCGGTCACGCTGCGTGCGTCGCAGGTCGAGCGGCTCGACGGCTCCCCGAACCCGTTCGTTCGAGCGACCCAGGCCGTGCGGTCGACGATGGCTCGGTCGATCGAGGCGGTGTTCCCCGCGAGGGAAGCCGGGTTGCTCATGGGCCTCGCGCTCGGCGACGACTCGCACCTCGACGCGGGCGTCGAACGCGACTTCAAGGCCACCGGGCTCACGCACCTGCTCGTCGTCTCCGGCGGCAACGTCGCGATGGTGCTCGGCCCGATCCTCGCGCTCGTGACGATGCTGGGGCTGCCAAGGGCCGCCCAGGTGGCGGTCGGGCTCGCGACGGTCGCGTTCATCGTCGTGCTCACCGGCGCGGAGCCGTCGGTGATGCGTGCCGGTGCGATGTCCGCGCTCACCCTCGTCGGTCTGCTCCTCGGCCGCGCCCGTTCGACCGCGGTCGTGCTCTCGGGCGCGGTGCTCGTGCTGCTGATCCTGCAGCCGGTGCTGGTGCGATCGATCGGCTTCCAGCTCTCCGTCACGGCGACCGCCGGCATGGTGGCGATGGCCGGCCCGCTGGGCGAGCGGTTCGCCCGCGTGATGCCCGCGCCCGTCGCGGCGGCGGCGGGCACGACGCTCGCCGCCCAGCTCGGTGTGACGCCCGTGTTGCTGTACCACTTCCACGACGTGCCGGGTGTGACCCTGCTCGCGAACGTGGTCGCCGCGCCGACGGTGGCGCCTTCGCTGCTGCTCGGGCTCGTGGCGGCCGGGCTGGGCATCGTCTCGGAGCCGATCGGCCACCTCGTCGGGCTCGCCGCCCAGGCGCCGATGCGAGCCCTGCAGCTGATCGCGAACGTCGCGGGGCGGGCTCCTGTCGCACACGTCACCTCGAACGGAGGTCCGGTCGTGTTGGTCCTCGGTGCCGGTCTCGTCGTCGCGGTCACGGCGGCGCTGCACACGGGGTGGCGTCCGCCCCGCCGTGCGGTGATCGTCGGCGTGCTCCTCATGCCGCTGCTCGTGTGGAACTCGGCGGCCTCGGTCGGACCTCCCGATGCGCTCACCGTGCGGTTCCTCGACGTCGGGCAGGGCGACGCGGCGCTCGTCACGACCCCGGCCGGTATGACGATGCTCGTCGACGGCGGCCCCGACGAGGAGCAGACCGCCACCGAGCTCGCCGCGCTCGGCGTGAAACGGATCGACGTGGTCGTCGCGAGTCACCCACACGCCGATCATGTGGTCGGCCTGCCTGCGGTGCTGGCCCGGTTCCAGGTCGGTGTGGTGCTGCAGCCGGGGTGCCCGTCGACGTCGGCGCTGCAGGTCGATGTCGACCGGGCCATCGCCGACGAGGGCATCGAGACGCGCACGCCCTGGGCGGGTGAGTCCTTCGTCGTGGGCGACGTGCGGCTCGATGTACTGTCGCCGCACGAGTGCTACACGGGCACCGAGTCCGACACGAACAACGACGCGCTCGTGATCAGGCTCACCCACGGTGCGGACTCGGTGCTCTTCGCGACCGAGCCCGAGGAACCCGCCCAGGAATGGCTCCTCGAGCAGCGCGACCAGGCGGGTCTCGACCTGCATGCCGACGTGCTGAAGGTGCCCCACCACGGCGCGGCCACATCGGTGGCGGAGTTCTTCGAGGCTGTCGCGGCGCCGGTGGCCGTGGTGAGCGTGGGCGAGAACACCTACGGCCACCCGACCGCGTTGACGCTCGACGCCCTCGCAGCCGCGGGGTCGACGGTCTGGCGCACCGACCGCGCCGGCACGGTCACGGTGACGTTCGTCGACGGGGTGGCGGTCGTCTCGGGGGAGCGCTGATCGGCACGGCCGCCGCGAGCACGTCACGGCGACGCGCTACCATCCGAGCCATGCCCAGCCGTTCCAGTGCTCCGATCGCGCTGCTGTGGGGCGAGGACGACTTCCTGCTGCGCGAGGCGGCGCTCGCCCGGTTCGGCGAGGTGCGCCCCGGAGAGGTCGATGCGGGGGAGTGGCAGGGCGGGGAGCTGCAGGACCTCGCAACCCCGTCGTTGTTCGGCGAGCCGAGGGCACTGTTGATCTCCGACGCGCGTTCCCTCACGAAGGATGCGACCGCGGAGCTCGCGACCTACCTCGACGCTCCCGACCCCGAGGCGCAGCTCGTGATCTGTTGTCGGGTGGCCGATCGCGGCAAGGTGCCCGCCGCCCTCGATAAGCTCGTGAAGCCCGTCGGCGACGTCGTGCACGTCGAGATCAAACGGAAGGACCTCGAGCCCTGGCTCACCCGACGGGCCGACACCCTCGGCCTCGACCTCTCGGTCCCTGCCGCTCGCGCGCTGGTCGAGATCCTCGGGGAAGAGCCCGGCCAGCTCGTCGCCGCCCTGGCTCAGCTCGAGTCGGCCTTCCCGGCCCAGCGGATCACCCCCGCATTGGTGGCTCGCCAGTTCCGGGGGCTCGGCGAGCAGAAGGTCTGGGACCTCTGCGATCGCGCGTTCTCCCGCGACCTTCCGGGCGCGATCCGCTCGTGGCGTTCGATCGAGGAGGGCGGCGACGACCCGCTCAAGGTGCTCGGCGGCGTCTCGAGCCGTCTGCGCGACCTGATCCGCGTGCGATCGCTGCCCGATCGCATGCCGCCCGCCGAGCTCGCCAAGCGCGCCGGCCTGCGGTTCGACTGGCAGGCCCGCCGCTACCAGCAGCAGGCGCGGAACTTCTCGATGGCCCAGCTGCTGCGCGTGCACGAGCGCATCACGGAGGCCGATCGCGCGTTGAAGTCGGGCGCGTCCGGCGACACCGTGATGCCCGCGCTCGTGGTCGCGATCGCCGCCGGCTGACTCAGCGCTCCCCGCACGCGATCGAGCTCTCGACGAAGACGGTCGGCCAGTCGGGACGGTCGACGTCGGTCCCCCGGGCGACCTCGACGCGGCGCCAGGCCCAGCGCCCCGCGTAGTCGAGCTCGGCCGTCCATCTGACCGCCGGGAACGGTCCCGGGCGCACGACGTCGCGATCGCCCGGCAACGCCGAATATCCCTGCATCGCGAAGGCCTCGATCACGTCCTTCGTCGGCGCCGTCGTGCCGAACCTGGTCCGGTGGGTCGGGCAGCACCCAGAGGGGTCGCAGTAGGGGCGGGCGGTGGAGACGCGCGGCCCGCCGAGCACCGCCGTCATGAAGTCCCGCTCGACCGAGGGAGTGCCCGGCACGAGCGGAGCGAGCGAGGCGGGAGAGGGTCCCGAGCCGCGCGGTGTTGGCTCGGCGATCAGGTCCAGCCCGACGAACACAGCCACGGCGATGCCGGCCATCGAGAGGTAGGCAACGATCGGGGAACGACCGGGTGAGGCCGCCATGAAGGCAGCCTATGCCAGACGCGACGGCGGAGGGACCGGGACGCTACTCGGCGCCGGCCGCGTTGGCTGCCTTCGCCAGACGGCTCTTGCGGCGAGCGGCGGTGCGCTTGTGCACGACGCCCTTGCTCGCGGCCTTGTCGAGCGCCTTGGATGCCTCGCGCGCCCACTCCTGGGCGGCTTGGGCGTCGCCCTCGGCGATCGCGGTCTCGACCTTCTTGTGGGAGGTCTTGAGCGACGAACGCACGGCCTTGTTGCGCTCGCGGCGCACCTCGTTCTGCTTGTTCCGTTTGATCTGTGACTTGATGTTCGCCATACGGCCGCCCAGCGTACCAGTCGGGCCTCCCGCGACCGCGGGTGCTCGGCTCGCCCGTACCATGGGTGGGCCGTGAGCACCGACACCTCCCACATCCGCAACTTCTGCATCGTGGCGCACATCGACCACGGGAAGTCGACGCTGGCCGATCGCCTGCTCGAGGTGACCCACACGGTGGCCGATCGCGACATGCGCGCCCAGTACCTCGACAAGATGGACCTCGAACGCGAGCGCGGCATCACGATCAAGGCGCAGTCGGTGCGCCTGTTGCACGACGGCTTCGAGCTGAACCTGATCGATACCCCGGGACACGTGGACTTCACGTACGAGGTCTCGCGGTCGCTGGAGGCCTGCGAAGGCGCCGTGCTGCTCGTCGACGCGGCGCAGGGTCTCGAGGCCCAGACGCTCGCGAACTACCACCTCGCGCGGGACGCCGGGCTCGTGATCGTGCCGGCCTTGAACAAGATCGACCTGCCGGCGGCCGAGCCCGAGCAGCGCACGAAGGAGCTCGCGAACCTGCTCGACTGCGACCCAGCCGACATCCTGCACATCAGCGCGAAGTCGGGCGAGGGCGTCGACGAGCTGCTGCAGGCGGTGATCGATCGCGTGCCCCCGCCCGTCGGCGATGTGACGAAGCCGCTGCAGGCGCTGATCTTCGACTCGATGTTCGACCCGTACCGCGGCGTGATCACCTACGTGCGGGTGCAGGAAGGCGTGCTCCCGTCGCACGCGCGCATCCGCATGTTCGCCACGCACGTCGAGAGCGAAGCCGAGGAGACGGGCGTGAACGCGCCCGAACCCACCCCCGTGCCCGATCTCGGCCCGGGTGAGGTCGGCTACCTCGTGACCGGCCTGAAGGACGTGCACCACGCGAAGGTCGGCGACACGATCACGCTCGCCGGCAAGCAGGGCGCGACCGACCCGCTTCCCGGTTACCGCGAGCCGAAGCCGATGGTGTGGTCGGGGCTCTTCCCGGCCGACGGCAGCGACTACGCGGACCTGCGCGACGCCCTCGACAAGCTGAAGCTCTCCGACGCGGCGTTGCACTTCGAGCCCGAGACGTCGCAGGCGCTCGGGTTCGGGTTCCGGTGCGGCTTCCTCGGCCTTCTGCACATGGACATCGTCAAGGAGCGCCTCGAGCGCGAGTTCGATCTCGAGCTGATCGCGACGGCGCCCAACGTCGAGTTCCACGTGTTCCGAGGCACCGAGATGACGATCGTGCACAACCCCGCCGAGATGCCGCCCGGCGGCGACTACGACAAGGTCGAGGAGCCGGTCGTCTACGCGACCGTGATCACGCCCTCGGACTACCTCGGGGCCGTGATGGGCCTGTGCCAGGAGCGCCGCGGGGAGCTCGTCGACATGAGCTACCTCACGCCCGAGCGGGTCGAGGTGCACTACGTGCTGCCGATGGCCGAGATCGTCTTCGACTTCTTCGACCATCTGAAGTCGGGCACCCGCGGCTACGCGAGCCTGGACTACGAACCCTGGGGACAGCAGGAGGCCGACCTGGTGCGCGTCGACGTGCTGCTGCACGGCGAGCCGGTCGACGCGTTCAGCACGATCGTGCACCGGGAAAAGTCGTACGCGTACGGCAAGAAGATGGTCGAGCGCCTGAAGGAGCTGATCCCGCGCCAGATGTTCGACGTGGCGGTGCAGGCGGCGATCGGCTCGAAGATCATCGCCCGCGAGACCGTGAAGGCCAAGCGCAAGGACGTGCTCGCCAAGTGCTACGGCGGCGACATCACCCGCAAGCGCAAGCTGCTCGAGACCCAGAAGAAGGGCAAGGAGCGCATGCGCCGGGTCGGCCGTGTCGACGTGCCGCAGGAAGCCTTCATCCAGGCACTGCGCGTCGACGACGGAGGCGCGGCCAAGGGGAAGAAGTGAGCGCCGGCATCTACGTGCACGTGCCCTTCTGCCTCACGCGCTGCGGCTACTGCGACTTCAATGCGTACGCCGGGCTGGACGAGCTGAAGCCTCGGTACCTCCGCGCGCTGCTGGCCGAGGCCGCGCTCGCGGCGCCCGCATGGGACGCTGCGTCGGTCGAGAGCGTCTTCCTCGGCGGGGGAACGCCGACCACGATGACGGGCAGCGACCTCGGTTCGCTGCTCGGAGCGCTGCGCGACGCGTTCGAGATCTCGCCCGACGCAGAGGTCACGACCGAGGCCAACCCCGACACCGTCGAGGAAGACTCGCTCGCAGCACTGCTCGCCGAGGGCTACTCGCGGCTGTCGATGGGCGCGCAGTCGTTCGATCCGGCGGTGCTCCGATCGCTCGAGCGGCTGCACTCGCCTGACAGTGTCCGGCAGGCGATCGCCGCCGCGCGCGCCGCCGGCTACGTGAACGTGAACCTCGACCTGATCTACGGCGCGCACGGCGAGACGCTCGAGTCGTGGGAGCGCACGCTCGCCGAGACGATCGCGCTCGCGCCCGAGCACGTGAGCGCCTACGCACTCACGATCGAGCCCGCGACGCCGCTCGGCCGTGCGGTCGCTCGCGGCGAAGTGCCCGAGCCGGACCCCGACACGCAGGCCGACATGTTCCAGCTCGCGTGCTCGATGCTGCGCGATGCCGGCTACGGCCACTACGAGGTCTCGAACTGGGCGCGACCGGGCTACGAGTGTCGCCACAACCTCGGCTACTGGCGCCGCCAGCCGTACCTCGGTCTCGGCGCCGGCGCGCACTCCTACCGCGACGATCGCCGCTGGTGGAACGTCCGCCCGCCCGAGGAGTACCTCGCGACGGTCGAGCGAGGCGAGCTGCCCATCGGGGGCGAGGAGACGCTCGATCCGAGCGGCGCCTACCTCGAGGAGGTGTTCCTGCGGCTGCGCATCCTCGAGGGCGTGCCGTCGACCTGGGTCGAGGACGATCGAGCTGAGCCATTCATCGAGAGCGGCCTGCTCATCGATGACGATGGCTCGCTCGTGCCGACGGAGCGAGGCATGCTGCTCCTCAACGAGCTCGTGCTGGGGCTGGCGACGAGCAACGCCACCCGGTAGTTCACACTGGACTACCTTCCCGCCTCGATGAAGGGGCCCACGAGGGTGCCTTTGGGCCCTCGACGATTCCCGGGGTGGCCACGATAGAGTCGGGCGCATGCCGTCGGTGCGCTGCCCGAATTGCGACACGGCCCAGCACGTGGAGTCAGGGTCGAGCGGCTACACCTGCTCGTCGTGCGGGAAGGAGTGGGGATTCGTGGTCTGCCGCTCGTGCGGGTCGCGGTTCCACTCGAAGCCGGGGGCGACCACCTGGACCTGCCCTCGTTGCGGCCTGCTTCAGGATGCCTCGGCGGAACCGCCGCCCCCGGCCCCGGCGGAGCCGGCGACACCGGTGCCGATGACGATCACCGACGCGGTCCTCGACACGCCACAGGAGCCACCCGGCTCGGCATTCCCGCCCGGTCTCGGACTCGGGGCCGACGACGAGGGTCCCGAGGACGCGTTCGCGATGCCGGTCCGCGAGTCAGGGGGTCGTCCGATCTGGATCTACGTGCTCGCCGCGGTCGCGGCCGTCGTGGTGCTGGTGCTGCTCTTCAACCTGTTCTTCGGCGGTGACGACGGGGAGGGCGACGTCGTGCCGACCGACGGGGGCGGACAGGTGAGCGGTGAGGAGGCGACCACCACGATGTGCGGCCACCTGCAGCAGGTGCAGGTCTTCCGCGACGACGCGCTCGGGGTGGCCGCCGAGCAGCTCCAGGAGGATGTCGCCGCCCTCAAGCAGGCGGGGGAGCGACCGACGGCGAAGCAGGTCAAGGCCCTGATCGCGGCGATCGAGGGCGCGCGTGCGGCGCTCGCGAACCAGGAGGACACCACCGAGCCGTTCGCGGCCCTGGAGGAAGCGATCGCCGACCTCCCCTGCTGACGGTGCCGAGTTCGGTCGCTTAGCACTCCTAGGGGCAGAGTGCTACGTATGATTGAGGTCATGGCCGACCGAGAGCGCCCAGAGCTGGGTCCGCGCAAGTCCGCGGTGCTGTGCGCCGTGGTCGAACAGTACGTGCGGGAAGGCGAGCCGGTGAGCAGCGAGTCGATCGCGGATCACGCGGGGCTCGGTGTGTCGAGCGCGACGATCCGCAACGAGATGGCCGCGCTCGAGGAACTCGGATACCTGACCCATCCGCACACGAGCGCCGGCCGCATCCCGACCGATACCGGGTACCGCCACTACGTCGACTCCCTCCCCGCAGGTGGGAGGTTGCGCGAGGCGCAGCGACGCCTGATCGCCGGCTACTTCGCCGAGGCGATCGTCGACCTCGAGGAGGTGCTCACGGGGAGCGTTCAGCTGCTCTCGAGGCTGACGCAGTACGCGGGCCTCGCCGTGCCGCCGAGCGCCGTCGAGGAGCCGATCGTGCGGGTCGAGTTGATCGACATGGGGCCGACGATGATGATCCTGGCGATCGGTCAGCACGGCCGGGTCGACAAGCAGGTGATCGACAAGCCCGAAGGGGTGGACGCCGCGGCCCTGCGCGACGCCGATCGCCGTCTGCAGGCACTTCGGGGGCTGAACTACCTCGATGCCCAGGCCCGGCTGCTGCAGCTCGCGGCCGAGGGCACGGACAGCCAGCGCGATCTGCTGCTGCACGTGGTGGAGACGCTGCGGGTGGCGACCCAGGGCGAGCGCTCGGCCCACATGGTGGTCGGCGGCGTCTCGAACCTGGCCGACGAAGCTCAGCAGATGCGGCGCGAGACCCTGCGGCGCCTGTTCGAGACCCTCGAGCGTGAGCAGGAGATGCTCGGCGTGCTGGCCGACGTCAGCTCCGCACGCGGGGAGCTCAACGTCACAATCGGGGCGGAGCACCCCTCGACGGGCGAGTGGGAGGCTTCGCTGATCACGGCGCCGTTCCGCACCGGCGACACGACCCTGGGCACGATCGGCATCGTGGGTCCGACCCGCATGGACTACTTGTCGGCGATGGCCTCGGTGCGCGCCGTCGCGAAGCGTCTGTCGGAGCTCGCCACGGAGCTCGAGCGGTAGATGGCCGCCGTCCGCGATCTCTACGAGGTGCTCGGCGTCACGCGCGACGCGTCCGACGACGACATCAAGCGGGCCTACCGGAGCCTCGCGCGCGAGCTGCACCCCGACGTGAACGGTGACGTCGCGGCCGAGGAGCGGTTCAAGGAGGTCGCCGGCGCCTACGAGATCCTGTCCGATCCCGACAAGCGGCGTCAGTACGACGCGTTCGGCAGCACGGGTGGCGCCGCCGGCGCCGGCTTCACCGACATCCAGGACATCTTCGACATGTTCTTCGGACAGGGTGGGTTCGGCGGCGGGGGCCGGCGCCGGGGACCGCGTTCGCGGACCCAGCACGGGGAGGACCTCGGCGTGCGCATCGTGCTCGGGTTCCGCGACGCCGTGTTCGGGGCCCGCCGCGACTTGGAGATCGAGCGGCTGGTCGCCTGCGAACGCTGCCAGGGCAACGGCGCGGAACCGGGCACGGCGCCTGTCGCGTGTCGCACGTGCGGAGGGGCGGGGCAGGTGCAGGCGGTGCGACGCAGCGTCTTCGGCACGGTGATGACGGCGGCGCCATGCACGTCGTGCCGGGGGACCGGTCAGGAGGTGCTCGACCCGTGCGAGACATGTTTCGGCGAGGGCCGGCGCCGCGAGCAGACCACGGTCACGATCGAGATCCCCGCGGGGGTCTCCGACGGCATGGAGCTGCGGGTGGCGGGCAACGGACACGCCGGTGTCGCCGGCGGGCCCTCGGGCGACCTGTACGTCGGCATCTCGGTCGAGCCGGCCGAGGACTTCGACCGCCGCGGCCAGGACCTGTTCACGGTGCTCGACGTGTCGATGACACAGGCGACGCTCGGTGCCGAGCTCGACATCGAGGGGCTCGACGGCCCCGAGCGCATCAGCGTCGAGGCGGGGACGGAGTCCGGCACCGTCGTGCGCATCAAGGCCGGTGGGGTCCCCAACGTGAACCGCCGGGGTCGCGGTGACCTCTACGTGACGTTGCACGTCGTCACCCCCGACGACCTCTCACGTGAGGAACGCAAGCTCTGGGAGCGGTTGGCGGAGCTGCGCGGGGAAGGGTCCTCGAAACGCGAGCCGGCGCGGGCCCGGCTACGGCGCCCGGAGTTCTGACGGCCGGTCTCGGAGGGGTAGGGTGAGGGGGATGGACACCTCCTGCCTCTTCTGCCGGATCGCGGCACGCGAGATCCCGGCCGACATCGTTCGCGAGTCCGACACGGTCGTCGCTTTCCGCGACGTGAACCCTCAGGCACCGACACACATCCTGCTGATCCCCAAGGAACACGTGGTGTCGGTGGCCGACCTGGGCGACGATCACGGTGGCGTGCTCGCCGACATCATCCAGGCGGCGACGCAGCTCGCAGGCGCGGAGGGAATCGCCGAGGGTGGGTGGCGGCTCGTGACCAACGTGGGGCCCGACGCGGGACAGTCGGTGTTCCACATGCACTTCCATCTGTTGGGCGGTCGCGAGATGGGCTGGCCCCCGGGCTAGGTTCGGTTACAGTGATGGGCGAGGCCGCCGTAAAGGCGGCCATCGTCGACGGTGCAGCCGAACCAGGAGGGAACGGGGCCACCGCCCCGAGAGACGACACACGTGGCGAGCGCCACCACTCAAGTCAAGATCCTCGTGCCGGGCAACCAACCGATGGTGGCCCTCCTCGGTCAGCGCGACGTCTTCCTGAAGCTGATCGAATCGGCGTTCGAGTGCCGCATCCTCGTGCGCGGGAACGAGATCACCGTCACAGGCCGCGAGGTGGAATCCGAGCGCGTGGCCAGCATCTTCGAGGAACTGCTCGTGCTGCTCGAGCAGGGGCACGAGCTCACCGACTCCTCCGTCGGCCAGACGATCGCGCTCGTGAAGGGGGACGGCTCGGGTTCGGCCGACGAGCCGGCGCTGCGCCCCTCGGAGGTCCTCGGTGACCGGCTACTCACGGCACGGGGCAAGGGTGTCACGCCCAAGACGATCGGGCAGAAGCGGTTCGTCGACGCGATCAGGTCGAACACGGTGACGTTCGCGATCGGCCCGGCGGGCACCGGCAAGACCTACCTCGCCGTCGCGACCGCGGTGCGGGCCCTGCAGGACCGGCAGGTCTCACGTCTGATCCTCACCCGGCCCGCCGTCGAGGCGGGGGAGCGGCTCGGGTACCTCCCGGGAACGCTCTACGAGAAGATCGATCCCTACATGCGCCCGCTCTACGACGCGCTCTTCGAGATGACCGGCGCCGAGACGCTTCCGCGGCTGATGGAGCGAGGCACCGTCGAGGTCGCCCCGCTCGCCTATATGCGTGGCAGAACCCTGAATGATGCGTTCGTGATCCTCGACGAGGCGCAGAACACGACCCCCGAGCAGATGAAGATGTTCCTCACGCGGATCGGGTTCGGTTCGAAGGCCGTGATCAACGGCGATGCGACGCAGGTCGACCTCGAGCACGGGCAGAAGAGCGGGCTCGCGATCATCGAGGAGATTCTGGGGGACGTCGACGACATCGCGTTCTGCCACCTCGGGGGCAGCGACGTGGTGCGGCACAAGATCGTGCAGGACATCGTGGAGGCGTACGACCTGTTCGGGCAGCAGGCGCTGCCGGTTGAGCCGTGACCGCGGGCGCGATGAACGACGACGACGGCGGCCATCCCAGGGTCCTCGTGTCGGACCGCCGGTCGGACGCGCCGGCGATCGACGAGGCGGCGTTGGCCGACCTCGCGCGTCTCACGCTGGTGGCCGAAGGCCACGAACGGGCGGAGCTCTCGCTCTCGTTCGTCGACGACGGCGAGATCGCCGAGTTGCACGAGCGCTATATGCAGGAACCCGGCCCGACCGACGTGCTGTCGTTCCCGCTCGACGACGACGATCTCGACGAGCACGGCGTCCGGTTGTTGGGTGACGTCGTGATCGCACCGGCCGTGGCGGTGCGGAACAACCCGGACGACCCTCAGGCGGAGCTCCGGCTGCTCGTCGTGCACGGGGTGCTCCACGTGCTCGGCTACGACCACGAGACCGAGGGTGAGCGAGCCGAGATGTGGGCTCGGCAGGAGCGCTACAGCGGGGTGACGGTGCCGTGAACTGGATGTGGGCGCTCGTCGTGCTGCTGGTCGTGATCGGATCGCTGCTCGCGTTGGCCGAGTCCTCGCTCACCCGCATGACCCGGGTGAAGGCGCTCGCCCTCGAGGACGAGGGACGTCGCAACGCCGCGCTGCTCGTGAAGCTGGAGACCGACCCGCCGCGATACCTGAACTCCGTGTACCTCGCGGTGATGATCGTGCAGAACGGATCGGCGATCCTGGTCGCGATCCTCGCGGAGAGCGAGTTCGGCAGCCTCGGCGTCACGATCGCCTCGCTCGTGTTCACGCTGCTCTACTTCGTGTTCGTGGAGGCGATGTCCAAGACGTTCGGCGTGCTGCATTCCGATCGCATGGCGCTGGCGCTCTCGCCGCTCGTGTACTTCCTGGGCCGCCTCCTCGCGTGGCCGACCCGAGCCCTGATCGGCCTCGCGAACGTGCTGCTCCCCGGCAAGGGCATCAAGGCCGGACCGTTCGTCAGCGAGGAGGAGATCCGCTCGATGGCGCAGGTCGGCTCCGAGGAGGGCTCGATCGAGGAGGGCGAGAAGCAACTGATCCACTCGATCTTCGAGTTCGGCGACACGATCGTGCGCGAGGTGATGGTCCCGAGGCCCGACATCATCGCGATCGAGGACGACAAGGCGCTGCGGGACGTGCAGGCGCTCGTCCTCACCCACGGCACGTCGCGGATCCCGGTCTACGACGCGGACGAGGACCTCGACGACGTCGTCGGCATCGTGTTCGCCAAGGACGTGCTGAAGGCCCTGCATCAGGGTAAGCACGACATGCCGCTCGTCGACATCGTCCGTGAGGCGCACTACGTGCCCGAGTCGAAGAAGGTCGCCGACCTGCTGAAGGAGATGCAGCGCGAGAAGTTCCACATGGCGCTCGTGACCGACGAGTACGGCTCGGTGACCGGCCTGGTCTCCCTCGAGGACCTCCTCGAGGAGCTCGTGGGCGAGATCACCGACGAGTACGACCGCGAGGAGCCGGAGTTCGAGCAGATCGGCGAGCGCGCCTACCGGGTGAGCGGGAAGACGTCGATCGACGACGTGAACGAGCTGCTCGGGCTCGACCTGCCCGACGAGGAATGGGACACGGTCGCCGGGCTCGTGCTCGACATCCTCGGGCACATCCCCGACGAGGGCGAGGAATGCCGGATCGACGGGCTCACGTTCACCGCCGAGGAGGTCAAGGGCCGCCGCATCGAGAAGGTGCTGATCACCCGCGACGCCGACGCGGAGCACGCCCTCGTGGAGGAACCGGCCCGGTGACCGCGATCGAACCCGAGGTCTTGGAACGGATGATCGCGAGGGCTCGCGAGATCCGCTTGAACGCCTACGCCCCGTACAGCGGCTTCCACGTCGGGGCAGCGCTCCTCGCGGGCGACGAGGTCTTCGTCGGCGTGAACGTCGAGAACGCGAGCTATCCGGTCTCGGTCTGCGCCGAGCGAAACGCGGTCGCGACGGCGGTGGCCGCGGGAGTGGCATCGGGGATCCGTGCGGTGGCGGTCGTGACCGATGCCGACGACCCGACGCCTCCGTGCGGTGGCTGCCGCCAGGTGCTGTTCGAGTTCGGTGGACCGGGCATGGCCGTGGTCGCCGAGTCGGCCGACGGGTCGTCCCGCGCGTACTGGTCGCTCGACGAATTGCTGCCCGACGCGTTCGGGCCGAGCGACCTCGACCGGCCCCGGTCGTGAGCGAGCCGGCCGCCGGCCATCGATCCGGCATCGTGGCCGTCGTCGGGCGTCCCAACGTCGGGAAGTCGACGCTCGTGAACGCCATGGTGGGGGAGAAGGTCGCGATCGTCTCGGACAAGCCGCAGACCACGAGGCGTGACATCCGCGCGATCCGGACCACCGACGAGGTACAGATCGTCTTCACCGACACCCCCGGCTTCCACAAACCGAAGACGGCGCTCGGGGTGCGCCTGAACGACCTCGTGAGTGACGCCGTGGAGGGCGTCGACGTGATCGTGCAGGTCGTCGACGCGGCGAGCGGGGTCGGTCGCGGCGACGCGTACGTCCACGAGCACCAGGTCGCCTCGGCGAACACGGGCTCGCGCATCTGCGCCGTGAACAAGATCGATCGGATCCGCCATCACGAGGTGATCCCGCAGCTCGCGGCCGCGGGCGAGCTCGGCGACTGGGACGAGGTCGTGCCCGTCTCCGCGGTCGGTGGCATCGGGGTCGACACCCTGCTGGACCTGCTCGTCGCGCGCATGCCCGAGGGCCCGGCGCTGTTCCCCGGCGGCGAGGTCACCGACCAGCCGATCGAGGTGCGCATCGCTGAGCTCGTGCGAGAGCAGGCTTTGGCGGTCACGCGTGAAGAGGTCCCCCACTCGGTCGCCGTCATGATCGAGGAGATCGAGCATGAAGACGAGCTGGAACGGATCCACGCATCGATCGTGGTGGAACGCGACTCGCAGAAGGGCATCCTGATCGGCAAGGGCGGTCAGACGCTGAAGATGATCGGGATGAGGGCGCGCGGGCAGATCGAACCGCTGGTCGGGAAGCGGGTCTATCTCGACCTGCGTGTCAAGGTCATGAAGGAATGGCAGCGTGACCCGAAGATGCTGGACCGCCTGGGCTACTGAGAAGGATCGATGGCCGACTGGCACGATCCCGCGTTCCTGGCTGATGCGCACGACTGGATCCGATCGTTCGTGACCGTCACCGGAACGATCGAGCAGCGGCATGCGCAGTGGTGGTCGACCGTGCTCCGCGTCCCCACGCCCGGGGCCCCCGTGTGGTTCAAGGCGGTCGTCGAGGGCGCCGGGTACGAGCCTGGACTCACCGAACTGCTGGCTGGCCTCCGGCCGCTCGATGTGCCGGAGCTGATCGCGATCGACACCGAGCGCGGTTGGATGCTGATGCGCGACGGTGGGGTCCGATTGAGGGATCTCGGTGCGGAGCTCGAGGTGTGGGAGACGATCCTGCCTGCCTACGCCGAGCTGCAGCTCGCCACGGCATCCGAGGTGGGTGAGCTCCTCGGCCTCGGCGTGCCGGACGAGCGACTCGACGGGCTTCCCGAACGTCTCACGCAGCTGCTCGGCGACGAGGCGTTCCTGATGCTCGATGAACCCGACGGTCTCACGACCGCCGAACGCGCTCGGCTCGTCGCGCGTATCCCGGAGGTCGCCGCGCAGTGCCGTGAGCTCGCTGGGCTCGGCATCCCGGCGACGATCCAACACGACGACCTGCACGGCGGGAACGTGCTCGTCCGTGACGGGCGAAACCGAGTCCTCGATTGGGGTGACGCATGCGTCTCGCATCCGTTCCACTCGCTGACCGTGTTGCTGCGTGCCACCGCCTGGAAGCTCGAACTCGAGCCGGGTGGGTCGGAGCTGCGACGCATGCGCGATGCCTACGTCGAGCCGTTCACGGCCTTCGGGACCCGACGGGAGCTCATCGAGGCAGCGGACCTCGCCTACCGGACCGGCACGATCGCGAGGTCGCTCGCGTGGTATCGGGCCGTCGCGGCGCTGCCTCTCGACGCGCGCGCCGAAGATCTCGACACCATCCCTTACGGTCTGCAGCGGTACCTCGAAGGCGGCCCGATGGGCGCGTGGCGCTGGGCAGCCCGGTCCTGAGGCTCCCCGCGGCGAGCTCCAGCATGCCGCCTCGCGACACATGGGCGTCCCCTGTTGCGCTGGAACTGCCTTTCCGCCCTTCGGAACGGGGATTATGCTGCGCCCCGTGGTCGAGCAACCGACACGAGCGGTGGAGAGCGTCGACCGAGCCCTTCGAGTGCTGCAGGAGCTCGCCGAGCATGGGTCGGGCGTCGTGCTCGGCGACCTAGCTTCGACGACGGGGCTCCCAAAGAGCTCGCTCCACCGAACGCTCGGGGCGCTCCAGGAGCGTGGCTTCGCGACCCAACGGAACGATGGGCGCTACCTGCTGGGGACGGAGCTGCTCAGGATCGCGTTCGAGTTCCACGACCGACTCGATCTGCGCGTGCTGTTGCGACCGACGCTCGAACGGCTGCGGGCGACCCTGAACGAGACGGTGCACGTGGGGGTGCTCGACGGCCCGGACGTCGTCTACGTGGACAAGCTCGAATCCACCGGGCCGCTCTCCCTCACATCGAAGATCGGGGGACGCAATCCCGCTCACGCGACGGCGGTCGGGAAGGCGCTGCTGGCGTGGGCCTATCCGACGCGGGCGTCGATCATCGAGTGGGTCCGTCGCGACGGTCCGCTCGTGCGCAGGACCTCCCGCACCATCGTCGCCGCGGACCACCTCGCGAGGGAGTTGGCCCGCGTTCGGGCGGACGGGTTCTCGAAGGACCTGGAGGAGAGCGAGCCGGGCGTGCGGTGCCTCGCGACTCCGGTCTTCTTCGGCAGCACGATGCCGATCGCCGCGATCTCGATCTCGGCGCCCAAGGATCGTCTGCCGACAGGCATGATGCCAGAGGTCGCTGCCCTCCTGGTCACGGAGGCGACCGATCTCCGCGGGGCCTAGCGCCGCCCGGTGAGACCCGGGATCGCGCGACGGGCGTTGTCCTCGTAGACGCTGCGCAGCACATCGTCGGGGAGATCGAGACCGCTGATCGCCCAGCGCCCCTCGGGGGGAGGGTCCTCGACCGAGTACGGGAAGTGCTCATCGGCGGTCTCGAGGAAGCGGAAGTGGATCTCGTACATCTCCCCGTCGGGCGGGAACAGGTCGGTGCCGAAGAGGATCCGGTCGGGATGCCGGAGGAACAGCGCTCGCGCCGCTCCCGGCTGGCGGCCGAGCTCGGCGATGCGTGCCGCGATGTCCGCATACAGGTTCGGGTACGTGTCGAGCATCCGGGAGACCCACGCCAGGTCCTCGGCGAAGCACGCAACGTGGGCGCCGATGAACATCGTCGACGGGTTGTCCGCCACGAGGGTCTCGAAGGTCCCGATGATGCGCTCGAATGGTGGGAACGTGCCAGGGTCGCCGAAGTACCAGTCGGGATTCGCGAGCAGTTCCTCCAGCCGCTCGTTCGTCTCATCGAGAGGCCGGAAGAAGGCAACGGGGTCGGCGACGTGGATCGTCACGGGGATGCCGAGCCGGGCGGCCGTCTCCCAGAGAGGTCCGAGGCGGCGGTCGTCGGGCATCAACAGGTCACCCCGGTCGTCACGGATCCGCAGACCGAGCTGCTTCCAGACCTTCAACCCGCCCGCACCCGCGAGCACGCAGCGTTCGAGCTCCGCCGCGAGTCGATCGCCGAACCCGGCCTGCTCGGTGACGGTCCAGTCCAGCTGACAGAACGTGAGGAACCGGTCCGGATGAGGCGTGTCGTATCTCTCGAGGTTCTCTCGGAGCTCGTCGCCCTGCAGCCCGTCCAGGTTCACGATGGTGGCGACGTTGCACGCGTCCATGACGTCGAGCAACTGCGCGACATCGGGCGCGGACCATCCGTGGTCGGCCGACAACCACCGCCCGAGATGGTTGTGGGCGTCGACGACGGGGAACCGGGCCCTGGGCACGTGGTGGGCGGGACGGCGCAGGGACGAACGAGGCCGGAACTCGCGGAGCGGGAGGTCACGCAGCGTCGGATCCATGCTGCGACACGGTACGAGGTTCCGTCGGGTCCCCGGACGCGGCCCGACGTCATTATCTGCTTGACTTGCTCAGAGGGTCCTGGCTATCGTCGCGTTGGTTGCAGAACGACGTTCCGTCTAACGGAATATCACACGGACCTCTCCACCGATCTGGCTGGGGGCAGCACCGGGACGATGCAACGCGACGACCAGATCGATACGCCCTCGCTCATCGTCGACCTCGACGTCGTGGAGCACAACGTAATCGAGATGGCCGAGGTTGCGCGGCGATCGGGCGTAACCCTGCGGCCGCACGTGAAGACTCACAAGGCGCCCGAGATCGCCCGGATGCAGATCGATGCCGGCGCGCACGGCATCGCGGTCGCCAAGCTCGGCGAAGCCGAGGTGATGGCCGACGCCGGGATGGACGACATCTTGATCGCCTATCCGATCGTGGGGGAGTCCAAGCTCGAGCGGCTCGCTGCGCTCATGGACCGGGCCGAGGTACGCGTGAGCCTCGACACGATCGATGTGGCCGAAGGTCTGGGCCGTCTGGGCGTACGACGGGGCGCGGCCGTGCCGGTGCTCGTCGAGGTCGACACGGGGCTCCACCGCATGGGTCGGCCACCGGGTGAGCCCTCGTCGTCGCTGGCGCTCGAGGTCGCGGGCCTCCCCGGGGTCGAGGTCGTCGGTCTGCTCACCCACGCGGGCCATGCCTACCACGCGTCGGATGCCGCCGAGCTTCGTCGCATCGCGGAGCGCGAGGCGTTGGACCTGCTGGAGACCGCCGAGCGATGCGCTCGCATGGGGCTGGAGATGCGCGAGATCAGCGTGGGATCGACCCCGACTGCACGGATCGTCGCGGGCGTGCCGGGCGTGACCGAAGTACGTCCGGGGACGTACGTCTTCAACGACGTCCAGCAGCTCCGGCTCGGCGTCGCCACCGTCGAGGCATGCGCCGCTCACGTGCTCGTGACGGTCGTCGCGAGGCCGACACCGGATCGGTTCCTGATCGACGGCGGCACCAAGTCGTTCAGCTCCGACGGCGGCGACGGTCCACCCTTCCCGGGACGGGGTCTCGTGATCGGCCGGCCCGACCTGGTCCTGGACCTCATGACGGAGGAGCACGGCGTCGGCCACATCGAGGGAGGCAACGACGTCGCGATCGGTGAGCACCTCGAGGTGGTCCCCCTGCACGTGTGCAGCTGCGTGAACCTCTACGACGAGGCGATCGGCATGCGCGGCGGTCACGTCGATCACGAGATCGCGATCGCGGCGCGGGGTTGCACACGGTGATGGGCGGCCTGGCAGGCAAGGGCGTCCTCGTCACCGGGGGAACGAGCGGGATCGGTCTCGCGACGGCACGACGCTTCCTCGATGAAGGATCGCGGGTGTTCGTGACCGGACTCGACGTGGGGGAGGTTTCGGCGGTCCTCGACGAACTGGGTGATCTCGGCGAGGTCGACGGGATCGCCGGGGATGTCAGCCGGGAACCGGACGTCGAAGCGATCGTCGAGCGAGCGGTCATCTTCCTGGGGCCGATCGACGTGCTGATCAACAACGCCGGTATCGCCCGGAAGTCACCCTTCCTCGACACGGGTTCCGAAGACTGGGATCGCATCATCGCCGTGAACCTGCGCGGCATGTTCCTCATCGCTCGCGCCGTCGGCCGGCTCATGGTCGCCGGCGGCGACGGGGGGGCGATCGTGAACATGGCATCGACGAACGCCCTCGGCGGCGAGCAGGACTTCGTCGCCTACAACGCCTCGAAGGGGGGCGTGCTGCAACTCACGAGGACGATGGCCGTCGAGATGGGTGTGCACGGGATCCGGGTGAACTGCGTCTGCCCCGGCTTCATCGACACGCCGCTCAATCGCGACCTCGCGACGCACCAGGAGTTCCGGGACTACGAACGCAACCAGATCCCCCTCGGCCGCCGCGGCACCGCTGACGAGATCGCCGCCGTGTATGCGTTCCTCGCCTCGGACGACGCCTCCTTCGTCCATGGTGCAGCGCTCGTCGTCGACGGCGGGCAGACTGCGGTCATGTGAGGAACGCGAGGTGACCAGGTGATGACGCCACTCGACCGGCTTCGGCAGGTACCGACAGGCAGGGGGCGGACCGCGCTGACCTGGTTCGGTCAGGCCGGATTCGCCGTCTCGGCCGGCGGACGCATGGCGATCATCGACCCGTTCCTCTCGCCGCACGAGGCACGCCGCTACGACCCCGGCATGGCCCCGTCATCGGCGGTCGGCATCGATCTCGTCCTGTGCACCCACGAGCACCTCGATCACTTCGACCCTCTGGCCGCACCCGCGATCGCGGCGGCATCGCCCGGTGCCGTCTTCGTCGTACCGACGCCGATCGTGGACCAGGTCACGGAGGTGGGGATCTCGCCCGAGCGGGTGTTCGGCGTGCAGCCGGGGGAGAGTCACGAGGCCGCGGGGTTCACGATCGATGCGGTCCCCGCGTGCCACGGCGTCACGATGGACGACGCATACGGCTTCGGCGAGGCACTGTCTGGTGGCGCGATCCGTTTCCTCGGCTACGTGATCGACGCCGCGGGCGTTCGCATCTTCCACGCGGGCGACACGATCCACTACGAGGGCATGGAAGCGTCGGTGCGTGCCCTCGAGCCAGACGTGGCGCTGCTCCCTGTGAACGGTCGTCATGCGGAGCGTGAAGCCCGGGGCATCGTCGGCAACCTGAACGAACGGGAGGCTGCGTGGCTCGCGGCCGAGGTCGGCGCCGAGACGCTCATCCCGATGCACCACGACATGTTCCACGGGAACCTCGGGTCGGCCGCCGCCGTCGTGGAGGCGGCCGAGCAAGAGTCACGCTCGGTGGCCGTACTCGTGCCGCCACGCGATGAGCCGTTCGTGGTGGCGACGCGGAGGGAGCGGGCGTGAAGGCGCTCGTCTACCTAGGGCCGCGGCGCATGGAGCTGCAGGACGTCCCCGACCCGACGCCCGAGCCCGGCGACGTGCGTGTTCGGGTGCGAGCCACCGCGATCTGTGGATCCGATCTGCACGGGTTCCGCGAGGCGAGCCCACGGCGTGTGCCGCCCCTCGTGATGGGACACGAGGTGGTCGGTGACGTCGACGGGATCGGTGACGACGCCGATCCGGCCCTGGAAGGGGCCCGGGTCGTCGCGATGCCGGTCGTGGTCTGCGGCACGTGCGCTCGATGCCTCGAGGGGCGATCCAACCTCTGTCCGCATCGGCGTCTGATGGGCATGAGCTTCCCGGGGGCATTCGCGGAAGCCTTCACGATCCCGGCGACGCAGGTGCTCGAGGTTCCCGACGCGCTCGCCGACGAGCCCGGCTCGCTGGTCGAGCCCCTGGCGAACGCCATCCATTCGGTCGAACGGTCGGTGAGCCCAGGCGATGCCGTGCTCGTCATCGGGGCCGGTCCGATCGGCCTGTTCGCGGCACGGATGGCGGTCCTCGACGGTGCCGTTCGGACGTTCGTCGTCGACAAGCTGGCGGACCGGCTCTCGCTCGTCGCGGCGCTCGGCGCGGAACCTCTCGCGGCGGAGGGCGCGGCGGACGCGATCGCCGAGGCGACCTCCGGAGCGGGTGTCGACGTCGTGATCGACGCTGTCGGCCTGCCGAGCACGTGGGAGCTCGGGCTCTCGGCGGTGCGCTTCGGCGGACGGATCGAAGCGATCGGTCTCGGCGCGCTGGAGGGATCCCTGGCCTACCAGTCGCTGATCACGAAGGGCGTCACCGTCGTCGGTTCGTATGCCTGCCTGCCGGCGGACTTCGAACGCGGGCTGCACCTGCTCGTCGCGGGCGACGTCGACGTCGGGCCGTGGATCACGCGCCTCCCGCTCGCCGAGGGGCAGACGGCGTTCGAATCGCTGGTCGATGATGGTGCTTACACCAAGGTGGTGCTCGTCCCGTGACGCTCGTCGGCGACGAGGGCGGGTCCTGCGGGGTCGAATCCAACGGCGGCGTGTCGATGGGCTCCGATCTCGGTCGGAAGGTGTGCGGGGAGGAGGGAGCATGGCGGACGTCCCACGCATCGTGATCGTCGGTGCCGGCGGATGGGTCTTCCCGCTCGAGCTGACACGCGACATCCTGTCGTTCCCGGCGGTCGCCGGATCGACGCTGGTGCTCTACGACATCGACGTGGCTGCCGCGGAGCGCACGGCGGCGTCGGCCCGAGAGCTCATCGGGATCGCCCGATCGGCGATGCGCGTCGAGGTTCCGGGCGACCTGGGGACGGCGCTCCGCGGCGCCGACGTCGTGATCACGGTGTTCCAGGTCGGCGGGCTCGACGCCTACGAGCTCGACATCGAGATCCCACGCGAGTACGGCATCGACCAGACCGTGGGCGACACGCTGGGGCCGGGCGGTGTGTTCCGGGGCTTGCGGACCGTGGACGCCCTCCGTGAAGTGGCGGATGCGATGCTCGAGATCTGTCCCGACGCGTGGCTCCTCAACTACGCGAACCCGATGTCGGTGAACTGCTGGGCCACGGAGCGATCCGGCGTGAAGGTCGTGGGGCTGTGCCACAGCGTGCAAGGCACGTCGCAGCTGCTCGCGCATGAGCTCGGCGTGCCCTCCGAGGAGGTCTCCTTCGAGTGCGCGGGGATCAACCACACCGCGTGGTTCACGGCCTTCCGTCGTGGAGACGAGGACCTGATCCCACGGATCCGAGAGGTGATGCGGGCGCGCCACGTCGACGGGACCGAGCCGCTGCTCCCTCGGTCGGACGACCCGTACGAGAGTATCGAGCGCGTCCGCACCGAGCTGATGCTGCTCACCGGGTACTTCCACACAGAGTCCAGCCATCACGCGAGCGAGTACTGGGCGTGGTTCCGCAAGACCCCGGATCTGGTGGCCAGCTACCTTGATCGCCAGTGGGACTACCTCAAGGTCTGCCGTTCTTCCGACGCGGCCGGCCACAACGAGGAGCTGATCGAGGACGCCCGGCGGGACGGCATCCGTCACGGCGGGGAGTTCGCGGCTCCGATCGTGGACAGCCTCGTGACCGGGGCGCCCCGAGTGGTCTACGCCAACGTCCGTAACGGGGGGTCGGTCGAGAACCTGCCGGCCGACGCGTGCGTTGAGGTGGCGTGCGCCGTCGACGTGAACGGAGTGCGTCCGATGAGATACGGGCTCCTCCCGGCCGCGTGCGCTGCCCTGAACCAGACGCAGATCGCGGTGCAGCGACTCACCGTCGACGCCGCGCTCTCGGGCGATCGGGACCTGGTCCACGCGGCGATCGCGCTCGACCCCCTCACGAGCGCGGTGCAGACGTTGCCGCGGATCCGCGAGATGACCGACCGCATGCTGGATGCCCAGGCGCGGTGGCTGCCGAGGTTCTCGCCGAGGGTGGCGGCTCGATGAGGTCGGATCCGACGCAGGCGATCGATGCGGCGTTGGAAGCGATCGGAGTGCCCACGCCCACGGTCCTCGACGCATCTGCCTCGGCGAGCCGGTTTCCCGACGGTGTCGCGTTCCGCATCGAGATCCCGAGCGTGGAAGGCCCCGCCTGCCTCGATGCCGTGCTCGAGGAGGCCGCCACACTGGACGTGCCGGTGCGCCGGGTGTCACAGGGGAGCGGCGTGTCGATGCTCACCGACGCCGAGCTGGATCGCATGGCTAAGGCGGCGGCCGACGCTGGGGTCGAGGTCAGCCTGTTCGCGCGTCCCGGCGCCTCGTGGGGGCGATCCGCCACCGCCAGGTCGTCGGCCGGCGCCGCGCTCGCGGCGGCGTCATGGGGTCACGAGCAGCTCCGCGCGTGCCTCGACGAGGCGATGCGTGCAGCGGGGCATGGGTTCCGAAGCGTGCTGATCTCCGACCTCGGTGTGCTCGCGGCGTTCGCCGAGCTCCGGCGCACCGGCTCCCTCCCGAGCGACATGCAGGCCAAGGTGTCGGTCATGGCTGCGATCGGGAACCCGGCGACCGCGAAGCTTTGGCAGGACCTCGGTGCGAACACCCTGAACGTGCCCGGCGACCTCGACCTCGGCCAGCTGTCAGCGATGCGCGCGGCCGTCGTGGTGCCGCTCGATCTCTACATCGAGTCGCCGGACGATCTGGGCGGTCTGATTCGTCTCCACGAAGTGGCGGACCTGATCCGGGTGGCGGCACCTATCTACGTCAAGCTGGGGCTGCGCAACGCGCCTGCCCTGTACCCGTGGGGGCAGCATCTCGAGGGGGCCGCGGTCGCGATGGGGCGAGAACGCGTCCGCCGCGCTCGGATCGTGATGGAGCGACTCGAGCGGGCCGGCGTCGACACGCGAACATCGGCACCCGGCGCCGAGGGGCTGGCGGTGCCGTGTCCGTAACGCCCGGGCCCTCAGACGGTGACGACGGAGACCCCGGCCTCTCGGATGGCCGCGACCGTCGCCGGATCGGCCGCGGCATCGGTGATCAGTTCGTCGACCGCGTCGAGGGGGCAGATGCGCGCGAACGCCACCAGCCCGAGCTTCGAGCTGTCGGCCACGGCCACCACCGCGCGAGCCCGCTCGAGCAACACCCGGTTCGTGTGCGCCTCGACCTCGTGGTGGGTGGTCAACCCCTCGTCGAGGGCGACCCCGTCGGCGCCCACGATCGCGACATCGAGATGCATCTCCTCGAGCGTCCGCTCGGCCAACGGACCGACGAGCTCGTACGACTCGGGTCGTGCTGTGCCACCGGTCACCACGAGCTTCAGGTCGGACCGGATCGCGAGCTCCCCCGCGATGTTGAGGGCGTTCGTGACGACCGTGAGACCGGTGCGGTCGAGCACGGCCCTTGCCACCTCGGTCGTCGTCGTGCCGCCGGTGAGCCCGACCACGGAGCCATCGGCGACCCGGCCGGCGGCCTCGCGGGCGATCCGGGTCTTCTCGGGCTGGTGGCGCGCCGCCTTGTACCGGAGCGGCAGCTCGTACATCACGTCGTTCGCGACGGCGCCGCCGTGGGTGCGCGCCAGCATCCGCTGTTCCTCGAGCAACCGGAGGTCCCGGCGCACGGTCGCCTCGGACACGCCCAGGTCTCCTGCGAGGGCCGTGACGTCGACGACTCCGTCGGAGGCAAGGGTTCCGAGGATCTCGCTCAGCCGCTCGGATCGTCGCATCGGGCGAACTATACGCATGGCTTAGTGTGCGCGCCAGATGCTCGATTGGATTGACCACATGCACGGAACTGCCCTAGTGTCGCATGAGATGAGCGAAACCGCGCAAGAAGTTGCGTCGCAGCCGGATCGGTGGCGGCGGGCGGTAGCCCTCGTGCCCGGGGTCGATCCCGCACTACCGACTGTCGGCGAGCGGGTTGCCGTCGTCGGTTGCGGCACGTCGCTCTATGTGGCTCGGGCCTATGCCGGGCTGCGTGAGGAGGCGGGGCAGGGGGAGACCGACGCGTTCCCCGCATCGGAATTCCCGGCGGGCCGCTCCTACGACCGGGTCGTGGCGATCAGCCGAAGCGGCACGACGTCGGAAGTCGTGACCCTCCTGCGTCGGCTGGACCGGGTGCGCACGGTCGTGATCACCGGGGTGCCGACCTCGCCCGCGGTGGAGATCGCGTCCGACGCCGTCACCCTCGAGTTCGCGGACGAGCGCTCCGTCGTGCAGACGCGTTTCGCGACGTCGACGCTCGCTATGTTGCGCGCCCACCTCGGCCACGAGCTCGGGCCGGTGATCGCCGACGCGGAGCGAGCGCTCGCCGAGCCTGTCCCGGCGGAGGACGTCGACCACGATCACTTCGTGTTCCTCGGACACGGGTGGAGCGTCGGCATCGCCGAGGAAGCGGCACTCAAGCTCCGGGAGGCGACGCGCTCGTACACCGAGGCATATCCCGCCATGGAATACCGACACGGCCCGATCAGCATCGCCGGCACACGGACGCTCGTGTGGGTGATCGGCACCCCCGATCCCTCGATCGCCGAAGACGTGCGCGCCGTAGGTGCCTCCGTTCGCGCGGCGACTTTCGACCCGATGGCGGAGCTGGTGCGCGTACACCGGCTCACGCTGGCCCTCGCCGAGCGGCGCGGGCTCGACCCCGACCACCCGCAGCACCTGACCCGATCCGTGGTGCTGTCCGCGAAAGGAGCGAACCCATGAAGCGTCGGTTCACGCGATGGCTGGCGGCCGGGGCGGCGTTGATGCTGCTCGGGGCGGCGTGCACGTTCGGCGCCGAGGACACGGGTGACGGCGGGGGAACGGCCGCGCCCGATGAGCCCGTGACATTACGCGTGTGGTCGCTGCAGAGCCCGTCATACAAGCGAGCCTTCAAGGATCTCGAGGCGGGCTTCGAAGATGCGAATCCCAACGTCGATGTGGAGGTCGAGTTCTTCGACTACGACACCTACATCCAGACGCTGCAGACGTCGCTGCCGGCCGGGAGCGGCGCCGACGTGGTCCAGCTGTTCGGGACGTGGGTGTGCAGCTACGCCGACACCCTCACATCGGTTCCCTCCGATGTGATGTCGCTCGAGGACGCCCGGGCCGACTTCTACGAGGCGCCGATCGACGGCTTCACGTGCGACGAGACGCTGTACGGGTTCCCCCAGGAGTTCAACATCGAGTACGGGGCTACGCTCGTGAACACCGAGATCGCCGAGGCCAGCGGCGTCGACCCCAACGCGGGCTGGGCCTCATGGGACGAGTTCAAAGCCGACGCCAAGGCGATGACGGAGACGAGGGACGGCGCGATTACCCGAGCGGGCTACCACTTCACCGCCGGCGACGGCCTGCCGTTCACGTTCTACTCGCTCATCCTGCAGGCGGGCGGGCACTTCCTGGCCGATGACGGCCAGTCGTTCACGATCGACACGCCCGAAGCCCGGGAGGCAGTCGCCCTCATGCAATCGATCGTCGACGAGGGCATCACCGACCCGACGCTGTTCAACGACACGGAGAACTGGGTCGGCGACTGCTACTTCGAGGAATTGTGCTCGATGGGGCTGGTCGGCCCGTGGGTGATCACGGACTACGAGGCCGACTTCCCGGAGGTTGCCGCCGCGACACAGTACGTGCCTCTCCCGACCCTCGGCGAGACCCCCGACTTCGTCGCCGACTCGGGCTGGGGGCTCACGGTCTCGGCGGACAGCCAGGTCACGAACGTCGCGTGGGACTTCGTCGAGTACGCGACACTCGACCCGTCGACCGCCGCTGAGTGGAACATCGCCACCGGCACCTTGCCGGCGCTGCGAGCCAACGGCGAGGGCGCCGTGCAGGACGAACTGATCGACGCCTTCCCGCACTTCGCGCCGTGGTTCGAGCTGCTTCCGTACGGGCAGTTCATCGGGAACCTCCCCGACCGCGACCTGCTCTGGTACGAGATCACGTATCCGCACCTGTTGAAGGTGCTCCAGGGTGGCGAGAGTGTCGACGATGCGCTCGCGGCGATGGAATCCGAAGCGAACGAGATGTTCCGCTAGGGGCTGCTTTCATGGCGAGTGCCACGATCGACCGACCACGGCGCCGACGCCGGTGGCTCGGCGGGCGTGAAGGTGCTCAGCGCCGGTTCGTCGCGGTGGTCCTCTCGCCCGGACTCGCGTACATGGCGGTCTTCCTGCTGCTTCCGATCGCCTGGGCGATCCTCCTGGCGTTCTTCGACTTCAGTCCTCGTCGCACGGGGAGCCCGTTCCTCGGGCTCGGGCTCGACAACCCGTACGTGGGCCTCGAGCACTTCA
>JBGGNG010000134.1:0-7366 GCA_041287635.1 Actinomycetota bacterium | reverse complement strand
AGGCCGGCCGCCTCGACGGCGGCGAGCAGGGTCGAGAAGTCTTCGTTGCCTGCGACGACGTCGGTGATCGTCTCGGTGGTCTCGGCGGGTGCCGCGGACTCCGCCCCATCCATCGCGTCCGTCGAGGACGTGTCGTCGCTGCTGCACGCCGCCGCGACGACGGAGAGGGACGCGACGGCGGCGAGCGCCGTGATCAGCTTCCTGCTGCGCATCGGGTGACTCCTTCCTCGTATCGATCGATCAGGCTCGCGGTCATCCGCGGCCTGCTGTCGGGAGGCCTTCGGAACCCATGCGCGGGCGGACCACTACGAGCGCATCCTGCATAGGTTGGGGATCGCCCTGCGCACGCGACGTCTCACGGATAGGCTGGCCGGGCCATGGCGGACCTGGTGGACATCGTCGAACTCCGGGTGCTTGACGGACCCAACCTGTACTTCCCCCGGCCCGCCGTGAAGCTCACGCTGAGCGTCCCCGGGTGGCTGCGCGCCACCGAGCCCCGGCTCTCCCGGTTGGCAGCCGACATCGCCCTTCCTGGGAAGGCCCTCCCCGGCCGGCGGGAGAGCGAGCAGCGGCGGCGGTTCGCCGGGCGTGTCGGCGCGCACGTGGCGCGCTCGATCGCCCGTGCGTCGTCCGTGCGGCTCGCCGTTCGGTGGCGCACCGGTCCGGGAGACGACCGGATCGTGATCGCGTTCCCGTGGCGGCGACGCGATGCGGCCGAGGCGCTCGCCCGCCAGGTCGCCGCCGTGATGGGCGATCTGCTCGGCTCCCGCCGATCGTTCGAGCGCCTGATCGCCGACGCCGCCGACGCCATCTCCACCGTCGAACCAGGGCCCGCGCCGACGGTGGCCGATCCCACGGTCCCGGTGATCGCGGTGACGGGTACGAACGGGAAGACGACCACCGTGCGCCTGCTTGCCCACATCGTGCGAACCGCGGGGTGCAGCGTCGCGTACTCCTCGACCGACGGCGTCTTCCGCGACGGCGAGCTCGTCGAGGCCGGCGACTACTCGGGGTTCGGAGGCGCGCAGATGGCGCTCGCGCAACCGAACATCGATGTCGCGATCCTCGAGACGGCCCGCGGTGGCATCCTGTTGCGCGGCATCGGCGTCGAGCACAACGATGTCTCCGTCGTGACGAACATCTCCGCCGACCACCTCGGCTTGCACGGCGTCGACACGCTCGACCAGCTCGCCGAGGTCAAGTCCACGATCACCACGATCACACGCCCGGACGGCTGGCACGTCTTGAACGCCGACGATCCGCGGGTGCTCGCGATGCGCCGACGAGCCGGGGGGCGCCCGTTCACCTGCTCGCTCGACCCGCGGCACCCCGCCCTGCGCGACGCGCTCGCCGATGGCGGCCGGGCCCTCACGGTGCTCGATCGCAGCATCGCCGAGCTCGGGAGAGGGGGCTCGAGGAAGCTCGTCGACCTCGAGCAGGTGCCGATGACCCTGGCCGGCATCGCGTCACAGCATGTGCACAACGCGCTCTCGGCCTGCGCCGCCGCGCTGGCGATCGGGCTTCCGCGGAAGGATGTGATCGAGGGACTGCGCACGTTCCTGCCGGATCCCGAGACGAACCCGGCGCGAGCCAACGTCTACACCCTGGGCGAGCGCATCGTCGTGATCGACTACGCCCACAACGAGGCGGGCATCGAGGGCCTCGCCGAGATCGCCCAGGGTCTGTGCCCCGAGGGCGCCGAAACGTGGATCGCGTTCGGCACGGCCGGCGACCGCGACGACGCGATCCTTCACGGGCTCGGCTACCGTGCCGCGCGCGGGGCGGACCACGTCGTGATCGCGGAGCTCCGCCGATACTTGCGTGGCCGGGAGGCGGACGACCTCGTGCACCGGCTACGAACAGGGGCGATCGACGGCGGGGCCACCGAGGTCCCCGCGATGCCCGACGAGATCGCGGCTCTGCAGCTCATGCTCGAGCGGTCGAAACCACGCGACGTGCTCGCGATCACCGTCCTCGCCCAGCGACCCGAGATGTTCGCCCTGCTCGACGGCCAGTTGAACGCCCGCCGCGCCGACGCGGTGACCGTACGACGGATGGTCCGGCGATCCCGGCGATGACCCGAGGGCGGGGCCGAGGCATGGAAGCCGGATCGAACGGGGAAGCCTGAACCGATGCCGTCACGAGCCCCCACCGACGTCGAGGTCACGCGGCCCGACAAGCTGCTCTGGCCCGACCTCGGCATCACGAAGCAGCGATACGTCGACTACCTCGGCGCCGTTGCCGAGCACATGCTTCCCTGGCTCCGGGATCGACCCCTCACGCTCGTTCGAGGGCCAGACGGCGTGCGCGGAGGCTCGTACTACCAGAAGCAGATCTCCGGATACGCGCCGCCATGGATCCGTCGGGTTCGCATCCCGGCGCCGAGCGCGGGCCGCGATGTCGACCACGTCCTCTGCAACGACGCCGCCACGCTCGCCTGGCTGGGCAACCAGGCATCGCTCGAGCTGCACATGGCCCCCCTCCGTGCCGACATCCTCGATCGGCTCGACCTGCTCGTCGTCGACATCGACCCACCAGAAGGCTCCTTCCCTGCGGCGGTCGAGGTGGCACTGCTCGTGCTCGGCGTGCTCGATGAACACGGCCTCGGCTGTGGGATCAAGACCACGGGGGGCAAGGGCTTGCACGTCGTCGTGCCGTTCGAGCGGCGCGTCGACATCGCCGACCTACGACGAGCGGCTGCGAGGTTGACCGCCGCGGTCACCAGCCGGCGGCCCGACCTCGCGACCGACGAGTTCCGCAAGGCCGACCGGGCGGGCCGGGTGATGCTCGACCCCTCGCGCAACGGTCCCGGCGCGACGATCGTGGCGCCGTACTCGCCTCGCGTCCGGCCCGAGGGCACCGTCTCCTTCCCCATCGTCGCCGAGGACCTCCCCGAGGTACACCCCAGCATGTTCACGCTCGCCACCGTCCCGAACCAGCTCGACACCGCGGGACCTCGCCACTGGCGCTCCCTGCTCGAGCGTCGGCAGCGCCTTCCCGCCGCGCTGTTCGACCCGGGTCCCTGATCGCCGTGCTCTCGAACGGCGCGATCGGCGAGCTCTTGTGGCGCGCCGGACAGGAGGAATCGGGGCACCGCCGCCGAGCATTGGAGCGAGCGTCACGTTCGGCGAGGTTCTGGCCCGAGGAGGCCGCCGATCTCGCGGGATCGGATCGATCCCTCACGGAGCTCCGAGGCGTGGGTCCATGGGTGGCATCCATGATCCACGCATGGCTCGACGACACGCCCGAGACGATCGAGCCCGAGCCGCAACGTCGCGGGTTCCTCACGTATGCGGAGGTGCGCCGTGCGCTCGATGCCTCGCCTGATTGGGAAGCCCTCCCCCACGGCGACCTGCAGGTCCACAGCACCGACAGCGACGGCGCACTTCCCCTGTCGGAGATGGGCGAGGCCGCGAGAGCACTCGGGCGGACGTTCATCGCGAGCACCGACCACTCGAAGAGCCTGCGGATCGCCCATGGCATGGACGAGTCCCAGCTCGCGGCCCACAACGAGCTCGTGGACGCCTGCAACGCCGCCGCGGAAGACGGCGGCGATCCATTCCGCATCCTGCGATCGATCGAGATGGACGTGCTCGTGGATGGCTCGGGCGACATGGATCCCGCGGCTCTCGAGACGCTCGACCTCGTGCTCGGGGCGTTCCACACGAAGCTGCGGGAGACGGCCGACATGACCGAGCGCTACCTCGCCGCCCTGCGCAATCCGACGGTCCATGTGCTCGCGCATCCCGTGGCGCGCATGTACGGGCGACGTATCGGTCTACGTGCGGACTGGCCCCGTGTCTTCGATGAAGCCGCTCGGCTCGGAAAGGCGGTCGAGATCGATGCGACGCCGGCTCGACAGGACCTCTGCGTGGAGCTCGCGCGCACGGCGGTCTCCTCTGGGGTGCGGTGGTTCTCGATCGGCAGCGACGCCCACTCCGCGGCCGAGCTCGAGTTCCTGCCGTTCGGGCTCGCGATCGCAGAGCTGGCCGGTGTTCCTCGCGACCGGGTGCTGAACTACCTCACCGCCGGCGAGGTCATCACGTGGGGACGGGAGTTGCGGTCGACTCGCTGATCGGTGCTACCGCGCGGCCGACCGGCGGTCCTCGATCTCATCCCAGACCTCGGCGGCGCGGTCGACGCAGAGCACGACCAGGTCGCCCGGACGGCTGCGGTCGAGCGCGGAGCGGCACGCGTCCAGCTCGTCGGTGATCAGCTCGGCCGAGCCCACGCGGGCGCCCTGCGCACGCGCCTCGTCGATCCCCTGCATCACGAGCGACCCGGTCTCACCGCGGTCACGCCCACGCGTGTGCACGTCCTCACGCACGATCACCTCGTCGAAGAACCGAGCGGCGACCCGTCCCAGCTCACGCATGTCCTCGTCGCGACGGTCGCCCGCCGTCGCGACGACGGCGACGCGCAGGTTCGCCGACCAGGACGGCTCACCCGGGTGAGCAGGTGGCGGCTCCGAGGTCATGCGTTCGACGAAGTCGCCCACCATCTGCAAGCCGGCGGCGTTGTGCGCGTAGTCGAGCAGCACCGTAACCCCACCGAGATCGACGAGGTTCAAGCGGCCGGGCGCCTGGAAGAAGTCGGTCGTGAACGTGCGCAGCCCGTGGCGGATGTCGTGCAGGTGCGCCCCCGAAACGTGACACGCCGCGACGGCGGCGAGCAGGTTCTGCACGTTCATGCGTGCGCGCCCGTCGAACGTGGCCGGGAACTGGTGCGTGTAGCCGACCGGCATCGTCCGCCGGCCGTCCCGCAGCACGATCAACTCGCCCTTGTCCTCATGCTGCAGCACCACGGCCTTGCGGCCGCGACGCACCCAGCGCTCGATCAGCTCGTGGTCCTCGTTCATCGTGAACAGGATCACGTTGCCCGAGCAGTGCTTGCGCATCTCGAGCACGAGGCGGTCGTCGGCATTCAGCACCGCGAAGCCATCGCGCGGCACGGCTTCCACGATCACGCGCTTGACGGCCGCGAGCTGCCCGATCGTGTCGATGTCCCGCAGCCCGAGGTGGTCGCCCGTGACGTTCAGGACGACCGCGACATCGTTGCGCCCATAGCCCAGGCCCTCGCGCAGGATGCCGCCCCGCGCCACCTCGAACACGGCGAACTCCACCCGCGGGTTCTGCAGCACGGTCTGGGCCGAGCGAGGACCGCTCGCATCGACTCGCTTCGTGAGCCGGCCGTCGATCAGGATGCCGTCGGTCGAGGTCAGTCCGACCTTGTGGCCCATGTTCTTCATCACGTGCGCGATCATGCGGACGGTCGTCGTCTTCCCGTTCGACCCGGTCACCGCGACGATCGGGATGCGCGAGGGCGAGCCGGCCGGGAACAGCAGGTCGATCACGGGGCGGGCGACGTACTGCGGCTCACCGTCGGTCGGATGGGTGTGCATGCGGAACCCGGGCGCCGCGTTGACCTCGACGATCGCGCCTCCCGTCTCGCGCACCGGCACCGTGATATCCGGCGCGATGAAGTCGATGCCCGCGACGTCGAGACCGACGACGCGCGCGGCTTCCTCGGCGATCTCCACGTTGTCCTCGTGGGCGTCCCATGTGCGGTCGATCGCGCTCCCGCCCGTTGACATGTTCCCCGTCGCCGCGAGCAGCACCATCGTGTCGGTCTCGGGCACTCCGTCGAGCTCGTAGCCCTGCGAACCCACCAGCGCCTCGGCGACCTCGTCGATCTTGATGCGCGTGAGTACCTTCTCGTGACCGATGCCGCGCCGCGGGTCGGCGTTCGCTGCGGCGACGAGTTCACGCACCGTGTGCTTCCCGTCGCCGATGACGTGGGCGGGCACGCGCTCGGCGACCGCGACCATGTGCCCGCCGATCACGAGCAGCCGATAGTCACGTCCGGACACCATGCCCTCGACGACGACCCAGCCGCGGCGGCTCTCCTTCACGGCCCGAGAGAAGGCGCCGCGCACCGCTCGCACCGAGGTGAGATCGAGCCCGACCCCGCGTCCGTGGTTGCCGTCGAGCGGCTTCACCACGACCGGGAACCCGATGCGCTTGGCCGCCTCGGCGGCCTCGTCCGCGGTGCGCACGATCCTCCCCGGCGGCACGGGGAGCCCCGCGGACTCGAGCAGCTGCCGGGTGAGTTGTTTGTCCCCCGCGATGTCGACCGCGAGGGCCGAGGTCTTCGACGTCATCGTGGCGCGGATGCGCTGCTGGTACTTCCCTTGGCCGAGCTGCACGAGGGATTGGTCGTTCAGCCGGATGTAGGGCACGTCACGGCTGGCTGCCTCGTCCAGGATCGCTTGGGTCGACGGACCGAACGCCCGACGCTCGGCCAGCAGGATCAGTCGCTCGAGCTCCTGGTCGAACTCGAACCCCTTCTCGGGCTTGACCAGGTGGTTCACGAGGCGCACCGCGAGCCGGCCGGCGGCGAGGCCCACCTGCTCTTCCCAGTAGCCGTAGGTCACGTTGTACTGGCCGGGCGTGCCCGTGCTCCGGGTCTTCCCCCGGTAGACCTGCGCGCCGGACTCCCGCTGCAGCTCGATCGCGATGTGCTCGGCGACGTGGCCGGCCCACGTGCCTTCCTCGAGTCGCTCGCGGAACCCACCGGCATGCCCGCGCGAGCACGAGTGCTCGCCGACGCCGGGCAACAGCTCAAGCAGCGTGTCGTTGAAGCCGGGGATCGTGTTCGACGGCCAGTGCTCGAGGGAGCCGAGATCGACGACGAGCCTGATCGCCGGGTCGTAGGAGAAGTAGTTCGGGCCACGGAAGACCTGCGTCTGCACGATCTGCAGGTCGGGCTTCGCCGACGGCGCCGTGGCCGTGGGCTTCGCGGCCTTCTTCTTGGTGGGCTTCACCGGCTTCTTGGTCGTCGTCACTCCGAGGCCTCACGCTCGCTCGGCGCCTCGGCCTCGTCGTGGAAGAGCGCCCGTGCTCGGAGGTCGAACCAGAAGCCGGAGGGGATCGAGTGCAACTGGGCTCCCGAGACCATCATCGGACGACGCCCGCGCAGCCGGTAGGCGTCGGTCTCCATGTGGGAACCGTCGACGACGGTGACGGCGCCTCGGCCGATCACCTCCATGGCGTGGTTCGAGTGCACGATCGCGCAAGTGTCCTCGTCGAGCCCGAGACCGATCAGCGACGGCGACTGGGCGATGGCGCTCAGCAGCCGTCCAAGCCGCGTGCGCTGCTCGAAGTGTTGGTCGACGATCGTGCCCTCGACGAGGCCGAGGCCGGCCGCCGTCTGCACGTGGCCGTGGCGAGGCGTCGCGCCCGGCTGCCCGAACGCCATCATGTGCGAGGCGAGCGCGCTGGCGCCCGCCGAGGTGCCCGCGATCACGGCGCCTCGGTCGTGCGCGAGATGCAGGCCCTGGTGCAACCGGGTTCCCGCGACGATCGAG
>JBGGNG010000133.1:0-20953 GCA_041287635.1 Actinomycetota bacterium | reverse complement strand
TTCGGTCAATGCTTCGGAGGCTGCCCCGCGGTGGGTGTCGAGGTCGAGTCGATCCACGACGCGGCGACGACCGCGGGAGCGGTCGGGCTGTTCGTGCTCCTCAAAGCATTCTCCTCGGGCGCCACCGCGCTCACCGGTGTGGAGGCGATCTCCAACGGCGTGCCGGCGTTCAAGCGCCCGCAGGCGCACAACGCCGCGACGACGCTCGCGATCATGGGTGCCATCGCGATCTCGATGTTCGTGGGCATCTCCTGGCTCGCGACGCACGTCGAGGGGGTCGTCGCGAGCGAGGAGGTCTCGGTGGTGGCGCAGATCGCGACTGCGGTCTTCGGCGAGGGATCGATCGGCTTCTACGTCGTGCAGGTGTTCACGGCGGCGATCCTGATCCTCGCCGCCAACACGGCGTACCAGGACTTCCCACGTCTCGCCTCGATCCTGGCGCGCGACCGGTACCTTCCGAGCCAGTTCGTGAACCGCGGCGACCGCCTCGTCTTCTCCAACGGCGTGCTCGTGCTCGGGCTGCTGTCGGCGGTGATGATCTACATCTTCGACGCGGACCTGAACGCGGTGATCGGCCTCTACGTGGTCGGCGTGTTCACGTCGTTCACGTTGTCCCAGTCGGGCATGGTGAAGCACTGGATCGCGGAGGGTCGCAAGGGCGACGCCGCGATGAGGGGCTGGCGACGATCGATCGTGATCAACGCGGTCGGGGCGGTCACGACGTTCGTGGTGTTGGTCGTGGTCGGCGCCTCGAAGTGGTCGAGCGGCGCGTGGTTGTCGATCTTGATCATGGCGCTCCTCGTGCCTGTCTTCTACTCGATCCACCACCACTACGCGAACGTGCGACGCCAGCTGGGCGCGAAGCGGGTCCGACCGGGTGCCACGGGTGAGAACCACGTGGTGCTGCTCGTTCGCGACTTCGACGTCGCGACCGCCGGGGCGGTGGGGTATCTGCGGTCGTTCCGCCCCGAGGACATCCGGCCGGTCTTCCCCTGTCGCGAAGGTGCGGTCGCCTCCGACGTGCAGGCGCGCTGGCGCTCCTTCGTCGGGCCCGGCATCCCCGACCTGACGCCGATCGCGGTTTCGAACCTCACGTCGGGTGTCCGACACGTGGTGGAAGGGATCGACCGTGGCCCCGACGACTTCGTGACCGTGATCGTCCCCGAGCTGCTGCGCCCCCAGGGCTTCTTCTCCTACCTCGTGGGCAGCCGCGACCTCGTTCGCCTGAAGGCCAGCATGCTGCGCACCCCCAACGTCGTCGTCACCGACGTCCCCTTCGTGCTCGAGGAGGGTTCCCCCTCGGGAGCCGGTGGCAAGCCGTTGATCCCGCGGCGCACCGTGACGCTCGTGTTCCTCTCCTCGGTGAACGACGTGTCCGTGCGCGCGGTGAACTACGCCCGCACGCTCGACGCGACCGTGACGAGAGCGATCTACTTCGATCTCGATCCCGAGGCGGCCCACTCGATCGGCGAGGATTGGTTCGACGTCGTCGAGGCCGTGCCGCTCGACATCGTCGAGGCGCCGTTCCGCGACCTCTCGATCCCGATGCTGGCCGAGGTGCGTCGGTACACCGAGCGGGCGGACACGATCGTGAACGTCGTGGTCCCCGAGTACATCGTGGCGAAGTGGTGGCAGCTGCCGCTGCACGGGCAGACCGCGCTGTTCGTGAAGCGTCTGTTCCTGTTCGAGGAACGCGTCGTGCTCACGAGTGTCTCCTACCAGCTCGAGACCGCCCGGGCGTCGGCTCGCTCCGAGCGCGAGGCATCGAGCTGAGACGCCGCCTGCGGTACGGTTGCCGCTGCGACCGTGAGCCCACCGGGAGGCGAGCCAGGTGAACATCCGTCCGGCCACCAAGGACGATGCCGAGTTCCTGAAGACGATGCTGTACGAGGCCGCGCGTTGGAACCCCGACTGGCCGAGCGAGCCGATCGACGACGTCCTCGACGAGCCCGTGCTCCGCCGATACCACGAGGGGTGGGGACGACCGGGCGACGGTGGGGTGATCGCCGAGATCGACGACTCGCCCGTGGGCGCCGTGTGGTACCGCCAGTTCACCGTCGACGCGCCGGGCTACGGCTTCGTCGACGAGAAGACGCCAGAGCTCTCGGTGGCCGTGCAGCCGCTGCACCGTCGCAAGGGCATCGGTGGAACGCTGCTGCGGGCCGCGATGGTGCAGGCGCGCGAGGAAGGGTTGCAGACCCTGTCGCTGTCGGTCGCAGTGCACAACCGCTCGCGGATGTTGTACCAGCGGGTCGGCTTCGAGAAGGTCGCCGACGAGGGCGACCACTGGACGATGCTCGTCAATCTGTAGCCGGCCCGACTCGCGATCTCACCCGGGAATCGAGAACTGGAACAGCTTGCCGTCGTTCTCCATGGGTCCGACTCGTTGTCGGTGCCCTTCGCGACGATGAACACGTGCATCACACCGGGATCAGTCGGACTCGGTGTGAGCGCGATACCGGCCGCTCGGTGAACGTTCGCGGCCCAGAGATCGATCGTGCGGATCAAAAGCCCCCGCATGGTCGTCTCGGCGACGACATCCTCAGCGCTACTGACGATGAAGAGATGACGAGATCGTGGATCGAACTCGACGTCTTCGGGGATCGTGAGCCCCAGCGGAGGGGTGGCGAACGTGTTCGTGACGTCGTCGGGTGTGCGGAACCTGCGGTCCCGGCCAGCTCGAACGGTGAAGGCACGGCCCGTCGGGCGTCCGTCACGATCAGCGTGCGTCCGCGGCTCCGCCACGCCAGCCCCTCGGGATCACGGCTGCCGAAGGACCTCGTCCTGAGGATCGCCCGCGACCGGTCGTCGGAGGTGCCGATGCGGCCGTCATGCCCCGCCCTGATGCGGGAGACGGCATCCCGATCTTCGTCGACGATGTAGAGGGACCGTGAGGCGCCGTGCCAGGCGACGTCCTCGGGTTCGGGCGTGGCACGCAGCACGGAGCCACGGCGGATCAGTACCCCCCTTCGCGACGCCGTGAAGAGGTTCCCGCCCTTCCAGAGCCCGGGGATCTCGTCGACTTCCGCGTCGGACACGATCAGACGGTTCGTCGAACGGATGAGCGTGAGCCCGGGTGGGGTCGGGGCTCGGTGAGCGCCATTCCGACGTCTTCGTCGTCGTGAGGAGTTCGGCGGAGATCGTCGGGGCTGCTGCTCGAGCGGCAGGGAGCACGCCCGTGGAGAGTGCACCCAACACGTCGACTGCGGTCAGTGCGGCTCTGCGGATGGGCCACCGGTGGTGAGCTCGTGGGGCGATGGACCGGGCACGCATGTCCTCCGGAACGCTAGCCAGCATGCGTGAGGATGCATCCCTCAGAGGTACGAGGGCCCGTACCGCGAACGCGTGATGCGGATCATGGCCGGGGGTTCGCTCGGTCGGCCTTCTCGGCGTCGAGAACCGCGTACTCGGCGCGAACCTTCGTCCACCGCCGGCGCACGTACCAGGCGGCGGCCACAACGCAGAGCGCTGCGATCGCCCACGAGAACGGCTGCAGGGCATTCTCCACCGTCTCCCAGCGGTCGCCGAGCTCGTATCCGAGCCAGGCCAGGGCGAACGTCCACGGCACAGCGCCGAGCAGCGTGTAACAGGTGAAGCGCCAGAACGGCATCCGGACGACGCCCGCCGGCAGGGAGATGAAGGTGTTTAACACCGGCAGGACGCGGGCGAAGGCGACGGTCGCGTCGCCGTGCCGCTCGAACCACTCGTGTGCCTGATCGACCTCGCGAGGACGGATCAGCAGGTAGCGTCCGAATCGGTCGATCAGCGGGCGACCGCCGATGGCTCCTGCCCAGTAGGCCGCCCACGAGCCCACCAGCGTGCCGATCGAGCCGACCGCGCCCACGGCCCAGAGCGAGAGTTCCTGCCCTTCGGCTGCGAATCCCGGTGCCGCGAGCGCGCCGCCGAACAGCATCGTGACCTCGCTGGGGATCGGCACGCAGGCGGAGCTGAGCGCCATCAGCACGAAGATGGCGACGTAGCCGTAGCCCGCGACGGCGTCGATCACGAACTGGTGCAGCCACTCGAGCATGGATATGGACCTCTCGGGCTTCGGGAATACGGAGACCGTAGCAGCGCGTTCCTCGACCCCCGGAAGGGTGTCGGCACCCACCGTTGGGCGGTAAAGCCGTCGACCGGTGGTACGGTCGCCGCCGGGTTCCCCGCCGAGGTGGGGCTTGACACCCTCACCCCACGACCCGTAAAGGTTCCCCGCCATGGCCAACGGAAAGACGCTCGTGGTCGTCGAATCGCCCGCCAAGGCGAAGACGATCGAGAAGTACTTGGGCGGCGACTACGCCGTCCGGGCTTCGTATGGCCACATCCGTGACCTCGGCAAGGGCTACGGGGGCCTCGGCGTCGACGTCGAGCATGCGTTCACGCCGGACTACGTGGTGCCCGAGGACTCGAAGCGGCACGTGGGAGAGCTGAAGAAGGTCCTCAAGGCCGGCTCGGGCGATCTGATCCTGGCGACGGACTACGATCGTGAGGGCGAGGCGATCGCGTACCACGTCGCGACCCTGCTGGGGGTCGACCCGACGACCGCGAAGCGTGTGACGTTCACCGAGATCACCCGCGACGCGATCCTCGAGGCGTTCGGTCAGCCGCGTGCGATCGACCTGAAGCTCTACGACGCCCAAGAGGCCCGTCGCATCCTCGACCGCCTGGTGGGCTACCGCATCTCGCCGTTGCTGTGGAAGAAGGTCCGTCCCGGGCTGTCGGCGGGCCGGGTGCAGTCCGTCGCGGTGCGCCTGATCGTCGAGCGCGAGCGCGAGATCCGGGCGTTCGTTCCTGTCGAGTACTGGAGCGTCGACGTTCGTCTTACGCCCGGCGAGCCCGCCGACCCGGAGCAGCCGTTCACCGCCCGTCTCACCCAGGTGCCCGAGGGCAAGCTCGCAACGTCGCCCGATAAGAAGGGCGTGCTGCTCGCAGCCGAAGCGGATGCCGCCGCCCACGTCGATCGCCTCCGCCGCGCGACCTACCGCGTTACGAGCGTCGAGAAGAAGGAACGCAAACGCTCACCGGCGCCGCCGTTCACCACGTCGACGCTGCAGCAGGAGGCAGCGCGCAAGCTCGGGTTCAGCGCCCGCAAGACGATGACGCTCGCACAGCGGTTGTACGAGGGCATCGACATCCCGGGCGAGGGGACGGTCGGGCTGATCACGTACATGCGGACCGACTCGGTGAACATCGCCGACACCGCGTTGCGCGAGATCGCCGAGCTCGTGAAGACCGAGTACGGCGAGCGTTACACGCTCGCCGAGCCCAGGCGCTACAAGACGCGCAGCCGCAACGCGCAGGAGGCGCACGAGGCCGTGCGGCCCACGAGCGTGCTGCGCACGCCCCAGCGGGTGGCCTCCACGCTCGATCGCGACCAGCAGCGCCTGTACACCCTGATCTGGCAGCGCACGACGGCGACCCAGATGGCGGAGGCCCGCTTCGACCAGGTCGGCGTCGACATCGCCGCGGCCTCCCCCGCGCGGCCCGGAGATGCCCACGCCGGCGACGTCGAGTACGGGCTGCGAGCCACGGGCCAGACGATGACGTTCGACGGCTTCATCCGGGTCTACAAGGAAGGACGTGACGAGGGGCCCGACGAGGACGCCGAGAAGACGCTGCCCGTGCTCACCGCCGAGCAGCTCCTGCGCATGCTCGAGGTGCTTCCCGATCAGCACTTCACGCAGCCGCCGCCCCGCTACTCCGAGGCCTCGCTCGTGAAGACGCTCGAGGAGCTCGGCATCGGCCGCCCGTCGACGTACGCGTCGATCATCGACACGATCCAGCGGCGCGAGTACGTGACGCTCGAGGAGAAGCGGTTCACGCCCACCGATACGGGCGAGGTCGTCACCGACAAGCTTATCGAGCACTTCCCCGACGTGGTCGACGTGACCTTCACCGCGTACATGGAGAGGGAGCTCGACGACATCGCCGAGGGCGACCTGCGCAAGATCACGATGCTCGAGGAGTTCTACGGGCCGTTCGAACGCGCGCTCGAGAAGGCGGAGCACTCGTTCGAGCGCTTCAGCGAGGAGCTCGACGAGGAGTGCCCCCTGTGTCCGACCGAGGGCCGTGAGCCGGGCAAGCTCGAGGTGAAGCTCGGCCGCTACGGCAAGTTCGTCGGCTGCACGAACTACCCCGACTGCCGCTACATCCGCAATATGGACGGCAGCGTCCGCCCCGAGCCCGAGATGCTCGACGAGATCTGCCCCGAGTGCGGGAAGCAGCTCCAGCGACGCGTGGGCCGTTACGGGCCGTTCACGGGATGCAGCGGCTACCCCGACTGCCGCTACATCAAGAAGGACCCGCCGGTCTCGACGGGGGTGACGTGCCCGCAGTGCGGTGAGGGGGAGCTGATCGAGAAGCGGAGCCGGTTCGGGTCGCTCTTCTACAGCTGCAGCCGGTATCCGGACTGCGACTGCGCCGTCGGGAACCCCCCCGAGCCGGAGCGCCCGTGCCCGGAGTGCGGCTCTCTCCTGCTCCGCCGGCCGAAGTCGCTGAAGTGCTGGGGATGCGGTGCCGAGCTCGATCTGGAGTTCAACGTCACGAAGAACGGCGACGTCGAGGCCGAGACTGCGGCACGCGAGGCGAAGGCCGCCGCGCGCGCTGCACGCGCAGCGGCCAAGAAGAAGACGACGGCGAAGAAAACGGCGGCCAAGAAGAAAACGGCGGCCAAGAAGAAGACGGCGGCCAAGAAGAAGAGGAAGCCTGCGGTCCGGAAGAAGGCGACCGTCGCGAAGACCACGGCCACGTCGTCGGCCGACGCGGCCCTCCCCGAGGCCTAGCGCGTCGTGGCGTCCGTCGCCGATGAGGTCGCCGCGCTCCGCGGGACCCGTGCGGCGACCCTGAAGGACCTGCTCACCCACCCGGCGTTCTCGCGTCTGCTCGCCGCGATGACCATCTCGTCGCTCGGGGACTGGGTGGGCTTCATCGCGGTCACCTCGCTCGTCACCAGGCTGTCGGGGTCGACCGCCGCCGCCGGTCTCGCCGTGGGAGCGGTCATGACCGCGCGCATGCTGCCCGCGATCCTCTTCGGACCGTTCGCAGGGGCGCTCGTCGACCGAACCGACCGCAAGCAGATCATGATCATCTCCGACCTCGGTCGCGCCGTGATGTACGCGACGATGGCCTTCCTCGGAGAGCTGTGGGCGATCTTCTTGCTGTCGTTCGCGATCGAGTGCCTCTCGCTGCTGTGGACGCCTGCCCGCGACGCGTCGCTCCCGAACATGGTGCCGAGGCGCCAGTTGGCGAACGCGAACGCGCTCGGTCTCGTGAGCACGTACGGCACCCTTCCGCTCGGGGGCGTCGTCTTCGCTGTGTTGGCTGCGTTCTCGGTCGGCCTCGAGGCCCGCGTGCCGTGGCTCGGCGGCCGCCCGCAATCGCTCGCTCTGCTCCTCGACGGATGCACGTTCGTGTTCTCGGCCTTCATGGTGAGCCGCATCAGCTTCCCGCCGAAGACGGGCGGACTCACCGGCCGCTTCGATCTCACCCGCATCTGGCGGGACGTGGTCGATGGCCTGCGCTTCCTGCGCGAAGACTCGATCGCGTCGGCGATGACGGCCGGCATCGTCGTGGCGTTCGCCGCGGTGGGTGCGGTGCTGGCGCTCGGTCCGATCTTCGTGCAGTCCCTCGACGCCGGCGACGCGGCGTGGGGGGTGATCGTGACCGCGTTCGGTGTCGGCATGGCGCTGGGCATGGCCTCGACGAACCAAGTCGCGAAGTTCGTCGATCGCGGATTCACGTTCGTCTGGGCTCTCGTCGCTGCCGCCGGGGCGCTCTTCGTGCTGGCGTCGATGCCCAACCTGCCGCTCGCATCCGTCGTCACGGTGTGGCTCGGCGCGTTCTGCGGTCTCGCGTGGGTGAGCGGCTACACGCTGCTGCAGGAGAACGTCGAGGACGAGTACAGGGGCCGAACGTTCGCTTCGTTGACGACCCTCTCGCGGATGGGTCTGTTCCTGAGCCTCACGCTCTTCCCTATCCTGTCGAGCGTCTATGGCGATTACGAGTTCTACGTCGGGGGTCAGCGGTTCGACCTGTCGGGAACGCGGCTTGCCCTGTGGACCGCCGGCGTGCTCGCGGCGGTCGCCGGGCTCAACACGCGCCGCCTGCTGCATCGCCACCGCCTCTCACGACCCCAACCCCTCACGCTCGTGCCGAAGCTGAAGCGTCCGCCCGCGACGGGGTTCTTCATCGCCTTCGAAGGCGTGGAAGGAGCGGGGAAGGGCACCCAGATCCGAATGGCCGAGGAATACTTGCGCGGTCAAGGATCTCAGGAGGTGCTGGTCACCCGGGAACCGGGGGGCACCGAGCTCGGGGAGAGGATCCGCGAGGTGCTGCTGGACCCCGAGACGGGCAAGCTCGACGCGCGGAGCGAGGCGCTGCTGTTCGCGGCCGCGCGGGCGCAGACGGTCTCGAGCGTGATCCGCCCCGCCCTCGCCGAGGGGAAGGTCGTGATCTGCGATCGCTACGTCGACTCGTCGTTGGCCTACCAAGGGTGGGGGCGGGGCCTCGGCGAGCAAGACGTGCTCACCCTCAACGTCTGGGCCACGCAGGGGCTCTTCCCCGATCTCGTGATCCTGCTGCACCTGGAACCCGAGCGAGGTCTGCTGCGCTCGACCGAGGCGCCCGACCGCATGGAGCTCGAGGGGCAGGACTTCCATGCGAAGGTCGCCGACGCGTACCTGAAGATCGCCGAGGAACACCCCGAACGCTTCGTGCTGATCGACGCGGACCAATCCCCGACGGAGGTCTTCGACGACGTGCGTGCAGCGCTCGATACGGCGCTCGAGGAGTACGAGCGTTCGAACGGCGACGACGCGAGCGTCTGAGCCGGCTCGTCCTCGGCCGACCGTAGACTCCGGGCCATGACGTTCCCGGTGCTCGAGCAGGTTCCCGGGCAGGAACACGCGATGGCGTTCCTGCAGGGCGCGGCCGATCGCCCCCACCACGCCTACGTCTTCGCCGGACCTGAGGGAAGCGGCAAGTCGCTCGCCGCTCGGGCGTTCGCGGCCGCCCTGCTCTGTCACCGGGGTGGATGCGGCGAGTGCCGCGATTGCCGGCTCGCCCTGAAGGATCAGCACCCGAACGAATTCCTCGTCGAGCCCGAGGGACGCGACATCCACGTGAACACGATCCGCGAGGAGGTCTGGACCCCCGTCTCGCGGACCGCACCTGAGCCGGGCCGCAAGATGTTCGTGATCCGGGAGGCCGACCGGCTCTCACCGGCCGCCGCCGACACGTTGCTGAAAGTGCTCGAGGAACCGCCCGCCGACGCGGTGTTCCTGCTGATGTCGGCTCGGGCGCACGAGCTGCCCGATACGATCCGCTCGCGGTGCCACACGGTGACGTTCACGGCGCTCTCGGAGGCGTTCGTGGTCGACGTACTCGTCGGCGAGGGGGTCGACGAGACGCATGCGCGGTTGGCCGCTCGCCTCACCGGCGGCAACCTCGGCAGGGCCCGCCGGCTCGCGGTGACCGACGACGGGCTCGCGTTCCGCGACGCCGCGGTCGAGGCGCTCGAGCAGGCCGCCCGCGGGCCGACCGGTGCGCTCGAGGCGGCCGACACGGTGCTCACCGCGGCGGCCGGGTACAAGAAGTCGATGAAGGCGGAGCTCGATCTGGAGCTCGCGCCGTTCCTCGATGAGAAGGGGCGGCCGGAGGACGTGTACCGGGGCGCGATCCGCCGCATCGAGACCCGGTTCCAGCGGCGCGAGCGCCGAGCCGAGCGCGACTACGTCGACTGGGTGCTGCTCGCCGTCTCCGCCCTGCTGCGCGACCGGGTCGCCGCGCAGGTCGGGGCCCGGCGCGACGAGCTGCTGAACCCCGATCTGGCGCCGGGCAACGACCTCTCGATCGTCAGGGCGTCGCACGGTCTCGCGGGCGTCGAGGCGGCGCGCGCCGAGCTCGCCGAGGATCTGAACCTCAACACCCGGCTCGTGCTCGAGCGGGCGTTCCTCTGCGTGGCCGAGATCGCTGCCTGAGGGGGACGACCCCTCAGCGGCACTCGAACGTGCCGCGATCTCGGAACGCCGGGTCGGTCGGAAGCCCGACCCACGCGTAGCTGTAGCTGTCCCTGTGCAGGGTCATCTGCAGCACGCCGAACGCCTTGTTCTGGACGGCGAGCAGATTGGCTGGTCGCGGCTTCTTCCCCAAGGGGTAGAGCGACCGACCGCCCGTGCCGATCGTGAACTGGCGGATGCCGTTCGCGTTTCGCACGCCGTCCGCGTCCTGCGGCGCCCAGCGGTGATAGATGTGGTTGTGGCCGGCGAGCATCACATCGACGCCGGCTCCGTCCATCAGCCGCCACATGTCGAAGTACATCTCGTTCTCACTTCCGGCGTTGGGGCCGGTGTCGTCCGGGTCGACGAACTTCTGCCACTGCCGCCAGTCGAACGTCGGGTGGTGCTGGAACGCCAGGGTGCAGGTGGTGTCGTCATGCTCGGCGAGGTCCATCTCGAGCCACTCGTACTGCGGAGTGCCCGGACCGCAACCCGGATCGTCTCGGCAGATATCGGAGTTCAGCGACACGATGTGCCACGCCCCGAGGTCGAACGAGTAGTAGCCGCGGGGTCCGTTGGCGACCGGACCGAAGTAGTCGAAGTAGCCCTGCGCCCCCTCGGTGCCGTACTCGTGGTTGCCGGGCGTCGGCATCGTGATGGATCTGAGATGGCCGAACTGTGGGTCCCAGACCCGCAGGAACTCGTCGAGCGTGCCGTTGTTGTACTGGAGGTCGCCGAGCGCTAGGAATCGGTCGGGCGCGAGGTCGGTGATCAGGGCCGCCACCTCATCGGAGCGGCATGCTCCCTCACCGTCGCTCTGGCTGAACGACTGGCAGGCAACGTCGCCGACGGCGGCGATCACCGGGTCGGGCGACGGAGGCGCCGCGACGACGGGGACGACCGGACCCGCCAGGGTCGCGCCTGCGACCAGCGCGGCGGCGAGGGCGAGCAACGCGGGGCGACGGACACGGACGGACATGCTGACTCCTCTGGTCGGGGGTGCGGCGGAGTCAAGCACGGTTCACGCCGACGTGGCAATCGGTCGGAAGGCCCGTCGCATCGGCGATCCGATGAGCGACGGGCTCGGTCGGCGACATGCTCGGGTCGCCAGCAGGCTCGTGGAAAGTGGTGCTGGCATCACTGGCACGGCACGCGAGCCGTGGGACGCTTCCACCTGGAGGCACATAACCATGACCGTTCGAGTCCTCATCGTCGACGACCAGGAGCCCTTCCGCATGGCGGCCCGCATGGTCGTCGACGCCACCGACGGCTTCGAGGTCGTGGGCGAGGCCGAGACCGGCGAGGACTCCGTCACGATGGCGGCCGACCTCACGCCCGACCTGGTGCTCATGGACGTGAACCTGCCCGGGATCAACGGGCTCGATGCGACACGCCAGATCCTCGCGGCAGGAGAGGGTGCGGTCGTCGTGCTCCTGCTCTCGACGTACGAGGAGGCGGAGTACGCGCCTCGTGCCGCCGAGTGCGGCGCCGCGGCGTACATCCCGAAGGCGGTCTTCGGTCCCGATCGCCTCGAGGACGCCTGGTCCGCCGCGTCCGGGTCGTAACCGCGTCTCAGACCGGGATCGAACCGCGGATCGTCGTCCCGGCGCCCGGTTCGCTCTCGATCGTGAGGCTCCCACCGATCGCATCGATGCGGTCGGTCATGCCCTGCAGGCCGGAACCACGTGTCACGCTCGTCGGGTCGAACCCAGTTCCATCGTCGGTCACGATGAACTCGAGCGATCCGTTGCGCTGGGCGATCTGTATCGAGGCGGTCGTTGCCGTCGCGTACTTCGCGATGTTCTGCAGCGCCTCGAGGCAGGAGAAGTAGACAGCCGCCTCGATGTCCTGGTCGTAGCGGCCGACGCCGACCGTTGCGACGGCGACCGGTGTGGGTGACTTCCGGGCCTGGGCGTCGAGTGCGGCCTCGAGACCGCGGTCCGCGAGCAAAGGCGGGTAGATGCCTCGGGCGAGATCGCGGAGGTCCTCGATCGCGGCCTGCGTCTCGGTCTGCAGCTGCGCGAGCATCTCGTGGGTCTTCGTTGCATCGCGCTCCAGTAGCGAATCGGCGAGACGCAGCTTCACGCCGAGCGCGACGAGCTGCTGCTGCGCCCCGTCGTGGATGTTCCGCTCGAGGCGTCGCCGTTCCTCGTCCTGGGCGGCGACGAGCCGCTGGCGTGAGGCCCGCAGCTCCTCGATCAGGCGCACGTTGCGAAGCACGATGCCCGCTTGTGCCGCGAGGTCGCGCATCAGCTCCATCCGTCCGGTGTCGATCGGATCGTTCGCGTGCGACGTCGCGCTGAGCGCACCGAGCAGCTCGCCGCGATGGCGGACCTCGACCGACACGTCGGCACCGCCGAACACCGGGAGGACCCCATTCGCGGGGAGGCGGATCGCCACCGCATCGAGCGCAGACGCCGGCCAGACGGCTTCCGGCCGGAAGATCCCGCCCACGAGCAACCAGACGCGCGCTTCCACCGCACGGGTGCTCTCGCCGAGCACGGCGGCCATGCGCGGCAATACGTCGTCGGTCGCGTACGCCTCGGACAGCCGCTCGGAGAACTCGGTCAGCGCCTCATAGGGGGTGGCGCGACCGCCGTACACGATGCGGTCGCCGATCCGGCGGGCGAGCTTCCAGAGCGGCCAGATCAGCGCTCCGATCACGACGCCGCTGATGCCGACGGCCTGCGTCTCGTCGGGGGCGATGTCGGTCAGGGGGCTGCTGATCGTGAGGAGCACCCCGAGGCCGACCACCATCACGAGCACCACCGTGAGGGCGAAGATCACCGTCTTCTTGATCACGAGATCCAGGTCGTAGAGGCGGTAGCGCAGCACCGCGATCGCTGTCGCGACCGGCATCGCGAACAGGAGCGAGGTCACGAAGGTGAACCAGGCGGCATCACCCACGGCCGTGTCGCCGGCGACGAGCAACAGCAGGAGGGAGGCCATCACGACGCTGATGCCGTACACGAACCAGCGCAGCTGTTGGCGTTCATCGCCCTGAGCACGTCGGAACCGGACGACGACCGCGCCGACGGCGCCGACCGCGGCGGCCAGCATCGTGACCGTGGCCGCGAGCCCGAGCCAGGTCCAGGAGTCGATCGCCGGGACGTGGAAGGGGTTGGCCACGTAGAGGTCGGTTCCCACCATGAAGGTGCTCGGATGAAGCCCGCTCGCGACGAACGCCATCGCCGTGCCCGCAGCGATCGTCCAGCCGACGACCCGCCATCGTGGCGAGGGGAGGCGCCCGGTCGGGAAGAGCAGCAGCGCGAACAGGAGCGAGGCGACCATCGGGAGCATCGCGATCGTGGAGAGGAACTGCGCGAGCCCCGGACCCGGGAGCTCCCCTCGGTCGAGCCCGACGATCGAATACTCGTTCGCGGTGATCAGCACGATCGCGCTGAGGCCGGTCGTCGCGTAGAGCCACCCGATCGGATTCGTGGGCGCCTTCGCAGCGATCACGAGCCCGATCACGGCGAACGCCGTGATGCCGGTCGCCATGATCACGATCGACGGAAGCTCCCCGGCATCGGTCGTCGGATCCATCGTCGTGAGGACGATCGCGACCACGAGCAGCGTGACGGCGGTCACGCCGAGCGTGCGGACCATCGTCCGAGCGCGTTCCGGGGTCACGTCGCGCCTCCGACGGCGATCGAGCCGCGGATCGTCGTTCCGTTGCCGGGCGCGCTCTCGATCGCGACCTCGCCGCCGATCGCAGCGAGCCGGTCGGCGATGCCGTGCAAGCCGGTACCGCGGGCCGTCGAGGCCGCGTCGAACCCTCGTCCATCGTCGCGCACCGCGAACTCGAGCGCGCCGTTGCGCTGGGCGAGCTCGATGCGGGTGCGGCTCGCCCCGGCGTACTTCGCCACGTTGTTCATCGCCTCCAGCACGCTGAAGTACACCGCTGCCTCGACCTCCTGCGGGTAGCGGCCCAGCCCATCGGCGTCGACGGTCGTCGCGACCACCGCCTTGCGAGCCTGCGCCTCGAGCGCGGCGGCGAGCCCCTGGTCGGCGAGCAGCGGCGGGTAGATCCCGCGAGCGAGGTCGCGCAGGTCCTCCAGCGTCGAGGTCGCCTGCGCTTGCAGCTCGGTGGCGGAGCGCGCGGCCGCCGCCGGGTCTCGTTCCGCGGTCCTCGCGAGCAGCCCGAGCTGCACGTTGAGCGCGACGAGCTGCTGCTGCACGCCGTCGTGGATGTTGCGCTCGAGCCGACGGCGCTCCTCGTCCTGGGCCTTGACCAGCCGCTGGCGCGAGGCCCGCAGGTCCTCGAGGAGGCGCACGTTCCGCAGCAACAGCCCGGCCTGCGCGGCGAGATCGCTCACCAGGGCCGACTTCGAAACGTCGAAGGGCTCGCTGGCCGGCATCGTGACGGTCAGGGCTCCCAGCAGCTCACCCTGCTGGCGGACCTCGACGACTTCCTCACCGGCGAAGGGTGGCAACCGGTCGCCTCGGGTCGGAAGGGTCAGCGTGGTCGGGGTCTCGGCCGGCCACCATGCTTCCCTACGCAGCTCCTCGCCGACCCGCAGCCACACCGAGGCGCTCGTGGCGCCGATCGCCTCGGCGAGCACCTGCACCATGCGGGGGAGGACGTCATCGGTCGAGTACGTGCCGGCGACACGCTCTCCGAACGCGGTCAGCACCTCGTACGGCGTCGCCCGCGTCCCGTAGACCAACCGGTCGGCGAGCCGTCGGGCGGCCCGACGGAGCGGATCGACGACCAGGGCAACGACGGCCGCCGCGGCGAGCGGCACCGGGTCGAATCCCCCATCGCGGTCACCGAACGCGAGCGGCACCGCAACGACGACGCCCACGTACACGGCGGTGATCCCGGCGGCCATCGCCGAGACGATCACGGTGCGCCGGATCACCAGGTCCAGGTCGTAGAGCCGGTATCGCAGGATCGCGACGGCGGTGGCGACCGGGATGCCCAGCACGATCGTGACCACGAGCAGCACCATCAGCACGTCGGCGACGCGCGCCGCGAAGCCGGCCTCATCGTCGCCGATCGTGAAGCCGACGACGAGCAGCCCCCCGAAGAGCACGCCACCGAGCACCCCGACCGCCCGGAGCCATCGGATCTGCTGGCGGACCTCGGGTTCGGCGCCTCGAGCCCGCACGATCAGCGACGCGAGCGCCACGAACGCGCTCACGACCAGCGCGAGACCGGCCACCGCGAGCATGATCCCGAGCACTGGTTCGAGTGGCTCGAGGCCGACCGGGTTCGTGACGATGGTGCCCGGGATGCCGTCCCAGCGGTACGGGAGCAGCGCGAACCCCACGACGGTCACGGCCAGCGAGCCCACGTAGATGCGCCACGCCAGGCGCCATCGCGGCGAGGGCAGGGCGCCGGTCGGGTAGAGGAAGAACACCCCGATCAGCAGCCCCAGGCTGAGGAAGAAGGGCCACTGCGCGAGCCAGTTCGCGATCTGCACGAACGGTTGTGCTTCCCCGCGGTCGACCGAGACGTCGACCCAGTTCTGGGTCACCATCGAGATCGAGAACGACGCAGCGATGCCGAGGAAGAGTAGGCCGATCGCGTTTCCCGTGCGGGCCGTGATCAGCGCTCCGACGATCGCGAACGCCGCGCCACCCAGGAGCCCGGGAGCGATGAACGCCGTATCGTCGGCACCGACCAGGGTGCCGTTCGCCACCTTGATCGCGAGGGAGCAGGCCATCAGCGCGATCGAGATCGCGGCGACCGCCCAGGCGACGGTCGATCGACGATCGTTGCGGCTCACGACCGCGTCTCCGTCGGAACGCTGCCCGACACCGAGGTACCCGCCCCCGGGCTGCTCTGGAGTCGGATCGACCCGCCGATCGCCTCGACGCGGTCGGCCATGCCCTGCAGGCCGCTCCCCGCATCGGCGGCCCGTGGATCGAACCCGCGCCCGTCATCGGCGACAGAGAACGACAGGCCCGTCTCGGTCTGCGAAAGCGAGACGATCGTGTGCGAGGCCTCGGCGTACTTCGCGACGTTGTTCAGCGCTTCCAGCACGCAGAAGTAGACCGTGGCCTCGATCTCTTGGGCGTAACGCCCGATGCCGTCGGGCTCCACCGACACCGCGATCGCGGCCTTCCGTGCCTGCGCCTCGAGCGCAGCGGCCAGGCCCTGATCCGCGAGCAACGGTGGGTAGATGCCCCGCGCCAGGTCCCGTAGCTCGTCCAGGGTCTCGGTCGATCGCACCGCGAGCGCGTCGAGGAGCTCGCCGGCCTTCGCCGGCTCACGGTCGAGCATCGTCCGCGCGAGTCGCAGCTGCACCTGGAGCGCCACGAGCTGCTGCTGCACGCCGTCGTGGATGTTGCGCTCGAGCCGGCGGCGCTCTTCGTCCTGGGCCTTGACGAGCCGCTGGCGCGAAGCCCGCAGGTCGCCGATCAGCCGTACGTTGCGCAGCACGAGCCCGGCCTGGGCGGCGAGGTCGCGGACCAGCGCCTCCTTCGTCGGGACCATCGGATCCTCGGGGGAGGGCTCCAGGGTGATCGCGCCGAGAAGCTCGCCCTGATGTCGCACCTCGGTCAGGTGCTCGCCGTCGGCGGTCCCGAGCGCATCCTCGTCCACCGGCCGGGGCGCGGGCGAGGCGACGTCGGCCGGCCACCGGCTCTCCGGGCGCAGCTCGCCTGCAGCGAACGACCAGACGTCGGCTCGGCGCGCCCCGGTGGCGTCGGCCACCAGCTGTGCCATGCGCGGGAGCACGTCATCGGTGGAGTAGGTGCCACCGAGGCGCTCGCTGAACTGCGACAGCACCTCGTACGGGGTGGCCCGCCGCCCGTACACGAGGCGGTCGGCAAGCCTCGCGGCCCGCGGACGCAGCCACAGGAACGCTGCCGCCAGCACGCCGGCGAGCAGGAGCGTCGGCATCAGGTCGGTGCTCGCGCCGACGCCGAACAGCAGGGTCGGGACCGCGGCCACGAGGAGCAGACCGAGCACCATGAAGGCGACCACGACGACCGCGTAGCGAACCGTTTTGCGGATCACCACGTCGAGGTCCCAGAGTCCGTGCCGGAAGATCGCCACGAGGTAGGCCACCGGGATGCCGACCACGAGGCACAGCGCCGTGAACCCGAACAGGATCGGGAAGATCGCGAGCTCGGTCTCCGAGTCCGCCCCGGTGATCACCGCGACGAGCGAGATGACCCACATCAAGACGAACGAGGTGCCGGCGAGGCCGGCCACCAGGGCGAGCACGCGCATCTGCTGCCGCTCCTCGCCCGTCGATCGCCGGAACCGCTGCGTGACCGCGACGGCCGTGGCGATCGCCGAGACGATCGCGACTGCCGCACCGATCGCGATCACGACACCCGACACCGGCGCGAGCGCATCGATGCCGGTGGGGTTCACGAACAGGATGCCGTCGTCCACGTAGGCGTTGAACGGGCCGGGGCGCAGGAAGAAGCCCAGCCACGCCAGCGCGGTGCCGCCGAGCAATCCTCGGGCGACCCAGCGCCATCGCGGGCTCGGCGGATGCCCGTCGGGGTACAGCAGGAACAGCAGCGGCAGCAGCGCGATCGGGTAGAGGGTGTACTCACCGATCGCCGCCCACAGCGGCAACCACGGCACCGACCCCGGCCTGCTCCTGGCGCCGTACGACACGAGGGAGGCGAAGAAGAGCCCGAGGGGGAAGACCCCGGCGACCACCAGGAACGTCCATCCGGCCCAGTTCCCCGGCTGTCTCGAGACGATCAGCACGCCGACGAGCATCCACAGGAAACACATCGCGATCACGAGGGCGACGACCGGGTTCGGACCGGGTTCGGAGAATCGGTCGTCGCCGATCTCGGCAAGCAGCTCCTGCACCCGTGGCGTCTGCGGATCACCGATCACGACGACCTCGGCGTCATCGAACCGGTTCGCGAGGTCGATCGGTACCGACGCCGCCACCGCGAGCAGACACGTCGCGAGGATCAGGAGCCCGGCCCAGCGGGCTCGTGAGCCCGTCATGGCCCCGTGCTCGTGACGCTTCGCATGGGCCAATCGTGCCACCGCTGGCAGGGCGCCGCTACGGTGGTGCTCTCCCCTTCTGACGGGCAGGAACACGCCGATCTCGGTGGTGCTGACCTCCCCGCGAATGGCATGGTCGCGCCGTCGTCAGCGATCTGGTTCAGATCTAGCGTGGTCGCAGATCGAAGGAGGCCTACGATGACGACGATCCTGGTGGGAACGGATTCCAGCTCCGCAGCCGACCTCGCGGTCGACGATGCGGCGAGGCTCGCACGCGATCGCGGCGCCGAGCTGCTCGTGCTGCTCGTGCGATCGGATGGCGACGTGCGAGCAGCCGTCGATCCCGACCGCTCGCCCGATCCCGACCGCTACCTGTCGGATCTGACGCGACGGTTCCCCGAGGTCTCGACGACCACGCGCATCGAGCGCGGCGAGCCCGCCGACCGCATCTGCGAGGTCGCCGCAGAGGTGGGGGCCGACACGATCGTGGTGGGGAACCGCGGCACGCGCGGGTCGTGGTGGCGCGTGAAGGACAGCGTGCCGAACCTCGTGCTGCGCCACTCGCCGTGCAGCGTCTACATCGTCGACACGCGGCGGGCGCAGTGACTTCAGTCGTCCATGTGTTCGACCCAGGCGGCCCGCCAGTCCGGGGCCGGGAACGGCTCGGCCCAGTACGCGGTCTCCTTCGCGATCTTCCCGTCGCGCATCTCGAAGATGAACACCGCCTGGTAGACGGCTCCGCCGCCGTAGTCGAGCGTGGACTCCGCGATCCACAGGTCGCCCTCGCCGACGATGCGGCGCGGCGTGATGGTCGGCAGTTGCGGGAACGCGTTGTAGACGCCGCGCCGGTTGTCGCCGCCCACGATGCGCTCGCCCGACTGCGGCCACTCCATCACGGCGTCCTCGTGGAAGAGGTCGTCCATGCCGGGCACGTTGCGGGCGTTGAGGGTGGCCACGAGGGCCTCGACCGTCTCACGTCCACTCATCGCAACCTCCTTTCGTGGCCCGGTGGTCGAGCACGGGCCGTGCCTGCGGGCGGTGCGAGCCTACGCCTGTTCCGTCTCCCGAAGGAAGGCCAGCACCGCCATCACGCGCCGGTGCACGTCGGGCTCCTCGGTGAGGTCGAGCTTGTGGAACAGCGAGTTGATGTGCTTCTCGACGGCACGCTCAGTGAGGAACAGCGACTTCGCGATCGCCGCGTTGTTCTCGCCTTGGGCCATGTGGCTCAGCACCTCGCGCTCGCGGTCCGTCAGCGACGCGAGCGGCGAGTGCGCCATACGATCCTTCGCGGCGACGAGCGACTCGACGACCTTCGGGTCGAGCACGCTGCCACCACGCGCGACCTCGTTGAGCGCGCGCACGACCTCGTCGACGTCGGCCACGCGCTCCTTCAGCAGGTAGCCCAGTCCTTCCGCGCCGTCCTTCAACAGGTCGTAGGCGTACTCCTCGTCGGCGAACTGCGAGAGCACCACCACCCCGACGTCCGGGTGCAGGGCCCTGATCGCCTTGGCTGCGCGGATGCCCTCGTCGGTGCCGGTCGGGGGCATACGGATGTCGGTGAGCACCGCGTCGGGAGCGTGCGTCTCGACCGCGGCGATGAGCTCGTCGTAGGCTTCGGCCGTGCCGACGATCTCGACGTCGTCGACGCCGGAGAGCAGGGCGACGGTGCCCTCGCGAACCAGGTAGTTGTCCTCCGCGAAGACCACGCGCAGCATGCGCGGATGGTACACGGGCACCCCCCGACGGGAAGGCGAGCGGCGTGAGCATCACGGTTGTGCTGGGCGAGGACAACGTGCTGGTCCGAGAGGGCGTGCGCGCCTTGCTCGACTCCTACGACGATATCGAGGTCGTCGGGGTCGCCGAGGACGCACCGTCGCTCCTGGTCGCCGCGGCCGACCACGTGCCCGACGTGGTCGTGACCGACATCAAGATGCCGCCGAGCTTCCGGCTGGAGGGCATCGATTGCGCACATGCGATCCGCGAGCAGCACCCGGACACGGGGGTGGTGGTGCTGAGCGCCCACGACGACGAGGAGTACGCGATCGCGCTGCTCGGCCGCGGCCACAGCGGGCTCGCGTACCTGCTGAAGGATCGGATCGCCCAGGGCGACGAGCTCGCGCGCGCGATCCGCGAGGTGCACGCGGGCGGCAGCACCGTCGATCCGACGATCGCCGAGCGGCTCTCCGGGCGCACCGAGGCCGCCGAGCGCGACCGCGAGCTGCTCGACATGATGGCCAAGGGCCTCGGGTACGAGGAGATCGCCGCCGCTCTCGGCACGACCCAGGAGGCCGTCGACCGTCAGGTGACCGAACTGTTCCGCGGCATGGCGGGAGGGGAAGGCTCGGCCGGTCTGGTCGACGAGTTCAAGCGGCTGCATTCGGCGGTCGTCGAGCAGACCGTCTCGCGCAACACGCTCGCGAGCTTCGTGCCGCAGCAGCTCGCCGAGCGTCTCGCCTCCCATCCCGAGACCGCGATCGAGCCCCAGGAGGTCGAGGTGACCGTGCTATTCAGCGACATCCGGGGCTTCTCGACGATCGCGGAACGGCTCGAGGCCCGCGACGTCGCCGCGGTCGTGGGCCGGCACCTCGAAGCGATGGCCGAGGTCGTGGCCGCGCACGGCGGCACGATTGACAAGTTCCAGGGTGACGCCGTGATGGCGGTCTTCGGCGCGCCCGAGCCGCTCGCCGATCACGCCGAACGCGCGCTGCGGTGTGCGATCGCGATGCAGCAGCGCCAATCCGAGCTGAACGAGGCCGGCTGGGATGTCGTGGACCTGCCCGAGATGGGCGTCGGGATCGGGGTGAACACCGGTCGCGTGATCGCCGGCACGGTGGGCGGCGGCGGGCGTCTCGAGTACACGGTCGTGGGCGACGCCGTGAACATCGCCTCGCGGCTGCAGAACGAGGCGGCCGGCGGCGAGATCGTCGCGACGGCCAGTACGGTCGCAGCCTCGGACGGCATCGCGTGCGAGCCGATCGGCATCCGGCACGTGAAGGGCCGTGAGGAGCCGGTGGAGGTGTTCCGGGTG
>JBGGNG010000132.1:0-3303 GCA_041287635.1 Actinomycetota bacterium | reverse complement strand
CACGGCCTGCACCATCATGGGCCCCCGACGCATAGAACCTCCAACTAGCAGTTCGGCGAACCGAACCTGCTGCGAAGAATCGAAGTGTGCCGGACAAAAAAAGAGAGTGGCAAGCTCAATCCCGCTGCGACTGTCCGCGCCGGAGGAAGTCATTCAATACCCGGCATAGCTCCCGGCCGCGTCCCGTCAGCGAATACTCGACCCGAGGGGGCGTTTCTGGATAGACGGTCCGCTCGATCAAGCCCGCCTCCTCCAGATCTGCCAGTCTCGTGGCCAGCGTGGACGAGCTCACATCCCCGAGACGGCTCCGAAGCTCGTTGAATCTGACCGTGCCATGATTCGCGATCAGACTCAGCAACCCGAGGGCATACCGTCGGCCGATCAGCTTCGCCAGCGGCGTGGCCGGACAGAGACAGTCGGTGGCGGCGAGACCAGAGCCACACCCGCAGGTCGCCGCCACGGTCGCCATCACGCGAGGCTCCGGCAGTCACCGCCCCCGGTATGACAATCACAGTCGGCCGAGCCGCACTCCCCGTGACCGTGCTTCGCCAGGTATGGCTCGAACTCATCGAGGAACCGACGGCGACCTTCCCGCATGCCCAGCGGCGTCAGCCGATAGAGCTGCGCGCCGCTGTCATCCAGCTGCGGCTCAGCAAACCCATCCGCCACGAGCTGTCGCAGCGTCGCGTGCACCGTCACGCTGTCACCGACGAAGCGGAGGATGTCCGCGGGGCTGACGTCTGGACCGAGCCCTTCCCCATGAAGCCAGAACATGATCTGCAGGATCTCGTCCCGCTGCTGCAGCTCGGCGACCGGATCGGCGCCAGCGCCGCCGTTCGCCAGTAGCCGGTCAATGTGCTCCAGCACGGCACCCACAGCCGCCTGCACCGGAGACGTCATCTCGGTCGTGAGCTCGTCCACCTCTCCCGGCTCGCAGCCCACGATGAACACCTCGGGAGGAAGCGCCCGGAGCGCCTTCGCGACGGCCAGCGCACGGGCCGGTACCGCGAGGTGCAGATCCACTTCGCCCGCCGCGTCCACCGACTCCACCCGGACGACGTAGACCGTACCCGGGGCGCCACCCCGGTTCATGGCGTCGACGATGATCAGTCGGTCGCACGGGGTCAGCAGCTCCTGGGCAAGGCGAATTCCGGCGGTACCTACTTCCATCACCTCGACACCCGAGATCGGCTCCCGCTCCTGCAATCGCCGAATGACCTCGACGCCAAAGCCGTCGTCCCCGCGCAGGACGTTGCCGAACCCGGCGATCAGCGTGCGCACGGTCAGCGCCCGACGGCGGGCTCTACGCCCACGACCACCCGGATCTCGTCGCCCTCGACCGCGACCGGCAAGACCACGAGGTGCTCGGCGCCAGCATCGAGTCGCTTGCCGGTCCTCACGTCGTAGCGGCACCCGTGCCACGAGCATCGCAGCTCGGCGCCGGCCAGAGTCCCGAATTGAAGGGGCAACGGCGTGTCGCCGCACCGGTTGATCACTGCGAGAATCTCGCCGTCCACGTTCGCGATAAGGATCCCTTGCCCCTCGACATTGACCGCGATCATAGCGCCGGGCGCGACGTCGGCCGCAGCACAGGCACGCCGATACACCGGGCGCTGGGCCGATCGCAACCTGCCCACCTGCAGCAGTGGCGGTCCGGCCGGAGCGCGGTCCCCGACCACGAGCTCCTGGAACCCGATCAGACCTGTCCGCAGGGCCTCCTCCACGTCGTGTCGCACCGCCTCGAGTGAAGTCCCGCCGTCGCGGAGCCCGTGAAAGCGGACATAGACGGCTCCCCCCACCACGTCGACGAGTTCCACATCAATCCCGTGATCGTGGAGATGGCCTCGCACCGCGTCGAGCGCCTCTTCCGCGACCAGCCGCCGGTCCACCGCCAGGAGCTCGTAGGACATCAGGAGGAGACGGATGGCCGGATCGCTCGCCAGCCGGTTGACGAATGCGTCGCCGGCCATGCCTCGGATGGCGTCCACCAGGTGGGTCAGGGCGGTGCGATGGACCGCGTCGATGCCCTGAAGCAGCGCCGTGACGTCGGCGCGTACGGCCGGATCCGGATGCGACTCGAGCGCATCGATGAGCCGCTGGACCTCCTCGAGGATATCCGCGCTCATCCGAGACCGTGCCCCGCCGCCGCAGGCCGTGCACCCCCGAGCGGGCCCCTCGGGAGCCGCGCCGCCGCTCCCGCGTCGGTCGCCATGGTCACCGCGAGCTCGCACACCTCGTCCACCACTCTGGCCAACGGCTCGCTGAACTCGTCGCCGAACTCCTGAACACCCGGCTCCACCTCGATGACCACCACATCCTCGGGCAGGCTCCCGAAGTGCCGGGTCACCACGAGTGTATTGTCGAGCGCGATCACGCCAGTCACCGCCTCGCTCACCGCGCGCTGGATCTCCTCGTCACTGGGCAGGACGCCATCCCAGCGATAGGCCGTGACGGTTCCCGGCGGACGGTTGCCGCGCCCGACCGCTCCTACCATGACGGCCCGCGTGAAGCGGCGCTCCGGTGGCTCGTCCTCCAATCGCTGCATGACCGCGATCGGGTTGTAGCTGAGATCCTCCACCACTATGTCCCCGCCCCAGGCATGATCGAGCAGACGGTCGGCCACCGCGATTCCGACCGAGTGATCGCGCAGGTTACGATACCCGACGCCAGCGACGATGACGCGCACTTATCCTCCGTCGTCGTCGATGCCGCAGGCGCAGGTGTTCACTTCCCGGGTGATGACGCCGGCATCCGAGTGAATGTGGGTGGTGCACGGCATACAGGGGTCGAAGCTCCGGATGGCGCGCAGGATGTCGATCCCCTTGAACTTCGCCGGGTCGTCGGTCTCCTCGAGGAGCGGTGTGTTGAGGACCGCTTCCTCGTAGGGGCCCGGCTGCCGCCACCGATCGCTCGGCGAGGCATTCCACGTCGAGGGGGTGAGGATCTGATAGTTCGCCACCGCGCCCCGGTCGAGTGTCAGATGATGGGTGAGGTACCCACGCCCCGCACCCCAGAACCCGACGCCACGCTGCTCACCCCGCTTCGGGATCTCGAACGGGGTGCTCGTCTTCGTGTCGCCCTGCTTGAGGCGATCCATCGCGGCGAGCCAGTTGTTCAGCGCCACCAGCGCGGTGAAGCCCGTGCAATATGCTCGAGCCCGGTTGCGCTCGAAGGCGTTCCAGACTGCGGGCACCTTCCATTCGAGCTCGAGCTCGGGTAAGGCGCCTTTGGGCAGGCGAAGCTTGAGCGAGGTGCCGGTGGCCTCGATGAAGGGGTTCGCCGGCAGCTTCCGTGCGACCGCGG
>JBGGNG010000131.1:0-3563 GCA_041287635.1 Actinomycetota bacterium | reverse complement strand
ACCCGGGCGATGCCGTGAGGATCAGCCGTTCGTTCACCGGACGGATGAAACGACGAAGGCCCCGGGGAAACCCCGGGGCCTTCGCAACAGCCTCCGCCGTCGTTACGACGTGGTAGCGGTGCGACGCCGCGCAACGAACAGCGCGACGAGACCCACCGCGACCAGTGCGACCGCTACGATCGCGGCCGTCGACGCGTCGCCGCCGGTGAACGCGGTGCCTCCGCCTGCACCCTCGACCACGGTCGTGGGTTCAGGGGTCTCCGTCTCCCCGGCGAAGGCGGTGCCGGCAAGCATGGTCATGAACGCGATCGCGCCGACCATGACCGCAGCAGCCTTCTTCATGAGCGTTCCCTTCCTGATGGACACGGAACCCGCACGTCCGTGTCGCCGCATCTGGGGGGCATCATAGGTCGTTCGAGCTACGGTAAGCAACCCGCCGAACGACCTATTTCGCCGAAACATACGCATCGTCTGCATCCTCCGACGTCCCTCGGGTGATGTTACCTCAGCCTGTTCGGGGGATACCGTTACCCCATAAGGCAATGCATTGCGTGGAGGCGCACGTGTCTCGCGTCAGGCCGGAGCCAGCCGCTCGCGCACGACCTGCCGAGCGAACAGCGCGATGAAACGGGGATTCTGGCGGAGGTATCGTCTCCAGAGTCGACGAGGCTCCGAGACCAGCCGGAACGCCCACTCGAGCCCCGCACGCTGAAGGAAGCGGGGAGCCTGTCGCTTCGTTCCCGCGAGGAAATCGAACGCCGCGCCGACGCCCAGCGTCACGAGGGGCAACCGATCGCGGTGCTCCGCCATCCATCGTTCCTGCTTCGGGCAGCCGAGTCCGACGAAGAGCAGGCGCACCCCGGCTCCGAGGATCTCCTCGACGACCTGGTCGTCCTCGGCGGCTGTGAGCGGGCGGAACGGCGGATCGTAGGCATACGCGATCGTGAGCGAAGGCCACCGAGCCGCCGCGACGCGGCACAGCGCCTCGATCGTTGTCGCGTCGCCCCCGTAGAAGCCCACTGGGATGCCGAGCTGGGCGGCTCGCCCGAGGAGTCTCGGCGTGAGCTCGGGACCGCAGACCCTGGTGGCCGATCCAACGCCGAGCATCGACAACCCCCACACGAGCGGCATGCCGTCTGGCGTGACCAGGTCGCAGCCGTTCATGACGTCGAGGAAGTTCGGATCGTCGCGGGCCTCCATCACGTTGTTGACGGTGGCGATGCCCACCGTTCGAGGCCGGTCCTCGTCGGCCCATCCGGTGATGATGTCGACGGCGTCGTCGTAGCTCTGCGGAGCGTCGACGCGCATGCCCAACACGTGACGGAACCGCATCCCCGCGACCGGACGCAACCCGGTCGGGCTGTCCATATCCACCACCTACCGGGCGCCCTTACGGGTGAGCAGGACGCCGATCGTCCGGAGCATGATGTAGAGGTCGAGCAACAGCGACCAGTTCTCGATGTAGAACAGGTCCTGCTTGATGGCCTCCTCGGCGCTCACGTCGCTCCGACCGTTGACCTGCCACCACCCCGTCAGTCCGGTGCGCACGTCGTGGCGCGGGCCGAGCATCTCGGGGTTGGCCCACACCTGCTCGGCGGTGAGCGGCCTGGGACCGACGAGGCTCATATCGCCCCTCACCACGTTCCACAACTGTGGCAACTCGTCGAGGCTCAGCGAACGAAGGACCCTCCCCACCGGCGTGATGGGCGCCTCACCGCCTTTGAAGAACGGCTCGGTGCGATCGACCGCCCGCTCGTCCATGATGCGATCGGCATCGCGATCCATCGTGCGGAACTTGTAGACCGTGAAGAGCTTGTTGCCGCGGGTGACGCGCTGCTGCCGGAAGAGCACCGGACCCGGCGACGTCACCCCGACCAGCACACCCACCACGAACTGGATCGGGAGCGAAAGCACGATCGCGACGCTGGCGAGGGAGATGGCGAACGCCCGCTTGAGTGCAGCCTGTGTCCCGGTCAGCTCGGCGGGACGCACCGCGACGGTCATCAGGGGGCCGACGCGCTGCAGGGTCAGGCGGTTCGTGAGCATGTGTGGCACCCTGGCGACCAGCCGGAGCGCGAGGCCCCTGCGGCGAGCCAACTGCTGAAGCCGCCCGAGCTCGGCGGTGGTCAGGGTCGGAGACGCGACGATCAACGCCTCGACGGAGTTCTCGTCGATGAGCCGGGCCGCGTCGGCGATCGAGCCGAGGAACGGGGGCGCCGTGGGCTCATCAGGCCCCGCCTCGGTCGCGATGCGACCGATCGGGTAGAAGCCGCTCCTGTCGTCGCCGTCCACGGCCTTCGCTACGAACGCCGCGTCATGGGCCGAACCCACGATCACCGTGCGGTACGCGAGCAGGCCCTTCGTTCGCAGGCTGCGCGCGTACCGGCGCCATGAGAGCCTGGCGACGACCTCGAGCACCACGAGCATCACGAAGGCGAAGCCGAGCTCGCTGCCGTTCGTCAGCCCCCCGGCTCCGAAGATCATCAGCAACGCGGCCCCGACCGAAGCCGCGCCCACGACACGACGGATCTCCTCTGCCGATGACAGGTGCTTGGAGGCATACAGGCCGAAGGCGTGGAAGATCGCGATCCACGCGACGCTGCCCACGATCGTGAGCATCCACCCCGCGGTGCCGAGCGACCGGGAGACGGCGATCTCCTCCAGCATGCCCGTGGCGAGCAGCACCACGTTGAGACAGAAGATGTCGCTCGCGATGTGCCCGGCGACCAGCATGCGGTAGCGGGCCTGCGTCGCGCCGTCGGGCGCCCGGAGGGAGCGGAGGTCGGCCTCGGTCACGGCCTCGTCGTGGACGACCTCGTCGGCGACGATCACGTCGACGACGGCCTCACCCGAGGTGTCTTCGCCGATCGCGCCGCCGACCGAGTCTCGCTCCGGCTGCAGGTCGCGGATGACGGCGACATCGCCTTCCTGGGTGGTCACACGCAGATCGTCGTCGATCCGTTCCACGTCGGAGTGCAGCGGCGCCGGGTCGAGCTGCGGCACGGGGCGCAGCATCGCTGCTGATCCTTCACTTGTCGCGTCTTCGATCCGTCGCTCCACCGCTCGCCTCATCGTTCGCTCGTGCCTGGGGGGAGATGTCAACGAGACGTTCGGCCCAGCAGACGTCCCCACGATCCGATTGTCCCTGGAGATGAGGGTGACTGTCCTCATCCCCTGTATGGGGGACGATAGCCAGTCTAGACGCGGTGTGCTATCCGCCCAAGGGTCTTCCTTCGACGAGATCGCCGGGACGATGACTTAGGCCGCATGCGCGAACACCGGCCGCAACCGGACCGGGAAGGGGTCGGGAGCGGCCGGCGCGAGCGCGTGACCGAGAGACGCTGGTGGCTAGTTCGCGAACAACTGCGTCACGATCTGGATCGCCCCGGGGCCGACGATCACCACGAACAGAGCCGGCAGGATGCAGAGCACAAGGGGGAAGACGATCTTCACCGGCGTCTGCTGGGCTTTGGCCTCTGCGGCCTGGCGTCGCTTGATGCGCAGCTGCTGCGCCTGGGTGCGCAGCACGCTGGCGATCGATACGCCGAACACGTCGGCCTGGA